>JANTFR010000051.1 GCA_024763355.1 Anaerolineales bacterium
CGGGCGTAGCCGTGGCCGTGGCCGCTGCAGGGATGGTAGCCGTGGGGAGCGGTGTGGCCGGGACGGATGTGTCACTCGGCACGGGGGTCTCCGTCGGCAGGTTGGCCTGCGTCAGGGCGATGGCCTCGGTCAATTTGGCTTGCACGGTCTGATAGACCTGCGTCGTATCGAGGGTGGCCTCGGAGTCTGGCGGCGGAGCGGGGGAGAGCAGCGTACAACCGCTGAGCAGGAGAACGAGGAGGGGGAGAATGTATTTGTTCATTGGCTCCAAAGGTTGGATTGGTCAGATTGGTCGAGTTAGTCGGGTTGGTCGAGTTAGTCGAATTGGTCTGGTTTGTCGGATTGGTCTTGTTGGCCTACGGTTTGCGGTCTACTTCCCATGGTCTCCCGTCTTCTCCACCGCCGCTGCGATGAGACGGGCAATCTGGCGGGCGGCCTGAGGACGGGACATCCGTCTGCAGGCGGCCTGGGCCTGGGCGTAGGCGACGCGGTTGGTTTGCCAGTAACGCAGGGCGGCGACGATTCTCTGTGGGGTGGGCGCCCAGATGCCGGCACCGTTTTCCGTTACGTAGGGAACATTGCCGTCCTCCTGTCCCGGCAGACGGCTGTACAAAATCATCGGCAGGTGGGCGTTGAGTGCCTCGCTGATGGTCCCCGGCCCCGCTTTGGTGACCAGCACGTCGGCGGCCTGCATGAAGGCGGGCATCTCGCGCACGAAACCGTACACGAAAACGGGAATGGGCCAGCGGCGAGCCTCCAACCGCTGACGGAGTTTCCGGTTGCGACCGGTGACGACCACCAGCGTAAGGGGCAGACGGGCTTCGGCGATAGCCAGGGCGGTTGCTTCCAGCGGCCCCATGCCTTCGCCCCCGCCTACCAGGACGACGGTAAAACGCTGCTCCGGCCAGCCCAGTTCCCGCCGGAGAGCGCGGGGGTCTCCGGGCGCGTGGCAGAAGCGGTCGGCGACGGGCAGCCCCACCAGGCGCACCTGCTCCGGGCGCAGGCCGGCCTTGAAGGCGCGCTGCCGCGCCGTCTCCGTGGGGACGATGCACAAATCCATGTTCCCCTGATACCAGAAGGCGTGAGTGGTCACCAGGTCGGTCACCACGGTGATGAAGGGGGGACGCTGCGGTCCCAGGGCGCGCAGGACGGGCGCGTTTGCCAGGGGATGCACCGAGACAATCAAATCGCCGGGGTGCTGGTGTATCAGGGCGCGCAAGGCGCGGCGCACATACGGCCAGGTGCTGTGATGCAAGATACTGACCCGCCGCGGCCCGTTGCTCAGACGGTATCCCAGCCCCCACAATTGCGGAATACGCACCATCACGGGGTACAGGTCGGGCATGACGTTGAGAGGCCGCGGGGCGTAATCCTTGAAAATGTCCACCATCTCGGTGGAAAGGGCGTCGCCAAACTCCAGATGCAGGGCTTCGATGATGGCCTCCGCCGCGCTGCGATGTCCCCCGCCGGTATCGGAAAACAAAAACAGGATGTGGGGCTTCTCAGGGGACTTCATCGGGGGAGGCTGCTTCCGGTTTGCGGATGGATTTGGCGCGCTGCGCCAGTTTGCGCCGCGTCAGGAGTACCCGGCGGCCGCAGGTCAGGCATTCCAGCCCGATTTCCGCGCCCAGCCGGACGACTTTCCACTCGTAGCCGCCGCAGGGATGCGGCTTGCGCAGGCGTACAATGTCGTCAAGTTCCAGGTCGGGGAGGTTCATTGGTTCATCGGTTCATCAGTGCATCGGTGCATTGGTTCATCGGTGCATCGGTTTGTCGGTTCGCCGGTTGGAGGTCAGCCGCTCGCACTTCGCACGTCGCACCTGATACCTGGCACCTGACACGTGGCACTTGATACTTGATACGTGACACGTGCCATGTGCCACATCCTCGTTCGCATTGTAACACGCGCCCTTCGGATGGAGTATAATCCCCTCGGAGGTTTTCATGCTCAACCTGACCCCTGCCGAAGTCTTCGCCAACATCGTCGTCCTGATTGTGGCCTTCACCTTCCACGAACTGGCGCACGCCGTGGTAGCCGATTATCTGGGAGATTCCACCCCCCGCCTGCACGGACGGCTCACGCTCAATCCTCTTGCCCACCTCGACCCTTTGGGGTCGTTGTTGCTTGTAGTGGCGGGTTTTGGATGGGCCAAACCGGTTCCCATCAACCCCGCCGCGCTGCGCCGCCGCACCCCCGCGGGGGTTATGCTGGTTTCGATTGCCGGCCCGCTCTCTAACCTGGCGATGGCGCTCCTGGCGGCCATTCCCTTTCGGATGGGCTTGCTGCGCCCCAGTTTGCCGAGCGGCCTGTTTCCCAGTCTCGCGCAGGTGATGACGCAGTTCATCCTCATCAACCTGGTGCTCTTCCTCTTCAACCTCATCCCCGTGGCCCCGCTGGATGGGGATAAAATCCTGCCCTACTTCCTGCCGCCGCAATGGGGATGGCGCTTCGAGAACCTGCGCCCCTACGGCCCCGTCATTCTGCTCATTTTGGTCTTCGTGGCCCCCATGCTGGGGCTGGATATCCTCGGCCTGGTGGTCTTCCGCCCGGCTATCTCGCTCTTGCGCCTGTTCGTCCTTTGAAGATGAACGTCTCCCGCTGGCTGTACCGCACCCGTCAGGCTGCCCATTACCTGCACGCCGCTCCCGATGCGCTTTCGCTGGGACGCGCCCGCCGGATTCTCCCTCCGCCTCTGATGACGCTCTTCCTGCGGATGACCCCCGCGGAGCAGGCGCACGCCCTGGGAGTGCTGGATACCCTCCAGCGGCGCGGCGAAACGCATCCCGATTTGCTCCAGGCGGCGCTGCTGCACGATGTCGGGAAAGCGGAAGCGCCCCCCTTGCGCCTGTGGGAGCGCATCCTGATTGTGCTTGCTGCCCCCTGGTGGGAGAAGGCAGACTCCCTTTGGGCGGCCTCCGCACCCCGAGGGTGGCGGCGTCCCTTTGTCGTTGCGGCCATGCACCCCATCTGGGGAGCGCAACAAGCCCAAGAAGCGGGAGCCTCTCCGGGCGTGGTCGCCCTCATCCGCCGTCATCAAGAAAAGTTGCAATCCCCCCCACAAGACGAGTTCGAGCGGCTGCTGCTTGCCCTCCAGTCCGCCGACGACGAGAATTAGGAGAATCACATGCCTGTCAACCTGACCATCATCGGGATGGGACAAATCGGCACTTCCATCGGCCTGGCGCTCCAGGAGCACGGTAAGGCCGTCTACCGCCGCGGCTACGACAAGGAACTCGGCCTGGCGAACAAAGCCAAAGCGCAAGGGGCGCTGGACGAGCGCTTCATCAACCTGCCCAACGCGGTGAGCGATGCCGATATTGTCATCCTGACGCTGCCCGTGAACGAAATCCGCACCACCCTGGAACTCATCGCTCCCGACCTGAAGGAGGGCGCGGTGGTGCTGGATACCGCTCCGGTAAAAAGTGCCCTGACCGCCTGGGCGCAGGAATTGCTGCCCCCGGAGCGTTACTACGTCGGCCTGATGCCCGTCCTGAACCCGGCTTACCTGTACCTGGATGTTTCGGGGCAGGAGGCCGCCCGCGCCGACCTGTTCCGCGGGATGCCGATGATGATTGCCGCGCCCCCCGGCACGCCATCCGAAGCGGTCAAACTGGCCGCCGATTTGTCCCACCTGCTGGGCGCGACCCCTATCTTCGCAGAACTGGTGGAGGTGGACAGTTTGATGAGCCGCGTGGATGTCCTCCCCAAACTGCTGGCCGCCGCCCTGGTGGAGAGCACCGCCGACAGGCCGGGCTGGCGCGAAGGCCGGCAACTGACCGGGCGCGCTTACACCGAGGTGACCGCTTCGTTGGAACGCATGGAGGAGGCTGCCGCCCTGAGCCGCACCCTGATGCTCAACCGGGAAAATGTCCTCCGGATTTTGGATGAATTCATCGGGGTGCTGCGCCAAATCCGGGCCGAGGTGGACTCGGAGGACGAAGCGGCCCTCCAGGCCCGCCTGGAGAAGGCGCAATCCGGGCGGGCGCGCTGGTGGGGGCAGCGCCGCTCCGGAGACTGGCAGGCCCCCGATGCGCCGAAAGCGGAGATGCCCTCCGCCTCCGAGATGTTCGCCCGCATGTTGGGCTTTGGACGGCGCAAACGCTCCGATGAGTGATGCGCCCTGCTATTGCTACATCGTGGAATGTGCCGATGGCACGTACTACACCGGCTGGAGCACCGACCCGCTGCGTCGGGAGCGCGAACACAACCGCGGCCGCGGGGCGCGCTACACCCGCTCCCGCCGCCCTGTTCGTGTGGTGTACGTGGAATCGGTTCCGAGTCGCGCCCAGGCTTTGCGCCGGGAGCGGCAAATCAAAGAACTGAGACGCGCCCAAAAAACCGCCCTGATTGCGGCGGGGCGCGCCCAGACACAACTGTTCTTCCAAACCCGTGAGGTGTCTATGTCCGAAGAAATCCTTCCTCCCAAATTGCAGTGGATTGAAGATGAATTGCAGGCCTTGCATCAAAGCGGCCTCTACAACCACATCCGCACGCTGGGGTCTCCGCAAGGGGCCTGGCTGGTGGTGGACGGGCAAAAAGTGCTCAATTTCTGTTCCAACAATTACCTGGGGCTGGCGAATCATCCCCGCCTGACGCAGGCCGCCAAAGAAGCAATTGACAAATACGGCGTCGGGCCGGGCGCGGTGCGCACGATTGCCGGCAC
This sequence comes from Anaerolineales bacterium, assembly GCA_024763355.1. Taxonomy (GTDB): domain Bacteria; phylum Chloroflexota; class Anaerolineae; order Anaerolineales; family DRKV01; genus DRKV01. The sequence goes on from JANTFR010000051.1 coordinate 4,665, forward strand.
GATGTCCTTGCACGTCCAACTGGATGAGCGCCTTGCGAAATTCAAAGGCGTGGAGGCTGCCATCACCTTCCAATCCGGTTTCAACGCCAACCTCGGTACTATCCCTGCGCTGGTGGGCAAAGAAGATGTCATCTTCTCGGATGAACTCAACCATGCCAGCATCATCGACGGCAGCCGCCTGTCGCGGGCAAAAATCATCCGCTACGCCCACTGCGCCCCCGCAGATTTGAAGAAGCAACTGGAGGCCCACCGCGCCGAGTACCGCCGGGCGCTGGTGGTCACGGACGGGGTTTTCAGTATGGACGGCGACGTTGCCCCCCTGGACGAAATCTACGCTGTAACGAAAGATTACGACGCCATCCTGATGGTGGACGATGCCCACGGCGAAGGCGTCCTGGGCCGCGGCGGGCGCGGCATTGTAGACCACTTCAACCTGCACGGCAAGGTGGACGTGGAAGTGGGCACGCTCTCCAAGGCCTTCGGCGTGGTCGGCGGGGTGGTGGCCGGCAACGGGCGCATCGTGGAGTGGCTGCACCAGCGCGGACGTCCCTTCCTCTTCTCCTCGGCAATGACCATCCCCGATACCGCCGCCTGCCTGGCTGCCGTAGACCTGCTGGAAGAATCCACCGACCTGGTGGACAAACTGTGGGCCAACACGAAGTATTTCAAGGGCGAGATGAAAAAACTGGGCTTCGATACCGGTCAAAGCGTGACCCCCATCACGCCGGTTATGCTGGGCGAGGCCAAAACCGCCCAGGAATTCAGCCGCGCCCTCTTCGATGCCGGGGTCTTCGCCATGGCAATCGGCTATCCGACGGTGCCGCGCGGCAAGGCCCGCATCCGGGTAATGATTTCCGCTGCCCACAGCCGTGACGACCTGGATAAAGGGCTGGAAGCCTTTGCCAAAGTCGGGCGGCAGTTGGGCATCATCGGTTGATGTCTTCCCTCGCTTTGTGGGAGAGGAGCCGGGGGTGAGGGATTCGCTCGCCCTGCAGGTTGGTATCCCGGTGACAGTCACTCTCGAAGTGACTGTCACCTTTTTTTATGCTCCTGGAAAGATTCTGTGTGTCCTATTTTTCACAAATGGATGTACAATGAAAGTGACGAGAACCGGGAAGCAGGTTCGGGAGCAGGTGTGATGAAACGCTATGCAGGGGTACTCGCCTGGGTGATACTTTCCCTGGCGGCCTCGCTGTGGACGTTCTGGGGCATCAGCGAACTGTATTACGAGGGCTGGGGGCTGCCTTTTCCGCAGCCTCTGGCATATCTTGTGCCCGCTGCGGCCTGTCTTTTGTTCGTCGCCCTGGCGCTGTGGAGGCCCCGCCTGGCGGGATGGCTGATTTTGCTGGGCGGCGGCGCGTTCACGTTGTGGTGGTGGGGGATGGCCTACCGCCGCGGCGGACTTTCCCTGGGTGGGATTCTCGCCATGTTTCCCGTCAGCGGAGCGCTGGTGCTGGTCGGTTTGCTCTTTTTGTGGGAGGCGGAACAGCCGGCCCGCATTTTGGAGAATCGCCGGATTGGGCGTCACTGGCGCGCTTTGCTGGGGTTCGGCGTCCCTTTGCTCCTCCTTGTCGGCGTTTCGGCAGTGGAATTGCCCGTCGTCCTGACCCGCTGGGACGATGGGGGGCGGGGGGCGCGGTTGGTGGAGGGGAATGGCGTTACCCTGGTGTGGGCGCCCGCTGGTCCCGGCTGGAATTGGAAACAGCCCTGGGGCGGCTATCCCTCTTGGGACAGTTTGGCCCGCTACGGCGCTCCGCCGCTGGGCCTGAAAACGGGGAATGCCCTGGGGGAAGGGCACGCCACCGAAAAGGAGATGCAAACCACGGGGTTGTGCGCTTACCTCAATGCCGATGGGACGCGTCTCATGGAAGAGCCGCAATACATCTGGCGGTTGCCAACGGCGGCGGAGATTGTGCGCTCCCTGACGCGAGACGGCCTCAATGCCGGCTGCGTGCCGCCTCCCGAGGAGGGTAAGGCGCAGTGCGCGCGGACACCCGATAAGGAAACTCCCTTGTGGGCCCCCGACCAGCCGCCGATTTACTACTGGACGGCGGACGAGTTCAACGCTGTTGAGGCCTGGTATGTGAGTTACAACGGGAACGTGCTCAATCAGGAAAAGGATTGGGGCAATCCCCGGCACGGTTATCGTTGCGTGCGCGCGCCGTGAGCATTTATTCCCAAAAAGCAAAAGCGGCTCCCGATTTCAGGAGCCGCTTTTGAGTGGCGCGTTCACGCGCCGGGTCAGGAGAAAAACATGAAGGAGAGAGAATTGGCGGGGCAGCACCCACACCAAAGAAGGAGAAGCATGAAACGCTATGACTGTGCGTTTTCGACAAAGGGGTCGTAATCGGGGTTAGTCCCTGCCCAGACACAACTGGGAGTGCCCTCCAGGTTGCATTGCATCCCAAAGGAACAGCGGTGAGCAACGATGCGGGGCGGTTGGTCGGGCATCACATCGCTGGGGTAGATAACTTCCGCCTCCAGGCTGACTTCGTGCCCGACGCGCTGACAATAACTCACTTTGATAGTTTGCCACTTCCGGTTGCTCACGAGACACCTCCTTGCAGTGTGCTGAAGTGTTTTCAGTATACCCAGCAGAGAGGGGGGTGCGTAGTGTCACATGTCATTGTCAAAACGGGCAAATAGCATGGTTTTGACCCGATTTATCAGATACCGGAATGAAATTCAGGTGTGGTAGGATTCTTTCCTTGGAATGAATCTTCGTGAATATTGGGAGTGATGTATGCAGAAACGGAACGGACGCTGGCGGGCTGTGCTCTTTGACCTGGATGGAACCTTGCGGGAGAGTTATCCGCCTCCCAATGATGCGTTGTTGGAATATGCGGTAGCGTTGGGAGCGCAAGACAGCCCGGAGCGTTGGAAAAGAGCTTTGCAATGGGCGCATTTCTATTGGGCCGATTCGATTACGCTGGCAAGAGATACGCGTCGTTTCCGCGAGCGGGGCCCTGCTTTTTGGACCTACTACACAAAACGGCAATTGATAGCCTTCGGCTGCTCTCCTGTGCAAGCGGCGCAACTGGCCCCCAAAGTGCAGGCATACATGCAAGAGCAATATCGCCCTGAAGACCGCTTTTTCCCTGGTGTAGCGGAGATGCTGCGAATTTTACGGGAGCGGGGATATCGGCTGGGGGTGCTCTCCAACCGCGGCAAACCGTTCCGGGAATATCTCGAAGAGGCCCGTCTGGCACATTATTTTGACCTCATCCTGGCTGCCGGTGAGGTCGGAGTCTGGAAACCGGACAGAAGGATTTTCGAGATTGCTGCTCAGCGGTTACGTACTCCGCCCCAGCACATCATCTATGTTGGCGATAATTATTTCGCCGACATCCTGGGGGCGCAACAGGCGGGTTTGTTTGCCGTGTTGGTAGACCCCAAATCCCTGTTTGCCGAGATGCCCTGTCCCACCGTGCGCGTAGTAACGGAGGTAAGCCGCTGGGCAGAATAACCCTATCACAACTGTAATCCTTCCTAAGAGTGGAAAATTCTATAATGATGACGTATTTAGGTTAGTGCAGGTCATTATTTGAGGAGTCAGCGTTTAATCAATTTTTGCGCGTAGCAAGATAGGGGCCATTTTTCTTTTCTAACAAAATACATTCTTTCTTGTGGAGTTATCATGTATGGCGTACGCAAATCATTAGCGCTGTTGGCTTTTTACCTGCTGGTAGTCTTCAACCTGGATAGGCTGCTGGTATGGCAGGGCAGTGGACGTCCCCTTCACTTTTTTGTCTATATTCTGGTAGTCCTTGCGCTGGTTGCATATCTGTTTGTGCCCGATTTCCAGAACAAAGCGGTCTATTGGGGGTGGGCAATCTGGATAGGCGGCTATGTCGCTTTGCGGCTGACGCTTGACCGTGGCACTCCGCTGTTCATTGGCGAGTCTTTGTTTCAAACCATAACGGAAATAGCGGTAATTGCCCTGGCTGTTCTTTTGAGTTATGAGACGGTCCATCACCTCGCAGTAATGGAAGACCTGGTCGAAAAAGTAACCTTTGGGGTGAACTCTCCGCGAGTGTTGGGAATGAATGAGGCCGAAGACGAAATCAAAACGGAGATGATTCGCAGCCGTCGTCATGAGCGCCCTCTGAGTGTCATGGTAGTAGAGCCCGCTCCCAATGCCTTGGATGCCAATTTGCAGCGGGCTGTGCAGGAGGTGCAGCGCGCCATTACCCGACGATATGTGTTGGGCAGCCTGGCCCGGGCTATCAGTGAGGAGGCTCGCCGTACCGATTTGCTCATTCGTCGAGATGACGCCGGGCGGTTCATCATCTTGTGCCCTGAGACGACACTGGAGGGCACTGTGGTTCTGGCCGACCGTATTCGTGCCAGTGTGGCGGAAAGGTTGGGTGTACCGGTAGCCTTTGGGGTTGCTACTTTCCCCGATGAGGCACTCTCTTTTGATGAGTTGTTGCGCAAAGCGGAAAACGACTTGATGAATCCCGTGAAGAATCCTGCTTTGTTCTATGCGGGAGAACCGCCGCGATGATTCTCTCCCCATGTGCCCTGCAGATTTCTCAATGATGAAAGAGCCTCATACCCAACCGCGTTTGCAACGCCGCTTCAGCCATGTGTTACATGAGAAGAAGCATTTTTCCCCTGCTAACGATTTGGCATGGCTGAATCGCTTCGACCCTGACAAGAAAATCTTGCGCGGTAAAACCTACGAACGGGCAAAACGCATCCTGGATATTCTCCTTGTGACGTTAGCCGCTCCGTTTTGGTTGCCCTTGTTGATTCTCGTTGCCGCCCTTTTGAAACTGATGGACCCCGACGCTCCCGTGTTCTTCGTGCAATGGCGCACGGGGAAGGGAGGACGGCGCTTTCGGATGTACAAATTCCGCACGATGGTGCCCGACGCTGAAAAACTGAAAATCCAGTTCATGCATCTTAATGAATTACAATGGCCTGATTTCAAAATCAGCAATGACCCGCGCGTTACGCCGCTGGGGCGCGTGCTCCGCAAGACCAGTCTGGATGAATTACCCCAGTTATTCAATGTACTTCGAGGCGATATGAGCCTTGTAGGGCCGCGTCCCACTTCCTTTAGCCCGCAAACGTACTCCATATGGCATACGGAGCGGCTGGACGTCCTGCCGGGGCTGACCGGCTTGTGGCAAATTGTCGGGCGCGGCAGTTCTGATTTTGATGAACGCGTGCGGCTGGATGTGGCTTACATGGAGCGCCGTTGTCTCTGGCTGGACATTCACATTCTGGTGCGGACGGTACTGGCGGTTTTTCAGCAGAAAGGGGCTTACTAGATGCGGCAACGCGTGGCCTACGTGATGTCGCGGTTTCCTCATCTGCCGGAAACGTTCATTCTGCGCGAGATGGTAGCCCTGGAATCCCGCGGGTGGCAGATTTTGTTGTACCCCCTCATTTTCCAACGTCAAGAAGTAATCCATCCGGAAGCGCGTCCCTGGATAGCACGGGCGTGGAGAGCGGGATTTTTTTCGCCAAAGGTGCTGGGCAGCAATCTCCGTTTATTGCTGCGTTCTCCGAGACGGTATCTGGAGACTTTGGGGCAGGTGTTGTGGGAGAATCGCACCAGCCCCAAATTTTTACTTCGGGCAATTATCCTGTGGCCGAAAAGCGTTGCCCTGGCGCAGGAAATGGTATCTCGCGAGGTGCCGCACATCCACGCCCACTATGCCACCCATCCGGCGCTCGCGGCCTGGATTGTCCACCGTCTGACAGGCATTCCGTACAGCATTACGGTGCATGCCCATGATATCTTTGTCTGCCATGCCATGCTGGAAACGAAATTACGCCATGCCGCCCTCATCGTAGCCATCTCCGAGTTCAACCGCCGTTATTTGGGCGCGCTTTTCGGGAACTGGATTGCCGCCAAGACGCATGTTGTCCATTGTGGCATTGACCCTGCCCGTTATGCAGGAGAAATTCGGCAATGGCATAACGGTGAGCGGTTCGAGATTATCCATACAGGGAGTTTGCAGCCCTACAAAGGGCAGCGATACCTTGTTGAAGCCTGCGCCCTCCTCCGGGAACGCGGTATCCCGTTTCGCTGCCGTCTTATAGGCGGAGGGGAACTGGAAGCGGACTTGCGGGAGCGCATCCGCGCTTTAGGGCTGGAAGAGCAAGTACACTTGCTGGGTGCCAAAACGCAGAATGAAGTTGCCGCCCTGCTGGCAGAATCCCATTGTTATGTCCAGCCCAGCGTGGTCACCCCCTCCGGCAAGATGGAGGGCATCCCTGTTTCTCTGATGGAGGCATTGGCAAGTGGTCTTCCCGTGGTGGCGACGGATATTTCCGGTATCCCTGAGTTGGTGCGTCCGGAAGAAACCGGTTGGCTGGTGCCCGAAAAAGACCCCGCAGCGCTGGCAGATGCATTGGAATGGGTCTACCGGCATCCCGCAGAGGCCGTCCGCCGCGCCGAAGCAGGACGGGCGCTGGTCTGGCGGGAATTTTCTTTACAGAAAAATGTGGAATACTTGACAACCTTATTTACCGCTTCTCTGGGAATATCGGGTACAACTCACGAAGCCTGAAAAACCCGGTTAGAAATGCACACTGGCATTGCTCTTGCTAAAGAAACGTGTTTTTGGGACGAATTATCGTTCCTAAGATGGCAAGTCCACCAGAATTTTTTGGCTGGATACTACTCACACAGGATGATTATCTGATGGAATTACGCTTATATCTTCGTATGCTTCGCAGGGGATGGTGGATAATTGTGTTGACGGCGCTGGTAGCGCTCAACGCGGCTTTGTTGATAGATTATCTGGCTACGCCCATGTACCAGACGGATGCGCGCTTTGTGGTCAGCCCCAATCCGGAAAATGTCAGTAGCCGAGATGTGGTCAGCAGTCTGGCGGCTCTGGACAAACGCTCTATCGTCTCGACCTATGCCGAATTTCTCAACAGTGAGCGCATTTATCAAGAGACGGTGAAATCCCTGGGCCTGGACCCGGAAACCCTGACGGATTACTCGCATAACGCGGTGGTGTTGCCAGATGCTAACATCTTGGAACTGACGGTAATTGGTCCCGACCCCGAAATGGTAGCCTTGTTGGCTAACAGCATTGGACAGCGGGCGATTGGCGAAATCCAGCAACTGTACAAGGTGTACGATATCCGCTTCCTTGACCCTGCCATGCCTGCGGAGAAACCGTTCAGCCCCAATCCGGCTCGCGATGCAGGGTTGGCGGTGGCGCTGGGTGCATTGGCAGGCGGTGCCCTGGCTATTTTGCGGGAGCAAATTCAGGCGCCCCTGGATGCTTATCGCCGCCGCCGCATCATTGATGCACTCTCCACAGCCTTTACGCGTAACCACTTTGAGCATCGTCTGGAAATGCAAATGGACCGTGGGGCCGATAAAGGCTTCGCATTGGGTTTGATACAACTGACTGGGTTGGAAGAACTGATAGATACCTTGCCGCATCCCGTCGTGCAGCGCGTTTTGCGGCATGTTACCGGTGTCTTGCGGCAGGAATTGCGCGGCAACGATATCATTGGCCGGTGGAGCGACATCCGTTTTGCGGTTATGTTGCCGGCCACACCGGGAGATGGTGCCGCGCGTACTTTGCGGCGCGTTTATGGAATCTTGACTCAGCCTTTTGAACTGGAGCCTGGAGGAGATGTTATCCAACTGGAGCCCAGCGTTGGTATTGTTGTGCATCAGCGGGGAGATACACTAGAGACGTTGCGCGTCCGTATGGAAGATGCGGTTGAGCAGGCACGCCGTCGACCGGAAGACCCCGTTTATCTGGCGGAGACAACCGTCCAATGACTCATCTTGCCAAACCGGCTCCATCTCGTGCTTCGCATTGGCAGGTTGCTATCATTTTTGCGGCCTTGGCCGTAGCAGCAGGGGTGTTGACGGGAAAGGCTGTCACCTATGGCCCACTGGGCACCATGGCCGTTCTCGCCCTTTTGGGAGGGGGAGCGATTGCTCTGGGTACTTTTTCCGCTCCCTGGGTGGGGTTGAGCGCGCTTGTTTTTGTTACTTACCTCCGTCTTTCGGACGTACTCATCCACTACCACCATCTCCCTTCCATTGCCAAGCCCTTGGTGGGGTTGTTGTTGGGATTGGTGCTTCTGCGTTGGGCTTTACGTAGGGAGGAACCCCGCGGCTGGAGCCTGCCTTTGGCCTTGATTGGCTCGTATGCCCTTGTTGTCTTGCTTTCCCTGTTTTTCGCTGCCAACTTTAGTACGGCGCTTGGGGCGGTCAGCGATTTTGTCAAAGATGGCATTATCACCGTGTTGGTAGTCATGTTGCTGCAACACCGCGAAGACCTCCGAAAAGTGATATGGGCTATGCTGTTTGCCGGCATCCTCATGGGAAGTTTGAGCGTTTATCAGTACTTTAGTGGAGATTTTGATAATAATTTTGGAGGTTTTGCGCAGGCGCCCGTGCTCAACACCGTGGGAGAGCAGAATGAACCCCGCATTGCGGGGCCGATTGGAGACCCTAATTTTTACGCCCAGATTTTGGTCGTACTTTTTCCCCTGGCGTTGAACCGCTTGTTTTCGGAACGGCGTACCCTGTGGCGTCTCTTGGCGCTTTGGGCCTCGATAGTGATTGTGTTGAGCGTGGTCTTCACCTTCTCTCGTGGTGGTTTTCTGGCGTTGGCTGTTGTCCTGGTGGCTTTGTCTATCCATCACAAGTTTAGTTTGGTGAGAATCCTTTCTGTACTCATCATCATGGGCGCGATACTGCCGTTTTTGCCTGGGAACTATACTGCCCGTCTGAGCACATTGACGAATTTCCTTCCTGGGCGGGGAGATGTGCGCAATGAGGTCTCCTTTCGCGGACGAGCCAGTGAATGGATGGTTGCGGCCTTGATGTTTCGCGACCACCCGCTTTTGGGGGTGGGAATTCGCAACTACCCTGAGCATTACCTGGATTATTCCAGCCGTCTGGGGCTGGACCCGCGCCGGGAAAACCGGGAGCCCCACAGTTTCTATCTGGAAATTGCTGCGGAGAGCGGGCTGGCAGGCATTCTTGTCTTTACGGCTATTTTTGCCTACCTGTATCGCGCGATTCGTACCGCTCGGAAGCGTTTTGAACAAGCCGGGGCGCGGGAGGAGGCTGAGATGGTAGTTTCCTTCGGCCTGGCCTTGCTGGGCTATCTCACGGCGGCGCTTTTCATCCACGCCGCCTTCCCGCGTTATTTCTGGCTGTTGGTGGGTATTGGGTTGGCTTTACCCCAGGTCGCAGAATCGCTTTTTGAGCGTGAAGCGTCGGTATGAATGTCTCCCGTAACCTGACGCACGCTACCCTGTGGGGGACATTTTGGAGTTATGCCTCTTTCTATAGCGGCAAATTGATGGTTTTTATCAGCACCGTCGTCCTGGCGCGCCTGCTGAGCGAGGAAGATTTTGGGGTGGCGGGCTATGCGCTGGTCATCATCAGTTTTCTGCAGGTGATGAGCGACCTGGGTACCGGACAGGCTGTCATTTACTATC
>JANTFR010000052.1 GCA_024763355.1 Anaerolineales bacterium
GTCCTGGCCCCCACACCCGCTCCCTAATCTCATGCCAGAAATTCAGATTCTCCCTACCGTGGCGGCCCACATCCCTGATTTGTGCGCCCTGGATGCATCCTACATCACCGATACCGTCTGGCGCATGGATGCGCCGAGGCAGGGCGAGAGCAGGGAGGAAGGAGCCTTATTTCATGCTATGCGCTTGCCGCGGCGCGCCCGTGTATCTTATCCTCGCGATGTGCGCATTTTAGCAGAAGAGTGGCAACATCTTGACGCCGTATTGACGGCCATGCTGCACGGCCGGCCGGTAGGTTTCATGGTTTTGCTACGCGCTCCCGCTCCGCACACCGTTTGGGTGCGCGATGTGGTAGTTGGCGCTCCCTGGCGGCGGCAAGGCATCGGCACGGCTCTCTTACTGGCTGCCCATCGCTGGGGTGAGCAAGTCGGTTGCACCCACCTGACGATGGAAATGCAACCTAAGAATTTCCCCGCTACACAACTGGCAGAAAAATTCGGGATGGTCTTCTCCGGATATCATCAGCACTATTACGCTTTTCAAGAGGCCGCTCTGTTTTTCTCACGGACTTTATAGCCCTCCCCAGGTAAACTTACCGGTATGTGGCTCTCCTTTCTCCGCGCTTTCAACCAACTGCTGACCGCAGGCGTGGCGATTACCGCCTTTTCGCTGCTCCTGTACGTCCTGACGTTTAACCTGCAAGACCGCGTGGCGCGTTCCTTTGCCTTCATCCTGGGATGCGTAACCGTGGTCTTCGTGGGAGAAGCATTGGCAAGCACCAGCGCAGCGGGACCAGAAGCGGTGGCCTGGCTGCAAGTAGAATGGGTCGGCGTGATTTTTCTACCCGCCTCGTATTTCTATGCCTCGGACGCTCTGCTGGATGCCACCGGACGGCCCTCGCGAGGACGCCGCCGCCTGGCAGTGCGCCTGAATTTCGTACTGGCAGCGGTTTTTTTGTGGCTTCTCCCCGGAAACTGGCTGGTACGCCCTGCCTTGCGAAGCGCCGCCCCTGCCCCATCTCTCCAACCCGGAGAATTGGCCTGGCTCTTCACCCTGTATTACGCCGGCATCATTATCTGGGCGGGGGCCAATTTCTGGCGGGCATACCGACGCACCCTCACCCGCACCAGCCGGCGGCGGATGCTCTACCTGATGGCAGGGGCCACCGCGCCGGCGCTGGGCTCTTTCCCATACCTCCTGCTGGGGACAGGGTGGACGCTGCGTTTTCCGATGCTTTTCTGGATGGCAGCCGTCGCCAGCAACGCAGCCATGAGCATCCTGCTGGTAGTGATGTCTTATGCCCTGGCCTTCTTTGGCGTTTCCTGGCCCGACCGAGTGGTCAAAAGCCGCATGTTCCGCTGGATTTTGAGCGGCCCGGTAACTGCTTCCACTGTGCTGGCCGCTGCAACCTTCACGCGCCGTCTTGGAGAACGCTTCGGCCTGGCCTACAACGCCGCCGTTCCTCTCGTGATGGTGGTCTCCATCCTGGTGCTGCAATACAGCATCATCCTTTTCGCCCCCTGGTGGGAACGCGGGCTGTTCGGGCGAGAAGACCGCAATATCCGCCTGCTCAAAGACTTGGAAGACCGCTTGCTTAGCGAGGAGGATTTGCGCCAGTTTCTGGAGGCGGTGTTGGCGGCAGTTTGTGAGCGGCTGGGCGCACCGCGGGCTTTCATCGCCGCTTTGAACGCCGATGGTTTCCAACGGGCTATTTCCATCGGGCGTTGGCAATCCCAGCAGGATGCCCTTCCTCAGGCCGAGATGCTGCAATTGCTGGAACGCAGCGATACCACCCATAACGGCGAACTGTTTGCCTGGGGACGTTACTGGGTCGCGCCCTTGTTTGCCCGCACCCCGGAAAAACCGGGGGAAGAATCCCAATTGGTGGGGCTGATGGTTATAGACGGCAGCCGGAGTGCCAAACCGGATGAGGAGCAGCGTGCAGCGCTCTCTGTGCTGTGCGAACGCGCGGCCGCGGCGCTTTACGACCACCGCCTGCAACAGCAGGTCATGGCCGGTTTGTCCGCCTTGCGCCCCCAAATGGATGTCATCCAGCGGTTGCGCGCCGCCTCCCGCTACGGAAGCAGCAACGTGCTCTCCAAACCCCAAATTCCTTTGGAGAAAACCACCCTCTCCAAATGGGTCAAGGACGCCCTCACCCATTTCTGGGGCGGTCCCAAATTGACCGAAAGCCCCCTGCTGGAATTGCAAATCGTGCAGGATGCCGTGAAAGCCGGCGACAGCCCGCCTAACGCCCTGCGAAACATTCTCAAACAGGCCATCGAGGAGGTGCGACCGCCCGGGGAACGACGATTTACGGCGGAATGGATTTTGTATAATATCCTGGAAATGAAGTTCATGGAGGGCCGCAAGGTGCGCGATATTGCCCTGCGCCTTGCCGTCTCGGAGGCCGATTTTTACCGCAAACAGCGCGTCGCCATCGAAGAGGTCGCCCGTGTGGTAGTCAACATGGAGCAGCAGCGCCGTCAGGCGGCAGACCGGGAGGAAGGCAGCGCAACAGATGAAGAAACCGCGGGACACATGCAACATGAGAGTTAATTTTGCAAAGGGATGTCATTAATGGTAAAGCAAACGCTTACGCCACAATCCGTTGCCATACCCAAAACAGATGAGGGGTGGTGGAGTTCGCTCCTGAGAGAAGAAGCGCGCTGGGGAGAAGAGAATACGTCGGAGGAGCCTGTTCCCCCCGAAGTTGCCTTCCCGGAGCAGGAACCGGACTGGGCACAGGTAAAACGCGTCTTTGAGACCGATGACGTGGTCGAAGCCAGGGTCTACGCCTGCAATCAAGGAGGGCTGTTGGTCGAAAACGCAATCCTGCGCGGTTTCGTCCCCGTCTCCCATTTGCAAGCCACTACGCAGGCCCTCCGCGACGGCAGCCTCCCCGCCGATTGGGAGAACAACCGCGTACCCCATCTCGTGCAGGCCCTTCTGGAGCAGCACGTAGGGCGTACCCTCCGCCTCAAAGTTATCGAATGTGACCAGGAACGGGGGCGCATCGTGCTCTCGGAACACGCCGCGCTGGCCGCGCCGGGGCAACGGGTACGCTTGCTGCAAACCATCCAGCCGGGCCAGCGCCTGCAGGGGAGGGTCACCAACATCACCCGCTTTGGCGCTTTTGTAGACCTGGGCGGGCTGGAGGGGCTGATTCACATTTCAGAACTCTCCTGGGGGCGCGTCCAGCACCCCTCTCATATCGTGCAGGTGGGGCAGACGGTGGAAGTCTATGTCGTACGGGTGGAGCGGGAAAGCCGGCGCGTCGCCCTGAGTTTGAAACGTCTCCACCCCAACCCGTGGGAAAGCGTGACGGAACGCTACCACGTCGGACAGATGGTGGCGGCGCAAATCACTACGGTGGCTTCCTTCGGGGCTTTCGCTCGTGTGGAGGAAGGGCTGGACGGCCTCATCCACATCTCCGAGATGCCGACCAACGGCAACGGCAACAAACCCCGCCCGCGCGACGTGGTTCGGGAAGGCGAGATGGTCAACGTCCGCATTGTACACATCGACCCGGCCCGCCAACGGCTGGGATTGAGTTTGCTTTTGGATTGAAGGCGATGGCAAAACGTTTATGGGGACCTTTGTTGGGTGTACTGCTGGGGTTCGCCGGAGCGGGAGCACTCTTTTGGGCGGCGCGTCCGCCGCGGGGAACGCCCGTTATCCTGCGCCCGCCGCCGACCCCTGCCCCTGTGGTGGTGGATGTGGATGGAGCAGTGGCCACGCCGGGCGTGTATTCCCTGCCGCCGGAAAGCCGCGTCCAGGATGCCCTGAGCGCCGCGGGAGGCCTGCTACCTGAAGCGGATACCCGCTCTTTGAATCTGGCTGCCCCCCTGGAAGACGGAATCCGCTTGTGGGTGCCCGCGTACCCTCAGGAAACGGAGGCCCCCGCAAGCAGGGCTGCCGCCCCCGGCAATTCCGAGGGGGCATCCGTCCCCTCGGAGGCGGGCGGGGCCTCAAAAATCAATCTCAATACCGCTTCACAAGCGGAATTGGAAACCCTGCCCGGCATCGGCCCCGCCCTGGCAGAGAACATCATCTCCTACCGGCAGGAACACGGTCCCTTCGTCATCATTGACGAAATCCAGAACGTCTCCGGCATCGGCCCGGCGAAATTCGAGAAAATCCGGGATTTGATAACCGTCGAACCATAAGGCATTATCCCCTCTCCCAACCCGTCTATTCACCCACTTTCAGATTTTTCTGCTTTTCCCATGCTAAAAGAATATCATCGCAGCATCCTGGAACACTCCGTGGGAGAACACTTCTCCCCTCGCGCCCTGGAGGTCATCGTCGAAGCCAACCTGGGGCAAGACAATCTCGCCGGATTAGTCGGGCATCCCGAATACCATTTTGACGATAGCGCCTTCGAAGCCAGCAACGCCTATCTGGAAGCGCAGCGGGAAATCATCCGGGAAACGGTGCGGGGGGAGGCTCCTATCGAGCGGGCCTGGGGCGCGTTTGGCCGCCTGAGCCACGCGGCGCAAGATTTCTACGCCCACAGCAACTACGTGCGCCTGTGGGCCTCCCGTCTGACCCCCTGCAATGGCACCGCCGCAATGGGCGATATCGAGCCCCTCGACGAGGATATCCTGGCTGACGAGATGCTGCATTCTGGCAAAGTCTACTGGATGGAAGTGATTTCTTTCATCCCCGCGCTGCGCCCGCTGGCCGCCCGCATACTACCTCCCGATTCCCACGCCGCCATGAATCTGGACAACCCCTCTCGCGGCCCGCTCTTCCCTGCTGCCATCGCTGCCGCCCGCAAACGCACCGTGTACGAGTTGGAGCGTCTCCTGGCGGAGTTTACCCCCGCAGAGCAGGCGCGATTTTTGGGGAAGTAGACAACCGTGCGGAGTGCGACGTGCGACGCAGACGACATGACTACTCAACCACCCAACCAGGCGACTACCCGGCCACCCGGCCACCCGGCCACCCGACTACCCGACCAATCCGACTAATCCGACCAATGAGACTAATGCACCGATGAACCAATGCAACCAATGAACCAACCCAACCAACCGACCCCCTACCTCGGCGTCCTGCACCGCTACGGGCATCTGCTGGATTTGCCCGCCCACACCCGCCCCGTCACCCTGCTGGAGGGCGATACCCGCCTCATCCCCGTACCGCGCCTGGCAGAGGAACTGGGCGGCGATTTCGAATTGTACGTCAAATTCGAGGGGTTGAACCCCACCGGCTCGTTCAAGGACCGGGGAATGACCGCGGCGGTCAGCGAGGCGCTGGGCCGCGGGGCGAAGGCCGTGATTTGCGCCTCCACCGGCAACACGGCGGCCTCGGCGGCGGCTTACGCAGCCCGCTCCGGTCTCAAAGCCGTGGTGCTCATTCCGCAGGGCAAGGTTGCCGCCGGGAAACTGGCCGGAGCGGTGGCCTACGGCGCGCAGGTGGTGCAAATCGAAGGGTCTTTCGATGATGCCCTGGCAATGGTGGTGGAAATCTCGAACAAGCACCCCATCGCGCTGGTCAACTCCATCAATCCGTACCGCATCGAGGGGCAGAAGACCGCCGCCTTCGAGATTTGCGACACGCTGGGAAGCGCGCCCGATTGGTTGTGCCTCCCCGTGGGCAACGCGGGGAACATCACCGCCTATTGGGCCGGTTTCCGGCAGTACGAGCGCCTGCACGGGACGGGGCTGCCGCACATTCTGGGCGTGCAGGCCGCGGGTTCCGCCCCGCTGGTGCTGGGGCATCCCGTGGAGCACCCCGAAACTGTGGCGACCGCCATCCGCATCGGCAAACCGGCCCGCGGGGAGCAGGCCCTTCAGGCCGCCGAGGAATCGGGCGGGCGCATCATCGCGGTCAGCGACGAGGAAATCCTCGCCATGCAGAAACGTCTGGCGGGGGAGGGCATCTGGGTGGAGCCGGCATCCGCCGCCGGGCTGGCGGGGCTGGCCCATGAAATCGCGGCAGGCATATTCAAGCCGCAGGGCAAGCGTATCGTTGCGGTCTGCACCGGGCACGGGCTGAAAGACCCCGACATCATCACGCGTGCCATGCCCCTGCCTGAGGCGCTCCCGCCGCGGCTGGAGGTGCTGGAGGAAGTGATTTTGGGGTGAACAAAAGACCTCACAGGTCTGGCAGACCTGTGAGGTCTCGTCAAGCGAGAGAAAAGGAACTCAGCGTATCACCAGTGGCAGGTAGACGAAAGAACGCGGCGAACCGGGGGGAATGACCGCCAGCGAGAAGCCCAGGGAATCTCCAGTTTCGGGGGCAATGCCGGGGATATCCGCGGCGGTCAAGACTTCATTGTAAGGGAACAAAATCGGGAAACTGCCCCGACTGTAGAAGACGTGCACGCCCCCGGCGGCGACTGCCCCGCTGACCGTGTGCCCCGGCACACCGGCAGCAAAATCATCGGAGCCGTCCCGGTCGAAATCGCCCACCGTCAGAGCACTGGCGAACCTGTCGCCGCTCTCGTCGTACCAGAAGAAGGTGTTGGCGATATTCGTGCCCGTATCGCTGCCGAAGAGAATGTGCGCCGCCCCGTTGTTCGTCCCGGTGTCAATGTCTTCCCACGGGACGCCGATGAGCAGGTCGTCGTGTCCGTCGGCGTCGAAATCCCCGGCGGCCAGGGTCTCCCCGAAGGCGTCGTCCGCCTCCGAGTAACTGTAGGGCGTGCCGGTATCGGTGGTAATCAAGGTCTGCCACCACACCTGGGAACCTTCGGTGCTCAGTCCGGAGGCGTGGTTGGCGGCGCAGTAGAGGACGTTGACCGCCCCGGCATCACTGGTGCTTTCGATGTCCTCCCGCGGGACGCCGATAGCCAGGTCGTCGCACCCGTCCCCGTTGAAATCCCCGGCGGTGAGGGATTTGCCGAACTCATCGCCGCTTTCGGAAAAGCCCGCCCCGGTGAGGTTCTGCGTCCACTTCTGCGCCCCGGCGGTGCTCAGCCCTCCGTTGCGGCTGCCGTACAGGACGGCCACCGCGCCGGCGGCGTTCAGCCCGCCGACATCGGCGGTTTCCAGCGGCACGCCGATGGCCAGGTCATCGTAGCCGTCGGCGTTGAAATCCCCAGCGGCCAGGGCATAACCAAAATAATCGTAGGCCTGCAACGTGAAACCGGCGGAGGCCAGCCCTTGCTGGGTGAAAAGTTGGGCATCGTTGGCCGAGAGCGCGCCCGGCGCGCCGTACAGGACAACGACCGCGCCGGTATCGGTAAAGACCTGTCCGCCGGTCTCCACGTCTTCCCGATGTGCACCAATAGCCAGATCATCGTAAGAATCGCCGTTGAAATCACCCACCGCCAGTACCGTGCCGAATTCATCCCCAGCCTCCGTAGCGGCCACCCCGGTATCGCTCTGTTCCCAGAACTGCGAATCGACATTCGTCAGCCCAGCGGGGGAATTGTAGAGAATGTTAACCGCCCCGGCGTCCTCAACCACAATCAAACCGTCCCAGGATTCAATGTCCTCACCGGGGACGCCCACGGCGGCATCTACGAAACCGTTGCCGTCGAAATCACCGGTTGCCAGGGCGGCGGCAAAATTGTCGTCGGTCTCCACACCGTCGGAGATGGTATCCTGCGTCCAGAGGGGGCTGTAACTGGTATCCAGGTTGCCTCCGCTGACGCCGTAGAGAACGTTGAAAGAACCGGCGTCCACGACAGAGCGTACATCCTCATACGGCGCGCCGATGAGAAGGGCGTCTCCGGGAAAGCCGCCTTGTGGAGCGGCAGAGCGCGCCGCATAGCCGACCGCAACAGCCAGAGACACCGCTCCAAACACTACGGAGAGTACAACAAAGAAACGTTTGATAGACATGATGTTCCTCCTAAAGAACATGGTCGCGCGCAAAAAGAGAGCGATGAAACGGAATGTGTCGGCAGTCACGTGGAAAGGCGCGCTCCTTCGGGCGGCTGCCCCTGCTCTGCGGGTGCATACGGCAGGGCAGGCAAAAACGATGGCATCCCCTGAGGTTGGCGCGATTATACTATCGATACGCTTCTGCGTCTCCGGGGGCTACGGCAGGGGAGCACATACCGTCCTGCCGGACAGCAGAACGCTGATGGCGCTGATGCACGCTGATTCTCGCCGATTTTCGACGCTTCGTTTGTCGGCGCTGCGGGTATCTGCGTGAAATCTGCGTCTCCAGAGATGGTTCAAATTGGCCTGGAAATCAGGGGGCACTCCTGAACACGGCAAACGAGAAACGCGGGGACGCAGGGACGCCAGGACGCAAAGAAAGCGTTTTTGTCTTGCTCTTACCGGCAGATTTCTGCGGAAGGGTTATTTTCCGGGTCAACGCGAAATTGTGGGGTAGGAGAGACAGACTTCCGAGATTTCCGGGGGACGATGTTCGCTCGGAGCGGCTCTCGTCAAAATCTCGGAAGTCTTACCCCTACAAATCTGAGGAGAGCCTATTTTCCTTTGGCTTTTCTCCGCGTCCCCGCGGCTTTGCGTTATCCCCTCCGGCGCGGGGAAAATGGCGGGAAGGGATTGCTTTTGGGGCATTTCTTGACTACACTGAAGGAGCAACGTTCCGTCTTGTTCCCCCGGAGGCTTCTCATGCTGGTCGTAATTTCCGATTTACATCTCACCGATGGCTCGACGGGCAGCACCATCGCCACCGACGCCTTCGAGATTTTCGCCGAGCGCGTCCGGAATATGGCTTATCGGGCCTCCTGGCGCACGGAGGGCATATACCGCCCCATCGAAGAAATCCATCTCGTCTTGCTGGGGGATATCTTCGACCATCTGCTCTCCACCCAATGGCTGGATGAACCGGAAGAAGACCGCGTCCATCCCTGGGACGACCTGCAATCGGATGCTTTCATCCGCAAAATCGAGGCTATCACCCGCGCTATCCTGCAAAAGAACAAGGCCGCCTTCCGAGTCCTGCACAAGATGAGCGCGGGGGAGAAAATCACCCTGCCGCCGGCCACCCGGCGAGGCAGGCCGGCCTTCAACACCAAACGGCAGCCCGTCCCTGTGCGCTTACATTACATGGTGGGTAATCACGACTGGTATTTCCACGTTCCCGGCGCCCCCTGGGATTCCATCCGGGCTGAGGTGGTGGAGGCCTTGGGGCTGCAAAATGAACCGACGCCCTTTCCCCATACCCTGGAGGAGACCCTGTCCTTGAGAGATGTCTGCCGGGAACACCGTCTCTACCTGCGGCACGGTGACATCTACGACGGGTTCAACTACGATAAAGAGCGAGGCCGCAACGCGGCCACGCTGGGAGATGCCATCGTGGTGGAACTGGTCAACAAATTCCCGGTGGAAATTGACCGTCGCTTTGGGGATACCCTCCCCGTGGAATTTCGGGAGGGCCTGCGGGAGATTGCCAACGTGCGTCCCAGTTTGCTGGTTCCGGTATGGATTGCGGCGCTGATGCGCCGCACCTGCACCGCCTCCCAGCAGGAGGCCATCAAAGAAGTCTGGGATGAATTGGCTGCGACCTTTGCCGACCATCCCTTCGTGCGGCAATTCGACACTCCTTACTTCGCCGACCGGGTGGACTTCCTGCAAGGGGTGCTGTTTCTCTCACGATTAACATCTCTCAGGAGTTTCAGCGAGATTGCCCGCACCTTCTACGACAAGTTCTGGGATGGAGAGACATCCCTGGCGCGCCATGCCCTCCAGGAAAAGGCCATTCGAGAGGCGGAGGCCGACTACGTGGTCTACGGGCATACCCACCAGCCGGAGATTGTCCCTCTGGATGTCTACGACACGGGACGCAGGGCGCTCTCTCAGGTGTACTTCAACAGCGGCACGTGGCACGCCATCCACGATATGGTGCTCCGCAAGACGGAATACCCCAAATTCATCCCCCATCACACGATGACCTTCCTGGCCTTCTTCCGCGGCGACGAACGCAAGGGGCGTCCCTATGAAACCTGGACGGGCGGCCTGGGCTGGAAGGATTGAATCTGCCGGACGGATGGGAAACGCACCGCACCCCTCCGTCCGCTGCTACGCTTACGGCGGCGAGAGGCCGCAAATGGCGTAGTCCTCCTGAATGATGCTCTGGATGACAGGGTCATCCGGATAGGCATCGTTGACCTGCTCCAGCACGGGAACCGCCTCGGAGCACTTGTCCAGAGCGGCCAGGACGGAACCGTACTGCAAGTAGTAGTAAGCCACGCCGGTGGAGGAGAGAGGCAGGGGCTGAACGGCCACCTCGTGCCCGGTAGCGGCCTTGTTCTCTTCTGCCGTACAGCCCAACACCGCGCATTGGAGAACGGGCAGCGCCCCCTCGAAGTTGCGCGATTTGACGTAGATGATGCCCAACTGCCCGTAAGTGTTGGCATCTGTGGGGTCAAAATCCAGGGCCTTCTCTGCATTGCGGGCCGCCACGAAGAATTGTCCCATCTGGCTGTAGGTCTTGGCAATGTGGATGTACGGCAGCGGGTCTTGAATCCCCAATGAATCATTGATGTCCGCGGCTTTGGCAAAATACTCCAGGGCCTGCTCGTAGAGGGCGTTAGCCGCCGCCGTGCTGGTAGCCTTGAGCGCCAGCGTGCGGTAATTCAGGCCGATGGATAGATAGAGAAAAGTCAGGTTAGGGGCGATTTCACTGGCCTTGAGGTATTGCTGGATAGCCGCGTTGTAGGCCTGCTGCGATTCCAGGACATAGCCGTACACCCGGTAGGCATCCATCAGGTCGGGGGCGCGCTCGATAGCCTGCTCGATATAGTTCTGAGCATCCACCCATTTTTGCTCATCCATCAGGATTTCCGCATAGAAGGTCAGCGCCAGCGGATTATTGGGGTCCAGTTGGATAGCCTTTGCCGCGGCCTGCTCCGCTTCGTAGAGCAAATCGTCCGCCTTGTCTCCGGCCAGCGTGGGATTAGCGCTCCAATCCAACACGAAGGCGCGCACCGCGTGGGCGTCGCTGTCTTCAGGGTTCAATTGTACGGCCTCATCAATGTAGCGGCGAGCCTCCTCCAGGCGAGCGCGACGCTGCTCGGCTGTGGGCAGCAAACCGGAGGAATAGGTCAGCAGGCGGGCCAGTTCCACACGCGCCCGCACATTGGAGGGGTCTTGTTGGATGGCGCGCTTGTAAGCCCCAATAGCATCGCTCTCCGAATCCGGGACGTCAATCTGCCCGGCCTGAAAATAGGCCTGCGCCTCCAGCAGATAGGATTCCACGGTGCGGGTCGGCGTCGGCGTCGGCAGAAAGAGGGGCTGGATAGCGCCATTCTCCCGCTGGAGTTGCATCGCCATCCACAACCCTGCCAGGATGAGAAACATCCACAGCAGGATGCGGTAGGAGGCCGGGTCTTGCTTCTCGCGGAAAGTCGGGTTTCGCCCTTGCAGGGCGCGTTTTTGCCGGAACATCGTCAGGTACCTACGGCGTCGGTGCGGGCGTGACGCCTTCGGAGGCGGCTTTGCACAAGGCCAGGCCCTCGTTGGCGTTGTACACAGCGGTCTCATCATCGGAAACTACCGTCAACAGCGCCTGGAAGATGGGCACGGCTTCCTCACAGCGGTTGCTGCGGGCCAGCGCCAGCCCGTAGGTGTAGTAATACTGCGCCGGATAGCCGTAATCCAGCGGCAGCCCCTCCACCACGTATCCATCCGCCGTGGTGCCGCCATGGACGGCAATCGCCAGGTTCTCGATGGCCTTCGGATATTCCCCGTTTTTGTAAAGCATGATGCCCAGGTTGCCGTAGCGGTACGGATTGGTGGGTGCATCGCGCAGGGCGGCCTCTGCGGCCTGGATGGCGCGTCCGTATTCGCCCGCCTGGGCATAGGTACGCGCCATTTCCGTATCGGGGATGTCGTCCGCCGGGTTGAGCGCGTTGGCCTGTTGAAAGGCTTTGATGGCCCCGGCATAGTCGCCCAGGGAGCGGTAGCAGCGTCCCATGTTGAGGTAGATGTCGGGAATCTTGGGGTTGATATTCTGGGCAGTTTCGTATTCCTGAATGGCCTCTTCGTAGTTTTGCGTCACCAGGAGGACATAGCCGCGGGCACGATGAGCCTCCAGGAGTTCCGGCCCCAATTGCACCGCCTGGCGCGAAGCCTGGATAGCGGCTTCCAGGTCGCCAAAATCGCCTTTGTCCACCAGAATTTCGGCTTGATAGGCCAGAAAGAGGGGATTGTCCGGCTCCATCTCCAATGCGGTATCAATTTCGGCTTCGGCTTCCAGCGAATCATCCAAAAAATTGAGCGTCCAGCCGCGCACGGCGTGGGCCAGGGCATAATTTTCGTTGCCCACCAGAGCCAGTTCCACGTTTTTGAGGGCCTCCTCGTGCATCCCGGCCCAATTTTGGACGCGGGCCAGCGCCACGTACAGGGAACGATTGCCAGGGTCGGCCAGAATAGCCTGTTTGTACGCTTCTATGGAAGTCAGCAGACGCCCTTCCTGAAAAGCGGCCTCTGCATCGGCGACATAGGATTCGGGGGAGCGGGTCGGCGTGGGGGTGGGGATAAAAAGCGGCGGCGTGCTGGGCACGACCACAGCATTCAAGTACCCCGCCCCAGCAATCAGCAGCAAGAGCACCACAATCAAGAGGGGATTGCGGCGTCTTCTGCGTTTCCGCATGCTCCATTGACTGCCTTTGAGATACATGGGATTCATCTTACCACGAATGCCCGCGGCAAAAATAAGAGAATCCTTTATTTTGCAGCAACCCTAAGTCTATCTGCATGATGTCCACAGATTACACAGCGTACCCAACTCTGTGCCTTTATATCTTCATGGTTCCCATGCTTCGATTACACAGACGCCAGTTTTTTGTACCACAAAGGCGCCAAGACACGAAGGAATCCATTGTTCCCCTTTGTGCCTTCGTGCTCCCCACGCTTCGATTGCACGGGTGGCACCTTCTGACCACAAAGGCGCCAAGACACGGAGAAATCCACTTTCCCCCTTTGTGCCTTCGTGCCTTCGTGACTTCGTGGTTCCCATGCTTCGATTGCACAGGTGGCACCTTCTGACCACAAAGGCACCAAGACACGAAGACACGAAGAAATCCATTGTTCCCCTTCCTTATCTCAAATTGTTTGCAGCCACCGCGAGATACTTGCGTTCTCCCTCCGAAACGGCTAGAATGAAGCCATGCGCTTTGATATTTTCACCCTCTTTCCCGAATCCTTGCTTTCCTATCTAAACGCCAGCATTCTCAAAAAAGCCGCCCAGCGCAACCTGCTGGAAGTGCGCCTGCACAACATCCGCCACTGGGCGATTGACCGTCACCGCATGACCGACGACCTGCCCTATGGCGGCGGCGGCGGGATGGTGATGAAGCCCGAACCGATTTTCTCCGCCGTGGAAGGCGTGCTGGGGAAGCCCCCGACTTGCCCGGTGGTGCTCCTCACCCCCCAGGGACGTCTCTTCACCCAGAAAGTGGCCGCCGAACTTGCCGCCTACCCGCGCCTGGCGCTGCTCTGCGGGCACTACGAGGGTGTTGACGAGCGCGTTCGGGAGCATCTCGTCACGGATGAAATCTCTATCGGGGACTATGTCCTCACCGGCGGGGAATTGGCCGCTCTGGTCGTGGTGGATGCCGTAGCGCGCCTCATCCCCGGGGTGCTGGGCGACCCTCACGGCGCGCAGCAGGATTCCCACGCTACCGGCCTGCTGGAACATCCCCATTACACCCGCCCGCCCGAATTCCGCGGCTGGCGCGTCCCGGATGTGCTCCTCTCCGGCGACCACGCCCGCATCGCCCGCTGGCGGCAGGAACAATCCCTGGAGCGCACCCGTCAACGCCGGCCCGATATGATGGAGGAGGGGCGGTAGACGACAGACCATGGACGGTGGACAACCAACAACGAACGATAAGCCGGGAACGGGAGACCATCCGACCAACAAGACCAATGAACCGATGAACTGATGAACCAATGAACCAAAAATTCCCCTACGCCAAAACCTTCCTGCTGGGATTCGGCTTCTTCGGCATCAGTCTGATTTGGCCGATTTTCAACAACTA
>JANTFR010000053.1 GCA_024763355.1 Anaerolineales bacterium
TCCATCGGCATGGAAGCCGTGGAGGCCTACGAACAGAGCATCATCGCGTACGCCCTGGAACGCTTGAGCGAAGTGCCGGGGCTGAAGGTATTCGGGCCATCCGCCGAACACAAAGGCGCAGTGGCTTCCTTCACTTTCCAGGGCATCCACCCCCACGACATTGCCTACGAACTGGACAGAGAGGGCATCGCGGTTCGCGCCGGTCATCACTGCGCCATGCCATTGCACAATAAATTTCACATTCCGGCCACCACGCGGGCCAGTTTCTACATCTACAATACCCGCGCAGAGGTGGATAAACTCATCGAAGCGTTGTACACGGTTAAGGAATTGTACGGGTAGAGGCAAGCGTGAAGGTTTATAAGTGCAAAGTGACCATCGGACACCCGACTACCAGACCAATTGACCACCAGACCACCCGACTATCTCATGGACGACCTTTCCCGCCAACTTATCATTGAACGTTACAAATATCCGCTCTATCGCGGGATACTGGAACCGCACGACATTACCTTTGCCGACGAAAACCCCGTCTGCGGCGACCACATCCGAATTGACTTGCGCGTGGATGAAGAAGGACGCGTCACCGAAGCGGCTTTTAGCGGCGAAGGGTGCTCCGTTTCGCAGGCCTCCGCCGACCTGCTGGTGGAATCCATCATCGGCAAGACGGTGGACGAAATCAAGCAACTCACCAAAGATGACGTGCTTGACCTCCTGCGCCTGGAACTCGGCCCCGTGCGCCTGAAATGCGCCTTGCTGCCTCTCAAAGTACTCAAAGGCGGCGTTTACGGGCTGCAGAACGCGGACGAGGTTTCCCTCGACGAGCGCTAACCCCCGATTACCCAATGTACAATTACACCACTCTCCCCCCCGAAGCGTGCAATTTCGTCGCCGTGGCCGAATCCGCCGAACTTTCCGACGGAGAGCGGCTCTTCGTAGAGATTGACGACCTCCCCATCGTGGTCTTCCGCATCGCCAGGATGCTCTTCGCGATTGCCGATACCTGCTCCCACGACGACGGGCCGCTGGGGGACGGCGACCTGGAGGGCTACGAAATCATCTGCCCCCGCCACGGGGCGCGCTTCGACGTGCGCACCGGCAAAGTCCTCAGATTGCCCGCCGTGGTGGATATCCCCGCCTACCCGGTGCGCGAGGTGGAGGGGCAAATCGAGATAGGGATACCCAAAGAGCAGGAATAATCCAACCCGGCCTCAATAAAAAAACGGGTTCACGGTCATGTGCCGCGAACCCGTTTTTGATTCTTCTGCCGCAAGTCAGGCGTTCAATCGCCGAATTTGATGCCCTGCGCCAGGGGCAACTCCTTCGACCAGTTGATGGTCACCGTCTGACGGCGCATGTAGGCCTTCCAGGCATCGGAGCCGGCCTCGCGCCCGCCGCCGGTGGCCTTCTCGCCGCCGAAAGCCCCGCCAATCTCCGCCCCGGAGGTGCCGATGTTGACGTTGGCGATGCCGCAATCGGAACCGGCCACGCTCAGGAAAGTCTCCATCTCGCGCACGCTGTCCGTGAAGATGGCGCTCGAAAGTCCTTGCGGGACGCCGTTTTGCAGGGCAATCGCCTCCTCGATGGTCTCGTATTCCATCACGTACAGGATGGGCGCAAAGGTCTCGTCGCACACCAGGGGGAGTTGCTCCGGCATCTTGATGATGGTCGGCTCGACGAAGTTCGGTCCCAGTTCGGGAAGGGCGTGCCCCCCGGTAAGCACCTCGCCCCCGATGCTCTTCGCCTGCTCGATAGCGGCCATCATGGTATCCACCGCCTTTTGATTGATGAGCGGCCCCATGAGGATGCCGTCTTCCATCGGGTCGCCGATGGGAATCTGCCGGTACGCCTTGACCAGCCGCCCGACGAGTTCATCCGCCACGCGCTTGTGGACAATCAGGCGGCGGGCGGTCGTGCAGCGCTGCCCGGCAGTCCCCGCCGCGGCGAAGAGAATGGCGCGCTCGGCCAGGTCGAGGTCGGCGGAGGGGGTGACGATGATGGCGTTGTTGCCGCCCAACTCCAGAATGGTGCGCCCCAGGCGACTGGCAACCGCCCTGGAAACCTTGTGCCCCACGGGGACGGAGCCGGTGAAGGAAATCAACGGCAGGCGGTAATCATCGGTCATGCGCTGCCCCAAAGCGGCATCGCCCACGACCAGGTTGAAGACCCCGTGCAGGCCGTGGTCGGCCATGACCTGATTACAGATGTTCTGCACGGCAATCGCGGTCAACGGGGTAATGGGGGAGGGTTTCCAAATCATCGTATCGCCTGCTACAGCCGCGATCGCCGCGTTCCAGGCCCACACCGCCACGGGGAAGTTGAAAGTGGTGATAATGCCAATCGGCCCGAGGGGATGCCACTGCTCATACATGCGGTGCCGCGGACGCTCGGAGGCCATCGTCAGGCCATAGAGTTGGCGGGAAAGTCCCACCGCGAAGTCGGCAATGTCAATCATCTCCTGGACTTCGCCGCGCCCTTCGGGGCGAATCTTGCCCATCTCCAGGGTGACGAGGTCGCCGAGAGGCTCTTGCAAGGCGCGTAACGCCTCGGCCAGGTCGCGCACCACAAGGCCGCGCTTGGGGGCCGGTATCTCGCTCCAGGTGCGGAAAGACTCCTGGGCAGCGCTTACTACCTGTTCGTAAGCGTCCTTTCCCGCCATCCGCACGGAGGCAATCGCCTCACCCGTGGTCGGATTGTAGGAGGTCAGCACCTCCCCGGAGGGGTCGTCGAGCCACCCATCGGGGCCGGTGCAGGCTCCGGGGTTCATGTCGTGCAATCCAAGTTTGGTGAGTAAATTTTTGGCGTTCATGGGAGGATGGTAGAGCAGGGGGTAAGAATTGGAAATTGGGGGTGGAGGGGTTGGCAAAAAGGGGGGCACATCATCCCCCCATCACATCACTATTTCATCCCCGAGGCGCCGTAGTACCTCGCGAAACTACATGGACGGGCAATTCCACCACGATAGGTTCCCGCGGCGGGTCTTCAATCAGGGCTAGCAACACATTGACGGCCTCCACACCGGATTCGAAAAGGGGCTGATGGACGGTCGTCAGGTTGAGGTATTCGGCATCGCGCAGGTCGCCGTAACCAATCACAGAGAGGCCTTCCGGGACGCGTAAGCCCATCTCGCGGGCCGCCTCCATCACGCCGATGGCCTGGGTATCGCTGGCCGCAAAAACCGCGGTGGGCGGCTCGTCCAGGGAGAGCAAGGCGCGCCCCATCTTGCGGGCGCTCTCGCGCCCGTAAGCGCCGCGAACGTGGTACTCCTTCCGCAAGGGGATGCCGGCAGCGTCCAGCATGCGGCTGTACCCCTGGAAACATTGCTGCGGAGCGGCAAAGCGGAAAGGGTCGTCGTCCGATGGCCCTACGAAAGCGATGCGCCGATGGCCAAGAGCAATCAGGTGTTCGGTGGCCAGTTCTCCCCCGCGCACGTGGTTCACCGTGACCCGGCTGAGGTCGGGATGGACGGCATCCACCAACACCAGGGGGATATTGGCCTCATCGAAAGCCGCTATCTGTTCCTCCCCCGGCACGAGCGAGAGAATGAGCAAACCATCTACCCGGTTGTTGCGCGACAAATCGAGAAAATACTTGTCCCGCTGCGCAGGGGTCTCGATGTTAAAAAGCACCAGGTCATAGGCGCTCTCGGCCAGGGCGTGCTGGATGCCCTGCAAACGCTTGACGAACTCCGGGAGGGTGAAAAACGGCACCAGCACCCCCACCGTCCAGGTGCGCCCCGTGGAGAGGCGGCGGGCAATGGGGTTGGGAGTGTAATTGAGTTCCTCGATAGCCTCCAAGACGCGCTGGCGCGTCTCCTCGCTGACCGAGGGGTTGCCGTTGATGACGCGCGAGACGGTGGCAATGCCCACACCGGCGCGTTTGGCTACATCTCGAATGGTGACGGCCATGGTTCAATCCTGAGGATGGTGAAAGAGGGTCTTGAAGGACAACGCCTGTCCGCGTCCGATGGTAGCACGAGGGTATGGGGTTGTCAAGCGTGCGGCAAGGCAAGGTACACTAAAGAGTTGTTGGCCGGGGTAGGTGACGGCAATGCCGTCGCCTACCCATCTCGCGTGAACCCCAACAATCTTTTAGTGCTCCCGCAAGACAGGTTTCACAATCGTTGCGGGGCAGGAGACGGGATTTTCAATGATTGGCTGCAATTACCCGCTGCCCGCGAGTAGGACACACATCAGTGCCTGTACGATGACTACGGCTGACGTTGGCAGCCTCCACGCTCATTCACTCGCGCAGCAGGTTGGAGAGCAGGAACCATACGTTGGCGGGACGTTCTGCCAGGCGGCGCATAAAGTAGGGGTACCACTGCGTCCCATAGGGCACGTAGACGCGTACCGGATACCCCTCGGCAACCAGTTGCTCTTGCAAATCGCGGCGGATACCATACAACATCTGAAATTCCAGCGCGTCTTTAGGGAGACCGAGTTTTTCAGCAACGCGCTTGGCGTTGGCTATGCGCAGTTCGTCGTGGGTGGCTATCGCCGGCAAAGGCGGAATACGTCCGTCGGGGCTAAGGCGCGGCGCACCATGGCGGGTAGCGGCCTCCAGCATCATATCTACCAGACGGTCGTAGTTTACGTCCACGTCCGCCTTTTTGGGATAGGCCACGTCGGGCGACTCTTTGTAAGCCCCCTTGCACAAGCGGACGCGCGCCGCCTCCCGCAGCAGAACTTCCATATCCGCTTCGGTACGGTACAGATAAGATTGTAGCACTACGCCCACGTTCTCGAAACCCTCGGAACGCATCTGCCGATACAGCGCCAACGTATCGTCTACGGTAGTGGCGTCTTCCATGTCAATTCGCACAAAATTGCCGTGCGTTTTGGCGCTCTGCAAAATCATGCGGAGATGCTCCGCGCACAGCGATTTGTCAATCAAAAGCCCCATTTGCGACAATTTGATGGAGATGCCGGCGCGCCCGTCAATCTCTTCGATAGCGTCCAGCATGGCGATGGCGTCCTCGGCGGCTTTGCGGGCTTCTTCAGGCGTCGCAGTGAACTCCCCCAGATGGTCAAAGGTAACGTTGATACCCTTTTCATTGAGCGTACGCACCACCTCAATGGCCGATTCCAGTGTCTCACCAGCCACAAAGCGGGTTGCCATGTTCCAGGCAAAATCCCAACGCATGATTTGGTCTTTAGCCCATTCGGACTTGGACAGGGAAATAAACAAAGAACGCAGCATAGAACCTCCAATCCACGAATGTCCACGAATGCCCACGAATGCCCACGAATGGACACGAATGGACACAAATTGCACGAATACCAACTACCCGACTACCCAACTACCCGACTACCCGACTACCCAACCACCCAACCGCCCAACCACCCAACTACCCGACTACCCAACCACCCAACTACCCAACTACCCAACTACCCAACTACCCGACTACCCACCGCAATTGTAGCATAGAGAAACCCCTTGTGGAATCGCTTCCGGTCCCTTCGCGACGTGACATCCATCCTCACCCGTGATACACTTTCTCACATGAAAACTATCCTCTTTTTACCGGTATTCCTGTTGCTTCTAAGCGCCTGCCAACCCTCCGCTCCCGCACCCCCTACCCCTTCTTCCTCTCCTGCCATGACGACTTCCCCTTCGCCCGCTCCTGAGAGCAGTCCCAGGCCATCCCCCGAACAAGAACCGGCCACCTACGCCGATGTACTTTTCGTCTCCGCTCGCCAGGAAAGCGACGGCACCTGGACTTTTTCCGTCACCGTGCAGCATGAAGATACCGGTTGGGAACATTACGCCGACGGCTGGGACGTCCTGCTCCCAGATGGGAGTATCGTGAAGCCCGACCCTTCATCGCCTTTCACGCGGCTTTTGCTCCACCCCCATGTGGATGAACAGCCTTTCACCCGTTCCCAACGCGGCATCGTCATTCCTCCCGAAGTCACCCAGGTCACCGTACGCGCCCACGATTTGCTCCACGGCTACGGAGGACGCACCGTCATCGTTGACCTGACTCGTTCCTCCGGCGAGGACTACGAAGTAAAGCGCAACCGCTGACGCCCATGACACGCGGCACGTGATATAACCATCACACCGCACATCGCACGCTATGCCATCTCTCGCTCTCATCG
The DNA here is from genome assembly GCA_024763355.1 of Anaerolineales bacterium. Classification (GTDB taxonomy): domain Bacteria; phylum Chloroflexota; class Anaerolineae; order Anaerolineales; family DRKV01; genus DRKV01. The sequence continues at coordinate 6,105 of JANTFR010000053.1, forward strand.
TCCACGCCCATTTCTACCAGCCGCCTCGCGAAGACCCTCTCACCGGGAAAATCCCCGCAGAAAAAGGGGCTGCGCCTTACGAAAACTGGAACGAGCGCATCCACGCCGAGTGTTACCGCCCCAACGCAGAGGCCGGCAACTTCGAGCACATCAGTTTCAACCTCGGCCCTACCCTGGCCGCCTGGATGCAGCGTCACGACTCTGAAACCCTGGCCCGCATTGCAGAGCAAGACCGCGCCAATGTGGAGCGTTACGGGACGGGCAATGCTCTGGCTCAGCCCTACAACCACACCATTTTGCCTTTAGCCCCCTACCGGGACAAAGTCACCCAGGTGCGCTGGGGGATTGCCGATTTCGAGCACCGTTTTGGACGCCGCCCGCGCGGCATGTGGCTACCCGAAACTGCCGTGGATACCGAAACCCTGATGGTGCTGGCCGACCACGGCATCGCCTTCACCATCCTGGCCCCATGGCAGGCAAACACCCTCCTGTTGGACCCCAGCGAACCCTACTGGGTTTCGCTGCCCGGCGGCAGACGAATCGCCGTATTTTTCTATCACGGGGAATTGAGCGCCCGCATTAGTTTCGACGGCCACATGACCCTCAACGCCGATGCCTTTGCCACCGGAGAACTGCTCCCCCGCTTCAACAACGCCAAGAAGTACCGCGGCGAACCCCAAATGCTCCTCCTGGCCTCCGACGGGGAACTCTACGGCCACCACAAGCCCGACCGAGACAAATTTCTGGCCTACCTGACCCGACACAGCGCTCCCGCTAACGACATCGAAGTTACTTACCCCTCCCGCTGGCTGGACGAACATCCCCCCCGCAAGACCATTCCCCTGCGCTACGATACCTCCTGGTCGTGTCACCACGGTCTCTCCCGTTGGGCGGCGGGATGCAGTTGCACTCCCGGCGACAGTTCCTGGAAAGGCTCCCTGCGCTCCGCTTTCAATCATCTGGCTGCTGAACTGGATGAGGTCTACTACACCTTCATGGCGCGGCTGATACGGAATCCCTGGGCGCTGCGAGACCGCTACATCGAGGTCGTGCTGGGACAAACCACCACCGCCGCCCTGCTCTCGGAATTCGGCGCGCCGCATCTTTCCCCCCTGGAAATCCAGCGCGCCGACTGGATACTGATTTCGCAATACGAGCGGCAGCGCATGTTCACTTCCTGCGGGTGGTTCTTCGAGGATTACGACCGCATCGAACCAAAAAACAACACGGCCTACGCTGCGCAGGCCGTGTGGATGGCGTATCAGGCCACCGGGATTGATTTGAGTGAGTACGCCGTGGAAACACTACGGTATGTGAGCAGTCAAAGCGGAAACATCCGCGGCGACCAGGTTTTCTTGCAGCACCTCGTGCGCGCCCAAACCAGCCTCTACCAGATGCCGCAGCCCGGGTAGGGAAAAAACACGGGGGAACGCAGGGGCACAGAAGCCGAAAGGGGAACGCACACGGAGCCACAATTTTCCGCGCCCGGCAAGAGGGGAGGGCGCTATGCTTCCAGCAGTTTCTCCAGGCGGTAGGCGGAACGTTCTTCGGCCTGGTGCAGCATTTCGGTCAGGGCAAAGATTTCTTGCAAGGCAGCCAGGCGTTTTTCGGGGGCAGTTTCCGCATCGGTCAGGATTTTGATGCTGCCGACGACCTGCATCATGCCCGTCAAATCGTCGAAGGATTCCTTGCGGAACCAGAGCACGCCTTCGTATTCGTTGACATCCAGCAGCGAACGCACTTGGGGGTCATCCAGCCAGCGCGCCAGGGTGCCGGGAAAATCCTCCGCCGCCCGGCGATACCAATCGGGGTAAGCCAGCAAGACACGGCAGGCACGCAGGCTGCGGGAAACCTGGGCGTCGGTATAGCCCATCTCTCGCAGGGTTTGGGCGATGAGACCGTCGAAGAGCCAGCGGGTACACCAGGGAGAAGCGGAGGCATCGGATGGGGCGGCATCCTCTTCGGGGGAGCGGGAGGCGAGGATTCGCCCCCAGGGGTGCGTCATACTCCAGGCAAGCGCAACCCCCCAGCGGGCCTCGTCTGCTTCCAAAAATCCCTTCAAGGCGCGCAGCATGGGGAGCAGGGATTTCTCATCCTGAGAGGCTTCCGTTTCCCCTTCCCATTCCGGGAGATGGAGCAAAACCGAAAGGTTGGCGCGCACCGCGGCGGCCAGTTCCCGCGGGTCTTCCCGCGCGCCGGTAAAATCACAGACGGCCTCCGCCACCGCCAGCGCCTTGCGCTCCACTTCGTCGAGGGCATCAGGGAGACGCTCCATGCCGGGAGCGCGGTTACGCAGAAGCCATTCGAACTGCCCGGCATTGAACAATTCGCGCAGCGGGGCCTGGATGGGGCGCAGCGCCAAAGCGCGCAAAGCGGCATCCACATCGGCGACGCCCCGCCCGGCCAGTTCGTCGTGCAGGGCGGCGTAGCGCCCGTCCGTATCCTGTACCTGACGGAAGTCTAAAAAGACATGGTAATCGTAGGCTTTTAGTTCCAGATACAGCCCTTTCTCGTGGAGTTCAGCGTTGCTGCGGAGGTACTCCAGACCGCTCTTGTGGTCGCGGAAGATGGTGTAGAAATTGGGAGCCTCGCTGAGCGCCAGCCCGTTGAAGAGGGTGCGCTGCTCCAGATGCTTTTCCCCGTCAGCATCCTTGACCGCGTAGGCCACCGAGGTGCGAATCCAGCCGCTCGTCTCGGCAAATTTGTTGTGGTAGACCACCAAGGAACGCTCCCCATTCCGCCGGTTGGAGTAGGCAAACACGTTTTCATCTACAAAGCCCTGCGGGGTGTAGAAATCGTAAAGCAGGAAGTTCTCCACCTCGGCAAACAGGCGACGGCGATAAAGCAGGGGGGAGATTTCGGCTTCATGGCGGGCTACCATAGCGGCGTCGGACTGCTCGCTCCAGTAGGCGCGGCGGTATTCCATGCCGTATTTCTCGGCGAAACCCTCCACCTGTCCATGCCCGAACATGGGCAGGCCGGGCAGGGTGGACATCAGCAGGCAGATGCCGAAGTATTTATCACCCTTGCCGAACTGCTCCACCGCGGTGCGCTCGTCGGGGTTGTTCATGAAGTTGACGTAGCGCTTGAGGATTTCGGGGTCGAATTCCAGGGTGTTCTTGATGACGGCGCGGTATTCGGCGTTCTTCTCGTCGCGCAGCATGTTCATGAAGGCGCTGTTATAGACGCGGTGCATCCCCAGGGTGCGGACGAAGTAGCCCTCCATCATCCAGAAGGCCTCGGCCAGCAGAAGGGTGTCGGAGGCTTCGGCGGCGATGCGCTCCACCACTTCGCGCCAGAATTCCTTCGGCATGGCGGCATCGAACTGCGCTTTGGTAAGGCCGAATTCCGCCCGCGTGGGGATAGCGCCCCCCGTGCCCGGCTCCGGGAACCACAAACGCTGGTAATGCTTCTTCGCCAGGGTCATGGCGGCATCGAAACGGATGACGGGGAACATGCGCGCCACCCGCAGGATGGTCTGGATAACGGCTTCGCGCACTTCGGGGTTGAGGTAGTTCAACTGGGCGGTGTCGTTCCAGGGCATGGAAGTGCCGTCGTTGCCGTGGTAGATGTAGCGCGTATCTCCGCTGGCGCGGTCGACGCGCTTGAAGACCACCGCTGCGTCGCTGCGGGTGTAGTAGTGGTCTTCGAGGTAGATGCCCACGCGAGGGTCTTCCGAAAGGTCGGGGCCGTTGAAGGAATAGGAGGGGAAGGGGGAATAAGAGAGCGAAATAAACCAGTCGGGATGTTCCACCACCCAGCGGGAGTAGATGCCGGTGTGGTTGGGAACCATATCGGCGGCCAGCCGGATACCGTACCGCCAGGCGCGTTCCCGTAGATTTTGGTAGGCCTCGTATCCGCCCAGGTCGGCGGCGATTTCGTAATCGTAGAGCGAATAAGCCGAGGCAACCGCTTCGGGGTTGCCGCACAGGTGCTTGATTTTCTGCGAAGCGCTGGAACGTTCCCACAGGCCGATGAGCCACAGGCCAGAAAAGCCGCGCCGAGCCAGGGTTTCGAGTTCCCGGTCGGGGATGTGGTCGAGGCGGGTGATGGGACGCTGGTATTGACGGCTGAGTTGGTCGAGCCACACGTAAGTGTGCTTGGCAATCATCACCAGGCTGGGCATCCAGTCCCTGTCCGGGGAAAACCGCTCAGGTTCCTCTTCCGCTTCCGAGAGGGAAGGGAAATGCGGGACGGAAACGGCATCCAGGCCGCCTCCGCCGCCCGTCCCGATGCGCAGACGGGTTTCCTCCTCGATAAAATCCAGCGCCCCCAGCAGGCGGTAGTAGAAACCGTTGCCCAACAGGGAGCGCCAATGGGTGAGGACAAATTGCAACTGCGCTTGCAACGAATGGGGGACGCGCCGGGCCGGTTCACGAAGCAAATCAAGCAAGGACTGGTCTTCGGGGCCAAAGGGCGGTTGGGTGCGGAAGTAGGCATCCAGAGCCTCCAGCGCCTGGGCATAGACGGTGTGCTTCCTCAGGTCGCGGTCGTCGAAGAGTTCATTCATGCTCTGCATGGCAGGGTTCTCGTTTGCCAGGGAGAGCATGATGAGTTCTTCCAGCACCGCTTCGCGGGCCGGCAGGTCGTCTATGGTGGCGGTGAAGAAAGTTTCCAGACTCATTTCACCGCGATACACCACCGAGGCCGGGAAGGTTTCGGCAAAGCGGCGCAAGAGCACCTCGACGGCCTGCGTTCCGAATTGCGCTTCGAGGGTATCCAGCGCGCCGTGCAAGGCCATCGGCTGCCGTTGGCGGCGGTATTCCGCCGATACGAAATGCAGAATTTCATCCAACAGGCCGGCGGCGTTGAGTTCGCTGGCACTCAGCGTATTTTCCGCGCCACCTTCCTGAACACGGCGGGCGTTGATTTTGGCGACGAATTCACGCACCAGTTTGAAATTGGCAAAGAGAACATTGCCCCGCAGCCCAAACAGGGCTTCGTCCAGGCCATATTTTTGACGCACAAGGCGCGAGACGTGCAATTCCAGTCCCGGCGTAGAAAACGGTACAGGCATAAACCCTCCAGAGGATGTTCAAAAGGTAGGGTGGATTATATCAGCAGGGGAGAAAAAGGCTACAAAGAAACCGCTTTCAGACAAGGTCGGCAGCCCCGACCCATCCATAGCGGGGGAGAGGCAACGCAGGGACGCGGAGACGCGGAGAAAGACAAAGAGAAAACGGCTACAAAGAAACCGCTTTCAGACATGGCCGGCAGTCCCGCCCCATCCATAGCGGAGGAAAGGCAACGCAGGGACGCGGAGACGCGGAGAAAGACAAAGAGAAAACGGCTCAACGAAGAAAACGCCTCCTTTGCGTCCTGGCGTCCTTGCGTCCCCGCGTTTCTCGTTTGTCGTGGAAGAAGACAGGGAGAAAGGCAGGAGTAAGGTACAATAACCTCGAGGAGGCAGATATGGACTACGACGTTATCATAATCGGTTCTGGAGCAGGAGGGCTGGCCGCCGCCGTTCCGCTGGCGCAGGCCGGATTGAAGGTGCTGGTATGCGAGCAGCATGAAATACCGGGCGGCTGGACGCAATCTTTCACCTTGAACAACTACCGCTTCAGCCCCGGCGTGCATTACATCGGCGATTTGCAGCCCGGAGGCCACCTGCGGCGCATTTACGAAGGACTGGGCGTTTCGCAAGACCTGGAATTCTGCGAACTCAACCCCGACGGTTTCGACCACATCTTCATCGGGGAGGAGCGCTTCGACATCCCCAAAGGCAAGGAGCGTCTGATAGAGAGATTGCAGGCGCGCTTCCCCGCCGAAGCAGAGGGCATCCGGGCTTACTTCGACACCCTGGTCGGCCTGATGGAAAATCTCAACCGCCTGGGGCGCGTCTCCGGGGCAGGAGAGGCCGTCAAAGCGGCGGGCAAGGCGGCCTCCGTACTGCGCTGGGCGCGTCGCAGCGGACAAGACCTGATTGACGAGTACATCTCCGACCCGGTGCTGAAAGGCGTCCTGGCGGGGCAGTCCGGCGACCACGGGATGCCGCCTTCGGATGTCTCGGTCTTCGTCCACGCGGGCATCACCTATCACTACCTGAACGGGGGCTGGTTCCCGCGCGGGGGCGGGTTCGCCATCCCGCGGGCCTTCGTGCGGGCGCTGAAACGCGCCGGGGGCGAGATTCGCCTCCAAACGCGGGTGGAACGCATCTTGCTGGAAGGCAAGAAAGTTATCGGGGTGCGTCTCGCCGACGGGAGCGAAATCCGCGCCAGGTACGTCATCAGCAACGCCGACCCGGAGGTCACTTTCGGGCAAATGGTGGGGCGGGAACATCTGAGCAAGCGTCTGCGCCGCAAACTGGAGCGGGTGACGTATTCCACATCGGCCTTGAGTTTGTTCTTCGCCGTGGACATGGATTTGCGCGCCGCAGGGATGGATTCCGGCAACTTCTGGTTCTACGACCACGCCAACGTGGACGCCCTCTACCGCCTGGGACTGGGAGATTACGCCCTGCGCGCCGAGCGCCCTCCGGCCATGTTCCTGACCGCCACCACGCTGAAAGACCCCAGCAAAATGCACAGCGGACATCACACCCTGGAGGCCTTCACCTTCGTGGGCTACGAACCCTTCGAGCAGTGGGCGGGCGGCAGCCCCGGCAATCGTCCTCCGGAATACGAGGCTCTCAAGGAAGATTTGGCCTGGCGCATGTTTCAGGGGCTGGAGCGGCGCATCCCCGGCATCAGCAAGCACATTGTCTTTTGGAATTTGGGCACGCCGCTGACCAACACCTTTTACATCAACGCCACCCGCGGCAACCTGTATGGGATTGCCAAGAGCCGCACCCAAGTTGGGCCGGGGGCCTTCCCAGTGCAAACCGAAATCGAGAACCTGCTGATGGTCGGCGCCAGCACGCTCAGCCACGGCGTCTCCGGCGTGACAGCCTCCGGGTTGGCCGCGGCGCGAACCATCCTGCACTGCCGCACGCGGGATTTGCTGACCCAGAACGGCCCGGAACTGCGGATTTACCCCTCCGAAGACGTTTCCCAATGGCCGTCCCACTTGCAGGAGCGCATCGCCCGCGGGCAACAGCCGTAGCGCAATTGCAAGCAGGTATGGCAGAGACAGGAGAAATCCGATGAGTACCCCTCCTCTTGGTTATGCGTTCATTCCCCACAAAGGTTTTCCCGAATTAGGGTACGAAGCCCTGCACGTTTACGTCTACGACCAGCCTACAGGAGAACACTTCGACCCCTGCCGCGTCTTTTGCACGGTGGCAGAGGAACACCGGGGGCATCTCAGTTTACGGAAACTGCACATCGAACACCCCTGGAACGACAAAGATATCCACCACCTGTGCGCCGGGCGCATCATTGTGGAAGACCACAAAGGGAAACGCGTGGAAGCCTTTACATGGGGCGGGGAGGCGCACATCGAGAAAAACGATGCTTTTACCCGCTGCATCTTCCGCACCCCCGTTCCCATGCTGGTGTTCGACCCCAACGACCAGACGGAGGATGCCTTGATTAGCGAATTCGAGGCGCTCCTGGCGCGCCGGAGGGCCGCCTGGGAGCCCCGCCTGGAAGAATTCGAGCACCACCTGGCAAGCGCCGACCCGAAAACGCTCTTTGCTGCGGCCACGTTGACGCTGCACACCCACTTGCAGGAATATCCCCCGGTGGGGCGCTCCACGGCCTACTGGAAAATGCGCTCCTGGACGGAGGAGGCGCTGGAACGTCTGAAGAAAGGGGGCTGGGGCGCAGGGCGTATCCCCGCATTGGAGGAGGTTCTGTAGGGAGCACTAAAGATGTGTTGGAGGGCACA
>JANTFR010000054.1 GCA_024763355.1 Anaerolineales bacterium
ACCATGAACCCCGAAGTGCAAGCCATGTACGAAAAGATGCGCCGTAAACTGGAGGGTATCGTCCCGGATGAGGAACTGCGTTACAAGGCCGAACTGGCTGTGGAAATCGAGCGCCTGAAGAAGGAGCGCAACGCCGTCATCCTGGGACACAACTACATGGAGCCGGCCCTTTACCACTCGGTGCCCGATTTCGTTGGCGATTCGCTCGGCCTCAGCCGCCTGGCCGCTCAAACCGATAAGGACGTCATCGTTTTCTGCGGCGTGGGCTTCATGGCAGAGACCGCCAAAATTCTCAACCCCGATAAAACCGTGCTCATTCCCTCGCAGAAAGCGGGCTGTTCGCTGGCCGAATCCATCACCGCCGCCGATGTACGCGCCCTGAAAGAGCGCTTTCCCGGCGTGCCGGTGGTGACCTACGTCAACACCTACGCCGACGTGAAGGCCGAAAGCGACTATTGCTGCACCTCCGGCAATGCCGCCAAACTGGTCCAATCGCTGGAGAGTGACACGGTCATCTTCCTGCCGGACGAATACCTGGCGCGTAACGTGGCCGCCGAGACCGGCAAGCGGGTTATCACCGCCCGCGAAATTCCGCTTATGCAGGCCGGGGGTGAGGGGAAGAATCCCCCTACCCTACCCTCCCCCCAGCGGGGGGAGGATACACCCCCTACCCTGCCCTCCCCCCTGAGGGGGGAGGATATAGGTGGTGGGATAATCGCCTGGCATGGCCGCTGCGAAGTCCACGAAAAATACACCGTGGACGACATCCGTGCCATCCGCGAACAGTTCCCGGATGTAGTCATTCTCTCGCACCCCGAATGCTCGCCCGAAGTGGTGGCTGCTTCGGATTTCGCCGGCAGCACTACCGGCATGGTGAAATACGTAGCAGAACGTCCCGCAGCGCGTTACCTGCTTTTGACCGATAGTGCAATGAGCGACAACCTGGCCGCCATCCATCGCGACAAGGAATTCCTGCGCCTGGGTCTCCGACGTTGTCCGCACATGCACCAGATTACGCTCGAAAACACTCTTGAAGCCCTGCGGAACCTGCAATACGAAGTCCACATCCCCGAAGACATCCGCCGCCGCGCCCTGACCGCCGTCGAGCGTATGTTGGCGGTGGGGTGACGGACGATGGACCACAGACCACGGACGACAGACGACGGATGGCAGACCACAGACGACAGACCACAGACGACAGGCCACAGACGACAGGCCACAAACCATGAATCAATCGGACGTTCTCATCATCGGTTCCGGCATCGCCGGGGCCACCGCTGCCCTGCAACTGGCGCAGGACCCCAATATCCGCGTCACCGTGTTGACCCGCGCTGCCGACCCGCACGAATCCAACACCCGCTACGCCCAGGGCGGTATCGTCAGCCGCGGGCCGGACGATGACCCCGACCTGCTGGCCGCCGACATCCTGCGCGCCGGGGCGGGAGCCAGCCGTCCGCAGGCCGTGCGCCTGCTGGCCGAACAGGCCCCCGCCCTGGTGGAGGAAATCCTGATGCGGCGCGCAGGCATCCCCTTCGACCGCGAGGCAGAGGGCGGCCTGGCCTGGGGGCGGGAGGCCGCTCACTCCCGACGGCGCATCCTGCACGTGGGCGACGGCACCGGCAAGGCCATCATCGTGGGGCTGCTGAACGCCCTCAAGCGTTATCCCAACGTGGAAATCCTCACGCAGGTTACGGCGGTGGATTTGATAACCTTCCCGCACCATTCCCGCGACCCGCTGACTGCTTACGAGCCGATTCGCTGTTACGGGGCCTACGGCTTCGACCAGCGCGAGCGCCTCGTCCACCGCTACCTGGCCCCTTACACCGTCCTGGCAACCGGCGGGCTGGGCCGCATTTACCGCAGTACCACCAATCCCCCCGGAGCGCGCGGCGACGGGCTGGCAATGGCGCACCGCGCCGGGGCGCGCATCGTCAACGCCGAATACGTCCAGTTCCATCCCACCGCGCTGGCCGTTCCGGGGGCGGAGGGTTTTCTCATCAGCGAGGCGGTGCGCGGGGAGGGGGGCGTACTCCTCACTCCGGAGGGCCGCCCCTTCATGGCCGATTACGACCCTCAATGGAAAGACCTGGCCCCCCGCGACGTGGTAGCCCGCGCCATCCACCATCAGATGGAAACGCAGGGTTACACCCACGTCCTGCTCGACATAGCCAGCCACATGGAGGCTGCCGCCATTCGCGCCCGCTTCCCGAACATCTATGCTACCTGCCTGAAGGCGGGCGTGGACATCACCGCCGAGCCGATTCCGGTGGTGCCGGCGGCGCATTACTTCTGCGGCGGCGTGCTGGTGGATTTGGATGGTCGCTCCAGCATCGAGAATCTGTACGCCGTTGGGGAGGTCAGTTGTACGGGATTGCACGGCGCCAATCGTCTGGCTTCGACTTCTCTGCTGGAGGGACTCACCTGGGGATACCGCGCCGCCCTGGATATCGCTGCCCGCCTGGAAGGGGGGAGGGGGGCGGACTCCCTTCCCAAAGGCGCGGTGCCCCCCTGGGATGAGAGCGGCCTTACGGCGGAACCTGACCCCGCCCTCATCCAGGGGGATATGCAGACCATCCAAAACATCATGTGGTACTACGTCGGGCTGGCGCGCAGCGGGGAGCGGCTTTCCCGCGCCATCCGCGAACTGCGTCACCTGTGGAACGAAATCGAGACTTTCTACCGCACTACCCGCCTGAGCGATGGACTGATTGGCTTGCGGAACGCGGTGGAGGCCGCCCTGGTGGTGGCGCAGGCCGCCCGTCACAACCACCGTTCGCGGGGGGCGCACTTCCGCGTGGACGCCACGGAGGGGGAGAACTGGTTTTAGGTGGTCTGGAGTGCAAGGCGATGGCGCCCGGTGACAGACCCTTCGCAAGTGACTGTCACCTTTTTTAGCCGAAGCGCCCGGTGACGTAATCTTCGGTACGTTTGTCCTTCGGGTTGGTGAAGATGCGCTCGGTCTCGTCGAACTCAATCACCGTGCCGGAGCGGCTTTCTGAATCCGAGAGCATCATCATCGCCGTGTAATCGGAGACGCGCGCCGCCTGCTGCATGTTGTGGGTGACGATGATGATGGTGTAGTTCTTCTTCAATTCGTGCATCAGTTCTTCGATTTTCAGAGTCGCGATGGGGTCAAGGGCGGAGGCGGGTTCGTCCATCAAAATCACTTCGGGCTGGACGGCGATGGCGCGGGCAATGCAAAGGCGCTGTTGCTGTCCGCCGGAAATGGACAAACCGGATTGATGCAATTTGTCCTTCACTTCCTCCCACAGGGCGGCCTGACGCAGACTGCGTTCCACGATTTCATCCAGCACGTTTTTGGAGCGGATGTGATAAAGCCGCGGGCCGTAGGCGACGTTGTTGTAGATGCTCATTGGGAAGGGATTGGGGCGCTGAAAGACCATCCCGATACGGCGGCGGATATCCACCACGTCGCGCCGCGGGGCGTAGATGTCTTCGCCATCCAGGGTAACCGTGCCCTCGATGCGAAAGTGGGGCACGAGGTCGTTCATCCGATTGATGGAGCGCAGGAGGGTGCTCTTGCCGCACCCCGACGGGCCGATAATGGCCGTCACCTTGTTTTCGTAGGCGGGCATGGATACCCCGGTCAGGGCCTGGAAAGTCCCGTAGTGTACCGAGACATCCCGGATGTCAATTTTGATGGTCTGCTTTTCTGGCATTTCTTCTTTTTTCTCCTGTCTTCCCATTACCTTGCAAAATCTCAGAGCCCCATCGTCTCTTATCCGTAGCGCTGGCGGCGGCGTTTTGCCAGCCAGAGACGGGCGGCGATGTTGAGCGACAGAACGAAGAGCATCAGGACGAGAGCAACCGCCCAGGCCTGCTGGACGCGCTCCGGGTAGGGCTGCTGGGCGTATTTCCAGAGCGTCAGGGGGAGCGCATCGGTGGGCTGTTCCAAAATCAATTTGAAGGCTTCGCCCACGCCCTGCCTGTACTGGATGGTCTGCCGGATGTATTGGAAAATTTCGTAGTTGTCGTTGCCCAGGGCGGTGAAGATGAGGGGCGCGGTTTCGCCTGCGGCGCGGGCAATCCCCAGCATGATGCCGGTGACCACGCCTTCCGCCGCGGCGGGCAGGACGACGGTCAGCGCCGACTTCCACTCCGGCGAACCTAACGCCAGCGCGCCTTCGCGCAATTCCTGGGGCACCAGTTTGAGCATTTCTTCCGCCGAGCGGAGAATGACCGGCAGCATGATGATTGCCAGCACCACGCTGCCCGCCAGCGCGGAGTAGTGCTTTTGCACAATCACGATTACGGCATAGCCGAACAATCCCACCACGATGGAGGGGATGCCGGAAAGCAAATCCGTGCTGAAGCGCAGGAAATTTGCCAAAGGCGTATTGGGGTGATGCAGCAGATAAAAGGCGGCCAGCAGCGCGGGTGGAATGGCAAAAATCGAAGCGAAAAGCACCATTACCGCCGAGCCTTCGATGGCGTGCAGCACGCCGCCGCCCTCCGTGCCCATCGCTTGCGGCAGGTGAATGAACAAATCCAGGTTGAGGTACGAACCGCCCTTGATGATGACGTAAATCGTAATCCAGAACAGGGGGATGACGGCAAACAACGTCGCTACAGCCGTCAGGGAGAGCATGATGCGGTTGATGCGGCGGCGTCTTTTGTCCAGGCGGGCCATATCGAGGCCGGCGAAGATGTTCGTCTCTGCGTTCATATCTATCTCACAATGACTTTGCGGTTGACACGCCACACCAGGTAGCGGGAGAACAAATTCAGGAGGAAAGTAATCACGAAGAGCACCACCCCGATTTCGACCAGCGCGGCGGTGTGCATCCCGCTGACGGCTTCGGCGAACTCATTGGCGATGATGCTCGCCATGGTGTAGCCGGGACGCAAGATAGACCAGCCGCCCCCGGTTGTGTTGCCGATGACCATTGTGACTGCCATCGTCTCGCCGATAGCGCGCCCCAGCCCCAGGATGACCGCCCCCAGGATGCCCGAAAGCCCGTAAGGAATCAGCACCCGCCAGGTCGTCTCCCATTGGGTTGCTCCCAGGGCGAGAGATGCTTCGCGCTGTGATTGTGGAATGGCCTGGAAGACATCGCGGGTCACGGCGGCAATCGTCGGCGTAATCATCAAGACCAGAATCAGGGAGGCTCCCAAACGGCTCAACCCGGAATCGGGGATTGTGCCGCCGAAGAAGACATCCAGCCCCGGCACCTGTCCGAGCGTTGCGCCGAGGAATTTTCCCAGCGGGACGACGACGAGGGGCAGGAAGACGTAGATGCCCCACAAGCCGTACACCACGCTGGGGACGGCGGCCAGCATCTCGACCATGTAGTTCAGGATTTGGCGAATACGGGAGGGCGCAAGTTCGGCCAGAAAAATCGCCACGGCAATGCTGAATGGCGTGGCGACGAGCAGGGCAATCAACGAAGTGACCAGCGAGCCGTAGATGGCAGGCCAGGCATGGAATTTGTCCAGCACCGGATTCCAGGAGGGCGGCGCCCACGGAGAGACGAAATCCCAGCCGGTCGCGGCGCGGGAGAGCGCAGAATCCACCCAGAGTTTCCAGCCAATCCAGAAGACCAGCACGGTGGTCAATGCGGCAGATAACCACAAGAGCGCATCCCAAAGGGCATCGCCGTGACGCAGCGCCACCCACAAAGCAGGGGGTGTTCTTTTCTGCGCTTTATGGGGTGGTAGTGATTCGGAAACCGGCATACATCCTCCTGCCTTGTAAACAGGTATCGTTTCTCAGACGGGGAATCTCACGAGAGGGTATTATATCCAGAAAATCGGGGTCTGACCTCACAGGTCTCAAAAGGTGGGGTAAAGACTTCCGAGATTTCGACGAGCGCCGTCCCGGGACGGCATCTCAGCCGACAAATCTCGGAAGTCTCCTCCTCCCCGCGATACTCGTTTTGCGCTGCGTCCCTGCGCCTTTGCGTTGCCACACGCAAGCCGAGAAACGAAAATGGTGCTTGCCGGTCTCGGACAAGCACCATTGCTAAACGATGCACAGGGCAGTCTTACGGCAAAACCTTCTGCCCGTTGCACTGGACTTCCTGCAATTTCGCCATCACCAAATCGCGGACGGCATCGGGCAGGGTGGCGTAGCCCAGGTCGGCGGCTTTTTGCGCCGCAGCCGGGTCGCTGATAGCCCACTGGATGTAGTCCAACAAAGCCTTGGTCTTGGCGCAATCCTGATTTTCCTGCATGTGGATAATCATGTAGGTGTACCCCATAATCGGCCAGGATTTTTCGCCGGGAGCGTTGACGATTTTGGCCGTCAGGCGGTCGCTGAAGGCATCCGCAAAGGCGGCCATAGCGTCCTGCATGGTCTCGGCATTCGCCGTGACGCGGTTACCGGCGGCGTTAATCATGTCTGCAAAGGTGATGCCGTTGGATTTGGCATAGGCCAGTTCCACGTAGCCGATGGAGTTAGGGGTTGACTGGACGGCTTGCGCCACGCCGGGGTTGCCTTTACCGCCCACGCCCTGGCCGTTAGCATCCGCAGGCCATTCCACGGCCTTGCCGACGCCGACGTTGTCCGTCCATTCCTGGCTGACTGCGCCCAGGTAGGAAGTGAAGATTTCGGTCGTGCCGGAGCCGTCCGAGCGGTGCGCGACCACGATGGGAGCGTCGGGCAACTGGGCATCCGGGTTGAGGGCCGCAATTGCCGGGTCGTTCCAGTTGGTAATCTTGGCCATGAAGATGTCTACCAGCGTCGGGCCGTCAAGCACCAGGTCATCCACGCCGGGGACGTTATAAATCGGCACCACAGCGCCGGCCAGCATGGGTAACATTTGCAGGTCGGGCATCTGGGCGTATTGGTCGTCTTTCAGCAGCGAATCGGAACCGGCAAAGTCCACCGTCCCGTCCAGAATGGCTTTTTGTCCGCCGCCGGAGCCAATTCCCTGGTAGTTCAGGGTCACGTCGGGCTGCACGGCCTTATACATCTGAATCCACTCGGTGTAGACCGGCAGCGGGAAGGTCGCGCCCGCTCCGTTCAGGGTAATCGCGCCAGCACTCCCAGCGGGTTGTCCACCGGCTGGGGAGACGGGTTGTCCGCCGCCGCAAGATGTCAGCACCATGCTGAGCGTCAGCACGAGCGCCAGGATGAGCCAAAGTTTTTTTGCCATGCGTTCTACTCCTTCTCCTTTTGGATAGGGTGAATGGTTTTCTGCCCTTTAGGGCGGAGAAATCGTAGCACAACTCAATTAACAACGCTGCAACGGCAGGTTAACGCCCGGTTAAATCGGGATGGCGATGAAAAAAGCGCTCCCGTGTCCCTCTGTGCTCTCGGCCCACACCCGGCCTCCGTGGGCGCCGACGATGTGTTGGACGATTGCCAACCCCAGCCCCGTTCCGCTGCTGTTGCGGGCGCGCTCCACTTTGTAAAAACGTTCGAAAATGCGCGGCAGTTCTTCTGCCGGGATTCCTACCCCGGTATCCTGTACCACCAGCCAGATTTCCTCTCCCATTTGCCGGGTTTCCAGCGTGATTTCCCCCCCGCGCGGTGTGAATTTGATAGCGTTGTGTATCAGATTGAGCAGGGCCTGAGAGATGCGCGCCCGGTCGACGGAAATTTTGGGGAGGGTTTCCTCGGCTTTGATGTGCATCCTCAACCCGGCGCGTTGGGCCTGGATGTGCATGCGGGCGGCCGCGTCGTGCAGCAACACCCCTGGGGAGACATCTTTCCGTTCCAGCAGGAGGTCGCCCGATTCGATGCGCGTCAGGTCGAGCAATTCCTGCGACATCTGGGTAAGGGCATCCACTTCCACCCCAATGCGCTCCAGAAAACGGCGCGCCGCGGGCGGGTCTTCGAGCGCACCGTCCTGGAGGGTCTCGGCCAGGGCCTTGAGAGCCGCCAGAGGGGTACGCAATTCGTGCGAGAAATTACTGATGAAGTTGCGCCGCATCTGTTCCAGGTGGCGCAGCCGGGTGACATCTTGCACCAGGAGCAAGGCGCCCCCGGCGACGGCCTGGTCGGGGACGGCAATCAGGCGCAAGACGCGCCGCCCGCGCGGCATGGTCAGGGTGGTATCGACCATTTCCCCGGTTTCCAGCGCCTCTTGCCAGGCGGCAATTATCCGATGATGGCGCAATCCGCGGGCCAGACTGCGCCCGGTCAGCGGGGCGTGTTCGTTGAAGATGTGGTTGGCGGCTGCATTAGCATAGGTCACCTGCCCGCCGGGGGCAACCAGCAAAACGGCGTCCGCGATTTGTTCCAGCACAGCCGAAAGGCGGGCCCGTTCGGATTCCAAGGCGGCGGTTTGTCGGCGGGCGGAGCGCAGCAAGAAGTTGATGGCAGCCACTGCCTCCTCGATTTCCGGCCCGCGAGTCTCCAGCGTGCCGTCTTTGATGAGGCGGTCGGCCTGTTGGCGTACCTCTCGGTGCAGGCGCGCCAGTTCGTTTTGGAGACGCCGGTAACGCCAGAATACCACGCCCAGCGCGGCGAGCAGGGCGGCCAGCGCGCCCCAGAAAAGAGCGGTCATACCTGCCTCACCCCTCGAAGCGGTAGCCTTCTCCCCGCACGGTGATGATGCGCTGCGGTTTCGAAGGGTCGGGTTCGATGCGCTGGCGCAGCCAACGTACATGTACATCCACCGTCCGGCTGTCGCCGATGAAATTCCAGCCCCAGACTTCTTCCAGAATGCGTTCCCGGCTCAACATCTGCCTGGGATGACGGGCAAAGAAATTCAGGAGGCGATATTCCTGGGGTTTGAGGGCCAGTGGTTCTCCTCCCAGGCGGGCCTCATGACGGGACTCATCAATCTCCAGGTCCCCAAAGCGGAGCACCGTCTCCGGGGATGCGTCTCCCTGGGCTTTGCGCAATTCTTCCCGGAACATCTCGGCGCGGCGCAACTGGGCTTTGACCCGCGCCAGCAATTCGCGCATGGAAAACGGCTTGGTCAGGTAATCGTCCGCACCGACCTCCAGACCGACGACGCGGTCCACTTCGTCGCTGCGGGCGGTCAGCATGATAATCGGCACGGTGGAATGTTGGCGCAGCCGTCGGCAGAACTCAAATCCGTCCAGCCCCGGCAGCATGACATCCAGCACGATGAGGTTTGGCTGAAAGGAAGCCGCCAGTTCCAGCCCTTCCAGCCCGTTCCCCGTCAGGCGGACTTCGTACCCGGCCCGTTGGAGGTTGTAGGCCAGGGTGTCTTGCAGGGTGGGTTCGTCTTCTACAATCAGGATTTTTTCAGGCATAGATATTTGAGAGTGCGATGGGGTGTGTTCGGCGTCAATCTGCCGGCGCGCCCTCTCAGGGGCGGGAACCGAGCAGCCAGGCCAGGAGGATGAGGACGCCAAAGGGAATCCCCGCTCCCACGGCGAGGTTGAGCCAGCGGTTTTCGGAGTGGGTGAGCGCTTTCCCGGCGCGCGCGTAGGATTGCCAGCCGAAAAGTGAGGCTCCCAGCGCGGCTCCCCAGAGGATGAGCGTCGTCCAGGTGAATCTTTGGGGCAGGGTGGGGAGGAGGGTACCCGCTATCCATGCGGCAACCAGCCCCAGGGCGATGCCGCCCACTTGAAGGCGGTTTTGTTTCCGGCGAAATTCCCGGTTCTCTTGGGGATTCTTGTTCATGGGATGCTTTCTCCTTGTTCGGGTATTGTACCGAACTTCTGGGGGATAGACCAAGCGACTATTTTGGGAATTGTTGTAATCCCGTTAAAAGTTTTGACATATCCAGGGGTTGCGAGTATAATCTTCTCTCGCGAACACCCATAGATTCTTCTCTATTGTCGCATCAAATTTGTGGATAGACCTGCCAACATCGCGCAAATCCGCTGTTGGCAGGTTTTCATGTCAAAGCCGTCCGGAACATCGTTTTGCGGTTTTCCGGGTGAGCGTGTATTCTCTGTCGGGAGAGTGATATTATGGAACCAACAACCGAAACAGTGGAAGCGACGGCGGGGACCTCGCTTTCCGAACTCAAACGCAAGACCCATTTCACCGGTAAGGTTATCAAAACTTCGTTGGCGGGAGCCATCGTGGATATCGGCCTGGAAGTACCGGGCGTGGTGCATATTTCTCAGTTGCGCCGCGAACCTGTCCACAGGGTCGAGGAGGCCGTCAAGGTCGGCGACACGGTGGATGTGTGGGTGCGTCAGGTCTTTCCTGAGAAGCGGCGCATCGAATTGACCATGATTGAGCCGTATGCCCTGGAATGGCGCGAGATGGAGCCTGGCATGGTGCTCAAGGGCAAGGTCACCCGCCTGGAGAAATTCGGCGCTTTTGTGGATATCGGCGCAGAACGCCCCGGCCTGGTACACATCAGCGAACTGACGCATGGCTTCGTGAAAGAGCCTGCGGATGTGGTGCAGGTGGGGGATGAAGTGGAAGTCCAAATCCTGAAGTTCAGCCGCCGCAAGAAACAAATCAAACTGAGCATGAAGGCTCTGCAGGAGAAACCGGTCATTGAGGAAAAACCCAAGCGGCCGCGCAAGCCCCGCAAGCGTCCTCAACGTTCCCAGCGGGTTTTGATGCAGAGCAGCCAGGGTGATGATGTTCCCACTGCTATGGAGATTGCGCTGCGGGAAGCGGTGGAACGCTCCAAGAACAGCAAGGCTACGGCCAATCTGAAAGGCATCATCAAGAAGGTTTCTAAAAACTAGCGCCATCTCGTTGAAAGCCTTACCGGATGAAAAACGCCCCTCCACATGGAAGGGGCGTTTTGATTTTTTTGGGGGGGATGGGAGGGGACGGTCACCTTGCAAGTGACCGCCGCCCGCTTCTCCCTTATTTGTCTTCTTCTTCTTCGATATCCAGTTTGATGTGCAGTTCGGCCAGTTGCTCCGGCTCCACGGGGGAGGGGGCGTCAGCCATCACGTCGCGGGCGGCCTGATTCTTGGGGAAGGCAATCACTTCGCGGATGTTGGGGGCGTCGGCCAGGAGCATCACCAGGCGGTCGATACCGGAGGCGATTCCGCCGTGGGGCGGCGCGCCGTACTCGAAGGCCTCCAGCATGTGCCCGAAGCGCTCGCGGGCCACTTCGGGGTTAAGACCAATCAGGTTGAAGATGCGCTCCTGCAGGGCGCGGTCGTGGATGCGGATGGAGCCGCCGGCCACCTCGTGGTTGTTGAGCACCATGTCGTATTGGGTGCCGCGCATGTGGGCCGGGTCGCTTTCCAAAAGGGGCAGGTCTTCGGGCATCGGCATGGTGAAGAGGTGCTGACTGGGGTCCCAGCGCTGCTCTTCGTCGTTCCAGAAGGCCCAGGGGAAATCAATTACCCAGCAGAATCCCAGCACATCCGGGTCGCGCAGGCCGAGGCGGTCGCCCAGCAGGATGCGCAGGCGGCTGAGACTGTCGAATACCACCGAGGGCTGGTCGGCCACGAAGAGCAGCAGGTCGCCCGCTTCGGCTTCCATGCGGGTTTTGATGGCCTCGAGGCGTTCGGCGGAGAAAAATTTGGTGATGGGGGAGCGCACCCCGCCCTCGGCCGGCAAGATGAAGTAGGCCAGCCCTTTGGCGCCGTACTGCCGGACGAAGCGGGTCAGTTCGTCAATTTGCTTGCGGCTGTACCCGCCCAGCCCTTTGGCGTTGATGCCGCGCACCTGTCCGCCGCCGGCCACCGCCTTCTCGAAGACGCCGAAGCCGCAGGCGGGAGCCAGGTCGCTGATGTCCACCAGTTCCAGGCCAAAGCGGATGTCGGGGTGGTCGTTGCCGAAGCGCTCCATGCTCTCCTGATAGGAGAAGCGCGGCCAGGGGGTTTGCAGGATGCGCTTGTGAGGAACGAGTTCCTGCGCCATGCGGGTGTACATGGTTTCCATGAGGTCCATCACGTCTTCGCGGCGGTTCACGAAGGACATCTCCAGGTCCAGTTGGGTAAATTCGGGCTGGCGGTCGCCGCGCAGGTCTTCGTCGCGGAAGCAGCGCGCAATCTGGAAGTAGCGTTCCATGCCTGCGACCATGAGGAGTTGCTTGAGTTGCTGCGGGGACTGGGGCAGGGCGTAGAACTCGCCGGGGTGGACGCGGGAGGGCACCAGGTAATCGCGAGCGCCCTCCGGGGTGGCCTTGAAGAGAATGGGGGTTTCGATTTCCAGAAAGCCTTGTTCGTCCAGGTAATCTCGAATGAATTTGACCACCTTGTGGCGCAGGGCGATGTTGTACTGCATCCGCTCGCGGCGCAGGTCCAGGTAGCGGTAACGCAGGCGTACGGATTCGTCCACCCCGTCTTCCTTGTTGATGGTGAAGGGAGGCACCTTGGCGGCGTTGAGCACCTGGACGGTGTGCACTACCACTTCCACCTGCCCGGTCGCCAGATTGGGATTTTCCATCCCCTCCGGGCGGCGGCGCACCGTCCCGCTGATTTGCAGTACCCATTCGTTGCGCGCCTCCGCCAGGGCGGCGTGGGCCTCGGGATGGGTGGCCGAGTCGGCCAGCACTTGCACGATGCCGAAACGGTCGCGCAGGTCAATGAACGTTACGCCGCCGTGGTCGCGACGGCGGTGAACCCAGCCGGCCAGGGATACCTCCTGCCCGGCGTGTTCGGGACGCAATGCTCCGCAGAAATGTGTTTTGTACATCCGCTTACTCCTTACAAAAAAATCGCCCTCCGCACGGGGTATGCGTCGGGCGAAAAAGTCAGTTGGGGGTCAGGCTCACCGCAGGTACGGCAGCAACACCACCCGGCGCACACACTGGCGGAGGGTGGGATTATTATCGTCGCTGCTGGGGGTGGAAAGAAATCTGTCCATGGTTGCCTGACCGGAAAACGGGGCCGAGTGCGGGGATTATAGCACGCCTGGGACGTTTGAGCAAACTAATCCTTGACAGTCCCCCTGCTCCCAAGTACAATGTGCCCGCTGTTGTGACAGGGGCCTGTGGCGCAGTTGGGAGCGCGCTTCAATCGCACTGAAGAGGTCGCGGGTTCGAATCCCGCCAGGTCCACAAGGGAACACAGATGGGTATAGATGGAGAAAAAAATAATCTGTGTCCAAAGAGGGGAACGCAGGTGGGCCGTCCTTCCCTGACAAATTTACAGGGGGAGTATGGCTAGTACCAGGATTTTTTTACTCTACGTCTCTGGCCACCAAGATGCCCAAACCACAAAGAACACCAGAGCCAGTCATGAACAAGAGACAAACACAAGCATTCTGGATTCTTGCAGGCTTGACTCTTTTGGCCTTTTTGGTAGTGTTGCATAGTCAATTTGAAACAGTGGATACAGCATCAGGACAATCCTATCCTTCGCCTTCACAAAGCCATGGGACATCTCTCCAATATGAAACACCCCGGTTAATTCCGGTCACAGATGCTCCTCCCATTACAGGGATTTTAGAGGGCCAGGGGCAGGAAATTCGCCCTTCGGAAGCCACCATAAACAATCGGTGGGCCGGTTTTGTCCGGGATACCTATGTGGTGGTATTCGCTGGTGCCCTGGCCGACGACCCCGCCCAGGGGATAATTTACGTCGTTACCGTATCTTCTGACAAGAAAGGAACTATCTGGAACCACTATCTGACTCCAACAAAAACGGGCTCGGTACGAATCGTCAGTGTAGAAGGCACTCGTCTCGTTCTTGCTTCTGAGTCAGGAACAACGCTGTCCTTCGATGTCTCGACTTTACAGTTCGTGCCTTTGTCCGGCGAAAGGTGAGATGGTGTGAAATTCGCAATCTGTGGCGAAAGAACAATTTGTGTCCCTCTGTAGAAATCTGTGTTATCTGTGCAATTTGTGCCCAAAATTGGATTGACAAAAACGCGGCTTGAGGGTAGAATGCGCCGTGCTGTGAACAACACGAATGAGGGCCTGTGGCGCAGTTGGGAGCGCGCCTCAATGG
>JANTFR010000055.1 GCA_024763355.1 Anaerolineales bacterium
ACCGGCGGGCGTTTTGGTTTGCAGGTTCTTTGATACTTGCGCTGCAGGTGGTGTACATGGGGGTGTTTTGCGGGGAATCAAACGGGGCAGACAAGGTCGGACGACCCTGCCTGCCCCGTTGTGTTTCTTCGTTTCACACCGATTACCCGCCGCTGATGATGTTCTTCAGCAAATCGCCGCCGATGCCGTCTACGCCGCGGGTCTCGCCGCCGCCTTTGGAGAAGGTAATACCTTGCTTGATGCGGTCCACCAAACGGGAGAAGGGCAAACTTTGCAGGTACACCTTGCCGGGGCCGGTCAGGGTCGCCAGAAAAAGGCCCTCCCCGCCAAAGAGGGCGTTCTTGAAGCCGCCCACGAATTTGATGTCATAACCCACGGTGGTGGCGAAGGCCACGATACAGCCGGTATCCACGCGCAGGGTCTCTCCGGGGCCGAGTTCCTTCTCGATGACGGTGCCGCCGGCGTGGACGAAGACCATCCCGTCGCCGGTCAGGCGCTGCAAGATGAAGCCTTCCCCGCCAAAGAGGCCGGCGCCCAGTTTTTTGGTGAAAGCCACCTCGATTTCGGTGCCGCGGGCGGCGCACAGGAAGGAATCTTTCTGGCAAAGCACCTGCCCATTGAAAACGTCCAGGTCGAAAGGTACAATTTTGCCGGGGTAAGGAGCGGCAAAAGCGACATGGCGTTTCTGCCGGCCGGTGTTGAGGAAGGTGGTGATGAAGAAACTTTCGCCGGTAAGCATGCGTTTGAAGCCTTTGAACAGCCCGCCGCCGGTACCGGTCTGCATTTCGATGTCGTCTTCCATGTAGGTCATCGTACCGGCCTCGGCGCGCACGCCCTCGCCGGAGTCCAGTTCGACTTCGACGAGTTGCAGGTCGTCGCCGTAGATGGTGTAGTCAATTACGTCAGCCATAGTTTTTCTCCTTTGGAATATGGGTGGAATGTTGGTCGATTGACAAATCTCCCGTTGTGGCGCACGGAGTCACGGAGACCACAGGGAATCATCACAAAACATCAAGAAAACTCTGTGCTTGCCGCGTCTCCGCGCCTCTGCGTTGCGACTCATGGGGCGATGCCGGGGCAAGTGTCACCCTGATTCTGAACAGGCCTTTGCAAGGCGGGTTATTTCAGCATGTGCGCCAGGATGTCCCGCATGGCCTCCAGAGCACGGCCGCGGTGACTGATGCGGTTCTTTTCGTCTTCGGGTAGTTCGGCCAGGGTACAACCCCGTTCCGGCAAGTAGAAGATGGGGTCGTAGCCGAAGCCGTTGCCGCCGCGCTCTTCGGGGATGATTTCGCCGGGCAGGATGCCGCGGGTGTAGCGCTTCTCGCCGCCGGGGAGCGCCAGGCAAGATGCACACACGAATTGCGCCCTCCACGGGCGGGGGTGCGGGGCGAGATTTTCTAGCAGGTAGGCGCGCCGCTCGGCGTCCGTGGCGTTGGGGAAAGGGGCAAAACGGGCGGAGCGAATCCCCGGCAGGCCGTTTAACGGGAACACTTCCAGGCCGGAATCATCCGCCAGGGTGGGCAAGTTGCTCTCAAGGGCGTAAGCCGCGGCTTTGAGGGCCGCGTTCTCCCGGTACGTATGGGCGGTCTCCTCCACGTCCAGGCGCAATCCCAACGCGGTCGGGGTGGTCAGGTCGAAGGGCAATCCGGCCAGTAGGGAGGTGATTTCCCGCATTTTGCCGGGGTTGGAGGTGGCAATCAGGAGGGTGGGCATGGAGATTCCGGTGTCTGGAGGGGGATGAGAAAGTAATTATACCCTGTCATCCGTGCTTGACGCTCCCGTGCCCCTATGTTATAGTCAATTCACCTATGCAGTGCCGCCCTTGCGTGCGGCGCTCATTTTTTGGACGGTGCCCCATGAGCGGTTTCAACCCTTTGAACTTTAACGTTGGCTTCATCGCCGCAGAAACGGTCGGATATGTGCGGGAAATCCCGGTGGAGATTGCTTCTCTCACCTTGCAGGATTTGCCCCTGCACGCCCTGCACGGCAGCGTGGTGTTCGACCGGGTATCCAAGGGGGTGACGGCGCACGTGCATTTGGAGGCGCTTACGCCGGCGGAGTGCATCCGCTGTTTGCAGCCCTTCGAGCAGGCGCTGGAGATTGATTTTACCGAATTGTATGCTTTTTCCGGCAAGATGCCGGATGCCGAATTCATCTTCCCGGAGAGCGGGCAGTTGAACCTTGCGCCTCTGGTGCGGGAGTACATGCTGCTGGCTATCCCCATGCACGCGGTGTGCAGCCCGGATTGTAAGGGATTGTGTCCGGTGTGCGGCGCGAACATGAACGAGCACGTTTGCAACCACGAGGAAGAAAGCGGCGACCCGCGTCTGGCGGTGCTCAAGGCGCTGCTGGAGTGAACCGCGTCCCGGTGCAAGACTTCCGAGATTTGGAAAATCTCGGAAGTCTGCCTCTCCAGGCACCAGAGGTGCTCGTCTGCCTCGTGGTAGAATATCTATATCGCATAGCAACGATTCTGGAAACATGAGAAATATGGATGCAAGCATCTCGCACAACAGACAGGATGAAACGCCAGAGGGCAAAGCGCGTTGGTTTCAATCGTTGACGGTGCGGGAGAGAGCAGAAATGCTCTGCCAGTTTACGGATATGATTTTGCTGGTGAATCCAGAAGTGGTATCCCAAAAAGATGCTCAACCAATTGCAGGGCGTGTTCTCGTCCTTACAAAAACATGAAGTGAAGTATGTGGTCATAGGGGGGATAGCAGCCGTATTGCACGGAGTGCCGCGGGCGACCTTCGATTTGGATATCTTGATAGAGGCAACGCCTGCAAACGCCGAGAAACTACTGAGGGCGCTGGTGGATGCAGGGTTGGGAACGGCATCGCTCATCACGGCGGCAGAGTTGCTGGCCCATGAAATCACAATTTTCAAAGACCGTGTAAGAGTGGATGTGCAGACTCGAACACCGGGAATAGCGTTCGAAGATGCGTGGAAAAGGCGCGAAACGATGGATTTTGGAGGACAGGTATTTTACGTGCTCTCCAAAGCGGACTTGATTGCATCAAAGCGCGCTGCTGGGCGTGAAGTAGACCTGGAAGATGTCCGTTTGCTCGAATTGGATAATCATTGAGCGAGAGAAAATCGCGGCTTGACAAATACTCTGGCCTGCCTTAAACTCATCCCGTTATGAAGACCGTTCCCGCGTTCTCCCCTTGTGTTTCGATGGTCATGTGCAGCCCGAAATGGGCAGCCCTGGGGACGCGGCGCGGCTGAATGGTCGTATTGCTGTCATGTATCACCGGGCTGTCCTTCTACGGGCGGCCTTTTTTTCTGCACCCACTTGATGAGGAGATGACCCCATGACTAATCCCGAAACCATTCTCGTGGCCGTCGCCTGGCCGTATGCCAATGCCCGTATCCACGCCGGGAATCTGACCGGCGCTTACCTGCCCGCCGACATCTTCGCCCGCTTTCACCGTCTTAAGGGCAACCGCGTCCTGATGGTCTCTGGTTCCGATGCTCATGGCACGCCGGTGACGGTGCGCGCCGAGACGGAGGGGGTTACCCCTTACGATGTGTACCGCCGTTTCCACGACGGTTTTCTGGAAGTGCTGCAAAAGACCGGCCTGCACTACGACTTGTTCACCACCACCCACACCCGCAACCACTTCACCGTCTCGCAGGACATTTTCCTGGCGCTGAAAGACAACGGCTACCTGTACACGGAGAAGCAGAAACAGTGGTACGCTCCTTCCCAGAAGCGTTTTCTGCCCGACCGCTACGTGGAGGGCACCTGCTACATCTGCGGCTATGAAAACGCCCGCGGTGACCAGTGTGACGGATGCGGCAATCTGCTGGATGCCACCTTGCTGATTAACCCCCGCTCCAAGATTGACGGCTCCACCCCCGAATTGCGCGAGACCGAGCACTTTTACCTGGATTTGGGCAAACTTCAGGATGAAGTGGTCGCCTTTTTGAAGGAGCGGGAAAACTACTGGCGCCCGAATGTGTTGCGCCAATCCCTGGGGCAGATTCTGGCCGAGGGGCTGCGCGGCCGCCCGATTACCCGTGACCTGGAATGGGGCATCGAAGTCCCCGTGGATGGCTGGGAGGACAAGCGCCTGTACGTGTGGTTCGAGGCCGTCATCGGGTATCTCTCTGCTCCCGTGGAGTGGTCGGAGATTATCGGGCGGCCGGATGCCTGGCAGGAGTGGTGGTTCAACCCTGATGCTAAAACCTACTACTTCATCGGTAAGGACAACATTCCTTTTCATGCTGTCATCTGGCCGGCGCAGTTGATTGGGGCCGGGACGCGCTTCGGGGAGTTGTTCGCCGGCGAGAAGGACAAACGCCTGACCCTGCCCTACGACGTGCCCGCCAACGAGTTCATGAATCTGGAGGGCAAGAAAATTTCCGGCAGCCGCAACTGGGTGGTGGACGTGCTCGATTTTCTGGAGCGCTACGACCCCGACCCGCTGCGCTATTACCTGACGGTCAACATGCCGGAGAGCAAGGATACCGATTGGGATTGGGAAGACTTCTACAACCGCAACAATGGCGAACTGGTCGCTACCTGGGGCAATCTGGCAAACCGCGTGCTTTCGTTTGCCTACAAGCATTGGGAGGGACGCGTCCCCGACCCCGGCGAACTGCGCCCCGTAGACGAGGAAATCCTGGCGAAGGTGGAGGCCGGTTTCGAGGACGTCGGCGGGCGGCTGGAAAAAGTACAACTGCGCGCCGCGCTGAGCGAGGCGATGCGCCTGGCGAGCGAGGTCAACAAATACCTGGATACCACCGGCCCGTGGTTTGAAATCAAGCAGGACAAGGCGCAGGCCGCCAAGACGATTTACACCGCCATGCGCTGTATTGACTCGCTCAAGGTGCTTTTCTCTCCCTTCCTGCCCTTCACCAGCGAAAAACTCCATGCTTATCTGGGCTACACCACTCCGCTGTTCGGCTCACAGGTGGTGGAGACGCGCCGGGACGACCTGGGCGAACACACCGCTTTGCGCTACGTCCCCGGCGAGGCCAGCGGGCGCTGGGAACCCAGCCGGTTGCAGCCGGGGCAGACCTTCCAGAAGCCGAGGCCCCTCTTCCGCAAACTGGACCACGCTATCGTGGAGGAGGAACGGGGGAGGTTAGGCAAGTAGGCCAGAACGCAAAGAAAAGAACCCCGGCAACTCGCCGGGGTTCTTTTCTTTGCGTTCTGGGTAATGCGAGACAATCATCGCAGGTTGACCACCTGGTAGTCGCCCAGAGCGCGGAGGAGGTCTTCCACGCGCAGGATGACGGCCACGTCCCGCTCTCCGGAGCCCATCGAGATTTCTTCCTGCGCCAGGACGCTTTCATCCACCAGCACGGGGAGAGATGTCTTCAGCCCCGCGGGGCCGACCGTGCCGACCCGGTAACCGGTAATCTCCAGCACCTCGGCGGGCTTCGCCATCGTCAGGCGGGATTTTCCCAGGTGACGGCGCAGGGCAGGCCAGGAAATCTGCTCCGGGCCGGCGGCCAGCACCAGGACGTATTCTCCCGCTCCGACGCGGAACAGGATGCTGCGGACGAGTTGCTGCGGAGATTGCCCGCGGGCCGCGGCGGCCTGTTCCAGAGAACGGATTGGCTCATCATGCCGAAAGACGCGGTGCGGAACGCCCATCGCTTGCAGGGCGCGGGCTACGGGGGGAGTTGGGGGTTGGTTCATTGGTTGGATTGGTTCATTGGTCGCATTGGTTGCATTGGTTCGTTGGTTTGTCGGTTCAGACGGTCGTACACCGCATGGCCCACCGTCCATTGTCTACTGTCCACTGGCCCGTTTTCCGTCGTCCGTCGTCTACTCCCCATATCCGTCAGGATGCGCCAGGTGCCACTTCCAGGCGCTGGCGATGATGTCTTTGAGGTCGGTGTAGCGCGGCTGCCAGCCCAGTTCCCGGCGGATGGTCTCGCTGCTGGCGACCAGTACGTCGGGGTCTCCGGGACGGCGCGGCCCCACTTCGGCAGGGATGGGGTGGCCGGTCACTTCCCGTGCCGTTTCGATGACCTGCTTGACGGAGAAGCCCTGCCCGTTGCCCAGGTTGTAGCGGCGGCTGCCTTTGTCCAGGGCGCGCAGGGCCAGGATGTGTGCCTGGGCCAAATCCAGCACGTGGATGTAATCGCGCACGCAGGTCCCGTCCGGGGTGGGATAGTCGTCTCCGAAGATGGTCACTTTCTCGCGCTTCCCCTGGGCGACCTGCAAAACAATGGGGATGAGGTGCAGTTCCGGGTGGTGGTCTTCGCCGCGCTCCTCGGAGGCTCCGCAGGCGTTGAAATAGCGCAGGGCGGCGTAGCGCATCCCGTAAATGCGGTCCATCCAGTGCAGGAAGCGCTCCAGGATGTGTTTGGATTCTCCGTAGGGGCTGCCGGGGACGATGCGCTCGTTCTCGTCAATCGGCATGCGCTCCGGGTCGTCGAACAGGTTGGCGGTGGAGGAAAGGATGAAGCGTTTCACGCCGTGTTCCACCATGCTTTGCAACAGGTTGAGGCCGCAAATCACATTCTCGCCCAGGT
Source organism: Anaerolineales bacterium (assembly GCA_024763355.1). Taxonomy (GTDB): domain Bacteria; phylum Chloroflexota; class Anaerolineae; order Anaerolineales; family DRKV01; genus DRKV01. The sequence continues at coordinate 6,502 of JANTFR010000055.1, forward strand.
ACAGGAAGGGTTCCTGCATGGATTCGCCCACCAGCGTCTTGGATGCAAAGTGCATCACGGCGTCGGGCTTGTGTGTCTCCAGGAGGGCGTCAATCGCGGGACGGTCCTGGAGGTCGCCCTGCACGAAAGTCGCTTTGGGGTGGACGGCGGCGCGGTGCCCCTGCGAAAGATTGTCGAAAACGACGACTTCTTCGCCTGCGGCTATCAATTGTTCGGTGACGATACTGCCGATGTATCCGGCTCCGCCGGTAACGAGGATTTTCATGGCTGCTCCTTGGGGTAGTCCCATTGGTTGCATTGGTTCATTGGTTGCATTGGTTGCATTGGTTCATTGGTTGCATTGGTTCATCGGTTGCATCGGTTGCATCGGTTGCATTGGTTGCATCGGTTCATTGGTTCCCTGGTGCAGACGGTCGTACCCCGCACCACTGTCCACCGTCTACTGTCCCGTCGTCCGTTGTCCGTCGTCTATGGTCTATGGTCTGTCGTCCGTCGTCTAATCCTCCAGATAGGGAACGTACTCCGCCCGCGCCAGGCCCTGTTCGACGGCTTTGGCGGCTACGGCCCGCGCCACGGCTTCGTGGACGGCTTTGTTGAGGGGGTTGGGGGCCAGTTCGCCTTCGGGGGTCAGGGAGGCCAGCGTCTCGGCAGCGGCCAGGTACATTTCGTCGCTCACGTAAGGGACGTAGGTATCGATTGCCCCGCGCAGGATGCCGGGGAAGCCCAGCACGTTGTTGACCGATTTGCCGTCCGCAGCAAAAGCGGCTCCGGCAGCCAGGGCGGCATCCGGTTCGATTTCCGGGTTGGGGTTGGAAAGCGCCAGAATGATCTGCCCCGGACGCACCATCTCCGGTTTGATGAGGCCGGCTGCCCCGGTGGTGGCTACGACGATATCGGCCTGCGCCATGATGTCTGGCAGGGTGGAAGGCTGCCCGCCGAGGGCCGCGAAGCGCTGAAGGGCCTCCTCCGAGAGGTCTGCACCCAACACGGGGTTGCCGGTGTACTTCATCAACATGCGCGCGGTTGCCATCCCTGCCGCGCCCAGCCCGATTTGACCGATGCGCACGTCTCGGAGGGCAACCCCTTGGGAACGGGCAGCCACCATCAGGGCCGCGGTGGTCACTACGGCGGTGCCGTGCTGGTCGTCGTGAATCACCGGGATATCGAGAACCTCTTGAAGGCGCTTCTCTATCTCGAAGCAGCGGGGTGCGGAGATGTCTTCCAGTTGGATGGCGGCAAATGTCGGGGCGATATGCGCCACCGCCTCGATGATTTCATCCGGGTCTTTGGTGTTCAGCAGAATGGGGACGCCGGAGAGACCGACCAGGGTTTCCATCAGCATGGCCTTGCCCTCCATGACGGGCATCCCGGCCAGGGGGCCGATGTCGCCCAGCCCCAGGATGGCTGTTCCGTCGGTGACGATGGCGACCAGATGGCTGGTGACGGTGTAGCGCCGCGCCAGGGATGGATTTTCGGCGATTTGCAGGCATACTTCGGCCACGCCAGGGGTGTAGACTCGCCGCAAGGTCGCCAGCGAATCGATTTTGTAGCGGCTGCGAATGGCAATTTTCCCCTTCTGGTGTAATTCCAGCACCTCATCGCGCACTTCCAGCACGGTGGTGCCGGGATTGCTCTCCATGGCTGCAATGATGGCGTCCAGTTGGTCGCGGTCGTCGGCAAAGATGGTGATATCGCGCACAATAGCGTGCAAGCCTTCTTTGATGATGCGGATTTCGCCAATCGAGCCGCCTTCCAGGGAGACGGCGGTCAACAAACGGGCGAGGGTGCCGCGTGCCAGAGAATTGCGGCAGCGTACGGTACGCATGAGTTTTTGTTCCCAGGGCATGAGTTCCTCCGAATGACATTTTGCGCGTGCGAATGGTTTACAGGCGTTCCACTACCTTGTTTTTCTGTTCTGCTAAACTCGTCTCTACTGCGGTTCGCATGATGTCCAACAACCCGTCCAGGGAGGGCAATGAGTCGTCATCCCGTCCCACGGGGATGTTGTGTTCTTCAAGAGCCGTTCTCCCTTTCTGGTGTGGACTGGCGGGCGTGTTGGGATGTTTGACGACGACGCGCCACAGCAAGCCCGCGGTTTGTATGTCTCCGAGGGCGGCCAGTAAAGACCCTGTGTTGATGACCAATTCCATAGCCAGGGGAAGCGCGTTGGTTTTCTTGCAGATGTACAGTCCGCGATGCAGATATGCCCAGGCCTGTTCGTATTCTTCCAGGGCAAGAAAGACTTTACCGAGAGAATCCAGGACGGCTGCCAGGAGGGTCTGCCCTTCAGCCTTTTCCGCTTCCCCCAGACAATCTGTCAGATAGGCGCGCGCCTGTTCATAATTCCCGCGTTCGTAGGCTACATTGCCCAGATTGTTGAGCATGGCAACGATGCGTACCTCATCATTTTCCTGGGTGTAGATTTCCAGGGCCTCGCGAAAATACTTTTCTGCTTTATGAAACTCTGCTGTGAGGTAATACAGGATAGCAAGGTTGCTGAGAGAATCTGCCAGGAAAGACCGATTTCCTGTTTTCTCGGCGAGTTGTCGGGCCTTGCGTACGCTTGCGAATCCCAATTCGTATTCCCCGCGAGCGCGATAAAGCATTGACAGGATATGTTCAGTCCTCCAGGCGTCTTCGAGTGTTCCGTTTACCTGAAGGATGGTTCTGCTACGTTGGAGATACTCCAAAGATTCATCGTACACTCCCAGGTGATAGGCGTATGTTCCCACCATGAGAAGCGTGTGCCCGTACAAACGATAATGAGCGGAAGAACTTTCCTCGTGCAAGGTATGGTCTAGCAAAGCGAGCAGGCGAGAAAAGGTGGCGTACGCCTCCTGAAGCCAGCCGTTGTGCTCGTAGTAGTGGTGCAGCAGGAAGAGCATGTCATCCAGATGGGAAAAATCCAGCGCCTCCAGGGCCCAATTCCAGGCTTGTCGCAAGTTGTCCATTTCCAACAGAACCGCGTCTTGAGAGTCCTGGGTGGGAACGTGCTTCCAGCGGTCGGCTACTTGTTTGGCGAATGCAGCATAGTACGCAATGAAAGCCGCTTTCAGGTCTTGCAGCGTTGCAGGAGATAACTGTTCTTTGAGAAACTGGTGCCACAAGGGGTGTGATTGGTAACGTTGTTCAGGCAGTTTCCATAACAAGGCGCGCTGTACCAGACCGTCCAAAAAGAAAATGGAGATGGATGTAATTTCCCTGGCTGCATCGGCTGAAAACACACTGGAAAAAACCGCCAGTCGGGCGAGGGTATCCTGTTCCTGGGGGGTGAGGATATCCCACAGAGTCTTGAATGTGGCCCGGATGGTTTGCTGGTGGGGAGATTTGTGAGGGGCGTGTTTTTGCAACACCATCATCCCCAGGTTTCTCTCCACCCGCTCGACGAGTTCCTCCAATGGCATGAGCGCGTACCATGCTGCCGCCATTTGAAGCGCCAGCGGCATGCCCCCGCTGAACTCGCATATCCTTGCTACCAGCGGGCGGCTTTTTTCTGTCAACTGAAAATCCGGGGCTTGTTGGCGCAGGCGGGTGACGAAAAATTGTACGGCCGGCGTGGTATCAAAAACGTGCGGGGTGTAGTGCAACGGTGGAGTAGCCAGTCCTTGCAGGAAAACGCGCTGTTCTTCGGGGAGATTGAGGGGGGCGCGTGATGTGACCAGGATGTGTACCGCGTCGGTAGTTTGTATCAACTGGCGGACGTATTCTTCTCCCCCGCTCAGGTGCTCGAAATTATCCAGCACCAGCAGTACGTTTTTGGAAGCAAGCGCCTCACAGACCGCGTCTTTGAGTTCCAGGTGGTTATCCAAAGGCAGGTGAATGGTGTTGGCAATTTCTTCAGGGATGTGGGTAGCCAAGTTGATACCACCCAGCGCTACGAAAAAAGCGCCGTCGGGGAAATGTTCTCCTCCCTCCGCTACAAGTTGCATCGCCAGGCGGGTTTTCCCTGTGCCGCCGGGGGCGACGATGCTTAGCAGCCGTTCTCTTACCAGGCGTTCTTTCAACTCGGCAATGAGTTGATGGTGCCCGATAAAGGTGTTTTCAAGAGGGGGAAGCACTATGCGAGGCGATGGTGGGGGTAGCTGTATCTGTGCCAGGTTCCCGGCGTACTCATCCTTGAGCGTCCAGCGGCCATTATCCAGAGATATCAGGATTCCCGCGGATTGCAGGGCTTGCAAGGCCGGTACAAATAGCCCCGGTTTGCCTTTAGTAACCTCGTACAATTGCGCAATGAACGTTGCGGGAGGTTCCCATGACAAGGCTTCTCGCAGCCATGCCTGGGTTTGTTCGAGTGATAGTGGGGTGAGGCCGGTCTCGTAACGCGGTTGTGCATTCCAGGGAAAGACCTGCCGCCAGACAGGTAACCGCCTCGCGGTGTACACCAGTCCTATGGATAGCAGCATCTCTCCGGATAGGAGGGTTTCCACCAGGTTTTGAGTGGCAGGGTCCAGGTATTCCCAATCTTCTACGAGCAGCACCCATCCGGCCGCGTGTTTTTCGGCAGCCAGGTTCTTCCAGGTTTCCAGATTCTCGACGGACTCCCACTCCAGAGGGGGAACAGACACCCCGGCAATTTTGCCCTCTCGCAGCGCTCCATGAGCGCGCATTTGTAACGCTGGAGATGTGCGAATGTGCAGTACCAGGTACCCTTGAAAACGGGCCAGACGACGCACTTGTCTCAAAAAATTATCCTGCCCCATGTGTTCATCGGCCACAATTTGCAGGATGCTGTGATGATGTTGTGCCAGAGCCTCCAGAAAATTCTGCGTGACTTTCAGCGCGTCATCGCGTCCAATCAACCGCTCTGGTGGTGTAATGGAACGGCTAGGGCTTTGCAGGGGTACGTCTTCTGTGATGATGCGGGCGCGTCCCTGACGTTTGGCAATGTAGTGCCGCCTGTCGGCAGTCGCAAAGAGCGCCTCTATTGTCTCACCGTCAACAGGATAAGTGGCTGTTCCGCCACTGATGGTGACGGTGATGGTGTGATTCGCCGTATTTATTGGGGCACTGCCGATGCTTTCTGCTACCCGTCGGGCAAGGATTGCAACCTGCCGAGCGGATGTGTTTGGAAGCACAAGGAGAAATTCATCACCCCCGTAGCGGAATAATAAATCGGATTTGCGTATAGTCGTGTGCAGGCGCTTGACCACCGCCTTCAAGACCTGGTCACCGGTGGCATGCCCGAAAGCGTCGTTGACGCTTTTGAAGTAGTCCAGGTCAATCATCAGGATGCTGACGGCTTCCCCCGTGCGTTCTGCCCTGGCAAATTCTTCTTCTAAACGTTGCAACAGACTGCCGCGTGTGTATGCGCCGGTGAGAGGGTCCAGCCCCAAAATATCCATACATGGATTATACTTCAAAGCATCCTGCAGGCCTCATTTGGCCCTCATCGTTTTACATTCAGCCACTTCCCCCTTCCATTTGAGGAGGCATCCGATGACATTTTCCATCGTAGGGTATGACCCGCAAGAACAGGCCTGGGGGGTGGCCGTGGCTTCCAAATTCCTGGCCGTTGGGGCAATGGTGCCCTGGGCTCAGGCCGGGGCGGGAGCGGTGGCGACCCAATCTTACGCCAACACCTCCTTTGGGCCGCGCGGCCTGGAGATGATGACCTCTGGGATGAGCGCCGAGGAAACCCTGGCGCGCCTGCTGGAGGACGACCCGGAGCGCGAGAAGCGCCAGGTGGGGCTGATAGATGCCCGCGGAGAAGCAGCCACCTTCACCGGAAAGGCATGCCACCCCTGGGCCGGCGGTTTAATCGGAAAACACTTCGCCGTCCAAGGGAACATTCTGGTCGGGCCTCAGGTGGTAGAGGCCATGACCGACGCCTTTCTTAATACGGACGGTAATCTGCCGGCCCGTTTGTACGCTGCTCTCCTGGCCGGAGACCGCGCCGGCGGTGACCGTCGCGGCAGGCAGGCAGCCGCCATTTACGTCGTCAAGCCGCACGGCGGCTATGGCGGATTTCTCGACCGCTGGGTGGATTACCGCGTCGATGACCATCCCGACCCGGTAACGCGCCTGGGCGAGTTGCTGAAATTGCACGACCTGTATTTCGGCAAGAGCGCTCCGGAGGAACGTTTGACTCTCGAAGGTGATGTGCTCCGTCATCTGCAAGAGATAATGCGCAAGGCGGGGCATTATCCCGGCGAACCGACCGGTGAAATGGACGCTCTTACTCGCAAAGCGCTGGATACCTTCATTGGGAGCGAAAACTTCGAAGAACGATACGACCCGGAAGAAGGCTGGATTGACCGCCCCGTCTTCGATTTCCTGGCCTCCCGTTTTGGCTTGCGCCCTTAGCGCACCAGGAAAACGCTCAAGACCGCCGGGAGTTTACTGGTGCACTCCCGGCGGTCTTTGCTTTCTTGCGTCCCTGTGTTTCACTGAGAAACTATCCGGGTTCTTTGATACTTTGCGTGGAAGGTTGTGTATCTGGGGGTGTTTTGCGGGCAAAGCCCGCAAAACACCCCCAGATATTTCCATTACCTTGCAAAATCTCAGAGACCCACTATCCGAAAAATGCGCAGAGGGCTGATGCGGTGCATTGAGTGTATCGAAATGTTCTCGAAGCCCGGCGCTGGTTTCGAGTGCCTCAATCGGCGCCTTTTCGAATTTTCGGATAGATACTTGTCTCACCATCCCCGGTAACTGCGGACGAATCGCTCCGTATCCGGAATTATTGCCTACCCCGCCGATTGATTGAGATATACCACCTGGGTGGGATAGGCGAACTCGATGCCTTCCTCCCCAAAGCGGCGGAAGAGCGCCAGGTTGATGGCTTGCTGCCGGTCCATGTAAACCGTGTAATCGGGATTTTCGATGAAGTACACCACTTCGTAGTTGAGAGAAAAATCGCCCATGGATTTGAAATGTGCCCGGTCGAAAGTCACGTCTTCCTGTGTTTCGATAACCGTGCGCACGATATCCGGAATACGTTCCAGTTTTTCTACGGGGGTTTCGTAGGTGACGCCAATCGAGAAAGCCACCCGCCTTCGGGCCATTCGTTTGTAGTTGCGGATGCGGCTGCCGAGCAAATTGGTGTTGGAGAAAATCAACTGTTCGCCGGTGAGGCTCCGAATGCGGGTGCTCTTCAGCCCGATGTCCTCCACCGTGCCGGAGTAATCATCCACGACGATGAAATCGCCGATGACGAAGGGCTTGTCCAGGGCGATGGTGAACGATGCGAACAGGTCCCCCAGAATGCTCTGCAGCGC
>JANTFR010000056.1 GCA_024763355.1 Anaerolineales bacterium
AAGCGGATGTCGGCGATAGCCACGTCCGCCCCGCGAGTGGCCAGCACCTCGGCGATAGCGCGTCCAATGCCGCGCGAGCCGCCAGTGACAATAGCGGTTTTGCCTTCGAAAGGTTTGCAGTTGTTGCTCATAGGGGTAATCTCCTGAAATGGTGTTCGTTGTCGTCAGGACAATCGCATTTGCGTGCAGGGTCTCATTGTACCGCAAGCGCCGAAACGTCCTCCGGCGTCCCAAAGGGAATGCGCTTCGTCTTGCGGTTGATGCGTTTTACCAATCCCAGCAGCACTTCTCCGCTGCCGATTTCGATGAAAGTGTCCACGCCTTGTTCCAGCAGGTAGCGGATGCTCTCCGTCCAGCGGACGCGGCTGGTGAGTTGGGCCTGCAAATCGGCGCGCACATCTTCGGGCGTTTCCAGTGGGCGGGCAGTGACGTTGCCCACGATAGGGATGCGCGAGGCCTGGATGGGTGCCGCTTCCACGGCGCGGCTGAACTCCCTTTGCGCGGATTCCATTAAACGGGAGTGGGCTGCGATGCTGACTGCCAGGCGAATGGCGCGCCGCGCCCCCGCCTGGCGGGCGGCCTCCAGAGCGCGTTCCAGGGCAGTTTCGTCCCCCGAAATGACCACTTGTCCCGGACAGTTGTCGTTGGCAATCTGAACGGTATCGCCGGGCGCGCTGGCCTGCTCGCAAATAACTTCCAGGGTCGGGATGTCCAGCCCAATGATGGCGGCCATGCCGCCGGGGGATTGTTCCCCGGCCTGCTTCATCAGTTCCCCGCGGCGGCGCACGAGATGCAGGGCGTCCTCAAAGGGGAGAGCCTGGGCGGCTACCAAGGCGCTCAACTCGCCGAGAGAGTGCCCTGCCGTGAAAGCGGCCTGCACGACGGGAAAGCGGGATTCCAGAACGCGCAAGGCGGCCACGGAGTGTACCAGCAAGGCGGGCTGGGTGTTGATGGTATCGTTGAGCAGTTCAGCGGGGCCTTCCCAGGCGATGCGGGAGAGATTCACTCCCAGCAGGTCGTCGGCTTGCTCGAAGATGGCGCGGGCTTCGGGGTATGCTTCGGCCAGGGAAACCCCCATCCCGACGTATTGTGACCCCTGACCAGGGAACAGGAACGCGACTCGATTCATGGATTGTCCTTTCGCAAGAGGTGTGATGTGCCGGTAGTAGTAACCCCGCCGGAAGCGAGAAGTTTCTTAAACCAAAAGGCCTCCGGAATGACATCCCCGGAAGCCTGGCAGGTTTTGTCCTGTAACGAAATTATTCGCTCTTGACCTCGATGACCTCGCGTCCCTGATAGTGCCCGCAATGGGGGCAAACATGGTGGGGGAGGCGCATTTCGCCGCAGTTGCTGCACTGCACCAGATTGCGGCTTTTCAGCGCATCGTGGGCACGGCGGCGGTCACGGCGTCCTTTGGAAATTTTGCGTTTTGGTAGAGGCGGCATGATGACTACTCCTTCTATTTTTCAAACGCTCCGGCGGACCGGGGAATGTGGCAATGGCAAAACGATGCCTGCCGCTGGCGGGCAGGCGGGGTGATTATACGGGGGAGTGGAGTGGCTGTCAAGGAGCAATTTGTGGCGAGAGCATCGGACACCCGGCGAGGCAGCGCAAACGCAAGGTAAAGCCATGCGCTACATGCGCTGTAATCAGTGCCCGATGTGTTTCAGGTCGGCCATTTCGAGAGAATCATCCCACAGATGGAGGCGGCGCTTCCAGGTCAGGATGTTGGGAATGGTGTAGGGCAGGAGAAACAACCGTTCCTGCGGAGGCAGCAAAGGAACCCCCAGCAGGTGACTTTCGGTCAGCAGCACGAAAAGACGTTCTGTTTCGTCCCGGCGGCGAATCAGATAAGGAGGGGCGACCCACGAGATGGCCGCCCCGAAGACGAACCCGTGCAAGATTCGCAACCAACGGCGCATCAGGCGGCCCTGCTGCCGTCCAGCCCCAGGTCGGCGGCGATGCCGCGCATGGCCTCGATGACATTGCCGACGTGTTCCCACAGGTCAATGCCGAATTCCTCGGCCCCCTGCCGGATTTCTTCCCGGTTGGCGCCCGCGGCGAAAGATTTGTCCTTCCATTTCTTCTTGACGGATTTCACCTTCAGGTCGTGCAGGGAGCGGGAAGGACGCACCAGCGCCACGGCGGTTATCAGCCCGGTGATTTCGTCACAGGCGAAGAGCGCTTTTTCCATCAGGGTTTCGCGCGGCACGCCGGTGTGGTTGGCGTGGCTCTGGATGGCGCGGATGATGACCTCGGGGACGCCACGCTCCCGCAAGATGGGTTCGCCTGCCGCGGGATGCTCCTCCAGGGTGGGGTGAATTTCCCAATCGAAATCGTGCAGCAGACCGGCCAACCCCCACAAATCGGGGTCTTCGCCGAATTTTTCGGCGTAGAAACGCATGGCGGCTTCCACGGCCAGCATGTGACGGACGAGATTCTCGTTCTTGACGTATTCCCGCACAAGGGCGAGGGCTTCTTCACGGGTCATCGGGAGTGCTCCTTTTTAAATGCTGAAAGGCGGTTCAGGGAGATGGGAAAATGGGTTCGATGTTTCCCAAAATGGGTTTGGGGTGGCTGACGTGCACCTCCCACAAGGCGGTGATGGTGGCCAGCGTCTCGCGCAATTGCCAGTACAAACGGGCGCTCTTGCGATAGTATCGGCGGTCGGCGGGTACGCCCTCGACCTGGATGCCGACTTGCGAGCACAGGTACAGGGCGCGCGGCAGGTGAAAACGCTGCGTGACCAAAATGGCGGATTCCACCTGAAAGATGTGGCGGGCGCGATAGCAGGTATCGTAGGTGCGCAGTCCGGCGTAATCCAGGACAATGGCCTCGGAGGGGATGCCGAGTTGGAGGGCGTACTGCCGCATGGCCTCCGGTTCGTTGTAGAAGGTGGTGCGGTTGTCACCGCTGAAGAGCAATTTCTGCGTTTTGCCGCGGAAGTACAGGTCGGCGGCGGTCTCCAGACGGTCTTGCAGGACGGGCGTAGGACTGCCATCCCGGTACAGACCGGCCCCGAAGACGATGGTTACCGGCTGCGGAGTGGCATCTTCCACGGAGCGGATGGACCCCAGGGTGAGCAGCGCAGTCCACAAACGGGGCAGCAACAACACGCCTCCTGCCACCAGGATGCCTCCTCCGATGCGGCGCAGGATTTTCCACATGGCGGGCATTGTATCACGGATTTCGAGGACGAAAGCGCGGATTTTTATTGACGCCTGTAGGGTGGAGTAGTAAAATTGCCGTAAATCCAGATTAATAGGATTAATGCTACTAATGCAAGTAAAATTGTCAAGGCAGCCGTTCTCTGTGGTTATTTGAGGAAAACAGCCATTCATGCAGCAAGGAACCGTTGATTTTTTGCGTTATCTGGCGCAAGTCCCCAATGGAGAGGGAGGCGAGCAAGCAAAATTGCCCTCGCTTCAGGATATGAGCGCAGACCTGGATGTGAGCGTATCCAAATTGCGCGAACATTTGGAAGTAGCGCGTGCCCTGGACCTGGTGGATGTACGCCCCCGCCTGGGGATTCGTCGTTTGCCCTATTCCTTTGCGCCTGCCGTCCGTCTCAGCCTGGTATATGCCATTCACCTGGACAGAGAGTACTTCGAGTATTACGCCGATTTGCGTAACCAATTGGAGCAGGCTTATTGGTATCGCTCCGTCTCTCTTCTGGAACCGGAAGACCACGCTTACCTGCAAACGTTGATGGAGCGGGCCTGGGAAAAATTGAATGGCACCCCCGTGCGCATTCCTCATGAAGAGCATCGGGAATTGCACATGGCAATTTACCGCAAGTTAGAAAATCCCTTTGTTCTGGGGCTGCTCGAGGCCTTTTGGGATGCCTATGAATCGTTTGGCCTGAACCTGTACGCCGATTACGATTATCTTCGCCAGGTGTGGCAATATCACCAGGAAATGGTAAATGCCATCGAGAAAGGAGATTTCGAGAAAGGCTTGCAGGCGCTTATAGAGCACAAGGATTTGTTGCATCACCGCCCCGTGTAGTTGCGCAGGTGGCGGTTTTTTGTTGCTGTTTTAATCTATCCGAGGGCAGGCTTTTGAACCTGTCTCAACACCGCGATTTTTTTCGGATAGGCACTAACTCATGTGGAAAGGATGTTTTCCTGAGGACGTCCTTTATCCTAAACATTCTGTAAGTGATTTCAGGAAGGAGATTTTCCATGACAACTGCACAACCTTCGGAGAAACTGGTCTTGCCGGAAGGAATGGAGCCTGTCGTCAACGATTTTTCCATCACGGTGGGAACGGTCAATGGCTCCGGCAGCCAGACATCCAATACAACCCTGATGCGGGCGGTTTTCAAGATGGGCGTGCCTGTGGAGGGAAAAAACCTGTTCCCTTCGAACATTCAGGGTTTGCCTACCTGGTTTACCATCCGTATCAGCAAGGATGGCTATCTGGCGCGTCGCGATGAGCACGAAATCGTGGTCGCCATGAACCCGGCCAGTTTTGCCCGTGATGTGGCAGATGTATCTCCCGGCGGCGTGCTGTTTTATGATGACAGCATCCGTCTGGCGATTGGTCGGGATGATATTGTGACCTATCCGATGCCGGTTAAAAAATTGGCGAAAGCCTCGGGCGCGCCTTCCAGTCTGCGGAGTTACGTAGCCAACATGGTGTATGTGGGCGTTCTGGCCCAGATGTTGGGCATCGATATGGAAAAAATCCGCTTCGCTCTGGATTTCCACTTTAAGGGCAAAGAAAAACCCATTGCGCTCAACATGGGCGTGGTGGAAGCCGCCGCACAATGGGCTGCCGAAAATCTGGAAAAGAAAGACCCCTACATGGTCGCCCCGATGAATAAAACCGATGGCTACATCATGACAGACGGCAACGTGGCCGCTGCTTTGGGGTCTATCTACGGAGGGGTGCAGTTCGTGGGCTGGTATCCCATTACCCCGGCTTCCAGCCTGGCTGAGACTCTGAACGAATACCTGCCCAAACTCCGCAAGGACAAGGACGGCAAGCACACCTTTGCCGTGGTGCAGGCAGAGGACGAACTGGCCGCTGTCGGCATGGCGATTGGGGCGGGCTGGGCCGGCCTGCGCTCCATGACCTCCACCTCTGGCCCCGGCATCAGTTTGATGACGGAATTCGTCGGCCTGGCCTACGCTGCCGAAGTGCCGGTAGTGATTTGGGATGTGGCCCGCGTCGGCCCCAGCACCGGCCTGCCTACCCGCACCGGCCAGGGCGACCTGACCATGCTCTTCTTCCTGGGGCACGGCGATACGAACAACGCTATCTTGATGCCGGCCAATCCCACCGAGGCTTTTGAATTCGGCTGGCGGGCTTTCGACATCGCGGAGCGGATTCAGGCGCCTGTCTTTGTTCTCAGCGACCTGGATTTGGGCATGAATCAGTGGATGACCAAGCCCTTCGAATATCCCACTGAGCCGATGGACCGCGGAAAAATTTTGTGGGAAGACGACCTGGAACAATTTGCCGAGAAATTCAAGGTGGAATGGGGCCGCTACGTGGATGTGGACGGCGATGGTATCCCTTACCGAACCGTGCCTGGCAATCGTCATCAGCGCAGCGCGTACTTCACCCGCGGCACCGGTCATGATGATTATGCCCGTTACAGTGAAGACCCGGAGACCTGGGAGCGCACGCAGAACCGCATCAAGCAAAAATATGATGTTGCTCGCGAGTTAATGCCCTTGCCGGTAGTGTACGAAGCCGAGGGTGGCGCGGAGATTGGCCTGGTTGGCTTCGGAACTACGGAAGATGCCATCATGGAAGCACGCGACCAGTTGATGGCCGCCGGTATCCCGACCGATTTCATGCGGGTGCGCGCCTTGCCGTGTTCGCACCACCTGGATGATTTCGTCCGCAGTCACAAGCGGGTGTATGTTGTGGAGTTGAATCGCGATGGACAATTGCATCAGATTATGACCATGCATCTGCCGGACCAGGCGGAGAAGATGGTTTCTGTGGCACACATTGATGGATTGCCGATGACAGCGCGTTGGGTCCGCGAGCAAATTATGGCCCAGGAGGCAAAATAAAATGGCGACAAGAACCAATCGTGCAGGATTGACGAAACAGCAGTACCGCGGCGCACCCAGCACCCTGTGTCAGGGGTGTGGGCACAACTCTATCGCCAGTCAGATTATCGCCGCGGCCTATGAACTGGATATCGTCCCTGAAAACATTGTCAAATTTAGCGGCATCGGCTGCTCCAGTAAAAGCCCGACCTATTTCTTGAGCCGCTCCTTCGGTTTCAACGGTTTGCACGGGCGGATGCCTTCCCTGGCTACCGGCGCCCTCCTGGCCGACGTGACTCTCAAGGGCTTGGGCGTCAGCGGCGACGGTGACTCGGCCAGCATCGGGATGGGGCAGTTCAAATACGTCGTCCGCCGTAACCTGGATATGGTCTACATCATCGAGAATAACGGCGTGTACGGCTTGACGAAAGGGCAATTTTCCGCAACCGCGGAGAAGGGCCTGACCCTCAAAAAACAGGGCACCAACCCTTATATGCCGGTGGACCTCTGCATGGAGGCCGTCATCGGGGGCGCGTCTTTCGTGGCCCGCTCCTTTGCCGGCGACCCCAAGCAGGTCAAGGAATTGCTCAAGGCGGCCATCCAGCATCGCGGGTTGGCTGTTATTGACATCATCAGTCCGTGCGTCAGTTTCAACAACCGGGAGGGCAGTTACCACTCTTACAGTTGGGGCAAGGAGCACGAGACTCCGTTGCACGACATCTCTTTCATCCCCGCGCGGGAAGAAATCATGATTGAGGAGGCTTTCGAGCCGGGCGAAATCAAAGATGTCACCATGCACGACGGTTCCCACATCCTGCTCAAAAAACTGGACCGCGATTACGACCCCACCAGCCGCGTGGATGCTATCCAGATGTTGGACGAGAACTACCGCAACAATCTGATGCTGACCGGGCTGATTTACATCAATCCGGGGCAGCCCACCCTGGCGGACATCCACAACCTGCCCGATTATGCCCTTAACCGCCTTACGGAAAAGGACTTGCGGCCTTCTCGCGATGCGCTGGAGGCGATTAACGCTCAGATGTTCTAAGAGATGAGATAGGGGGACAAGGCTTTGTCTTGTCCTGACTCTGACTCATGGTTGGAGATTCCCATCAGGCGGATGCACACGTGCATCCGCCTGATGTTTTTCTGGTATCATATCCCCTTGTGCGGGGTTCCTATGCCCGCGTTGCCTGCGTTGTAAATCAAATTTTGTCGGTTTGGAGTGTCCTATGCAGTCAATACGAAAATCTTTAGCCGTTATCATTGCCTTTGGGAGCGTTACATTTTTCCTGGGGATGTTGGGGTTGTGGCATTATTCCCCTTCCCTGGCAGCCGAGGCGGAAGCGTCTAACGTCTATTTACCTCTGGTCATGCGCAACTTCCCGCCCCCGCCGACGGTGTTTGGGGCACATGTGGCGGATTTTACCGACCCTACCCTGATTCAACTGGCAAAGGATGGGCGCGTTTCCTGGGTGCGTATCGCGGCTTTTGACTGGAGCAAAATCGAACCTGACCCCCCTGTCAATGGACAGCACACTTACGATTGGAGCAGTGTGCCGGAGGCCAGTTTGTTGAACATTGCGACTAACCACATGTATGCTATCGCCGTGGTGCTTAATACCCCCACCTGGGCGCAAAAATATGAGGGAGTGACTTGCGGGCCTCCCGCGCAGGAAGCGCTGAACGATTATGCCGCTTTCATGCAGGCGGTTGTGCAAAAATACGGCGATTCGCCCTACAACATTCGCTACTGGGAATTGGGCAACGAGCCGGATGTTGACCCCAGCCTTGTGCCCCCCGATTTGGGATTCGGCTGCTGGGGTGACGACGAGGACCCGTACTATGGAGGCGGATACTACGCAGATATGCTCAAAGTGGTGTATCCTGCTATCAAGGCGATGGACCCCGATGCTCAGGTGCTCAATGGCGGCTTGCTGCTGGATTGCGACCCTGCCGACCCGGATTGCACCCCCGACAGTCATAAACTGCCTGCCAAATTCCTCGAGGGCATCCTGCGCAATGGCGGCGGAGATTACCTGGACATAGTCAACTTCCATGGGTATCCATATTTCTCTGGCGGCCTCATTTGGGATGAGACGCATCCGGGATGGGACCAGCGCGGCGGGGTAGTGTTGGGCAAAGCGGCTTTCTTGCGGGATGTTATGCAGCAGTATGGGGTGGACAAACCCCTGTTAGATACCGAAGGCGCTTTGTTGTGCCCGGAGTGGAATCCGACAGAGTGCTCCCCTCCCGTCGCCGCTTACGAAGAGGCCAAGGCCGATTACGTTGTGTGGCTCTACACCCGTTCCCTTGCCAACGATTTCATGGGCAGCGTGTGGTACACCCTGGATGGCGGAGGCTGGCGTAATGGCGGACTTATAGAAGGCACCAGCAATCCTACCTCGGCTTACGATGCCTACAAGTTCATCACCGCAGAACTGAATGAAGTGCAATACACCGGACAGCCCTCCGGTTTGGACCCGGCCTTGCGGGGCTATATCTTCCGCAAGCCGGATGATACCTCCGTATGGGTGGTATGGGCTGTTGACAATGCGGAACATGAACTGGCGCTTCCCGGAGGTTACACGCAAATATACGACGAACTGGGCAACCCGCTTTCGGTTACGACGGATACGTTGAGCGTTAAGCACCCCAGGTATATTGAAGTGCCTTGAGAAGCATTTTTTTGCCCCCACGGATGAAAAGCCCCGCTTAATCCTGTGAGGAGTCTGCTTGATGAAATTGCGACATTCCCTTTGGCTGGTTCTTGCATCCCTGGTGTGGATAATTGTTCTTGGTGGATGCAGTCGTTTCTCAGTAGTGAACGATGCGACAGGGGAGGAGCCCTCGGCAAGCGAGGATACTCCTCCCTTGTCTGCGGCAACGGCTGCTCCCGCTGTTTCTCCTATGCCGACGAGCATGCAGGCCTCAGAGCCTCTTGCCACGCAACCCTGGCCTACTCCTACCCTGCCGCCGGAAATGCGCATGCCTCTTTTCGGCGTCGAACCGCGCCATCCAACGGATGACCGTGTGCTGACTCTCCTTGCCCAATCGGGGGCGCGAGTGGTGCGCTACGGCAGCGTCTTGTGGGATGCCGTCGAACCTCAGGATGGCGTGTACCGTTGGGACGTGTTGTCCGGCATGGATGCCGCTTTGGAGGCCCTCTCTGCCCAGGGTGTGGAAATCATTCTGGTTGTGCGCGGCACGCCGTTATGGGCGCAGCAGCGATATGGTATTGCCTGCGGTCCCATTGCGGCGGAGCAGTTCCCCGCCTTTGCGAATTTTATGACCCAACTCGTGCAGCGATACAGCGCATCGCCTTACAACGTTCATTATTGGGAACTGGGCAACGAACCTGACGTGGACCCCTCCCTGGTGCCTGCCAACAGTTCTCTTGGCTGCTGGGGAGATAAAGATGCCCCGTATTACGGCGGAGAGTATTACGCCGAAATGCTCAAGGTCGTCTATCCGGCCATCAAAGCCGCCGACCCGCAGGCGCAGGTACTCAATGGCGGCCTTCTCCTGGATTGCGACCCCACCCATCCGCCGGAGGGAGCGGACTGCCGCTCTGCCACTTTTTTCGAAGGAATGATGCGTAATGGGGGTGGGGACTACCTCGATTTTGTCAATTTCCATGGTTATCCACCTTTTGTGCAAGAGTCTTTGTTGATGGACGCGCTATACCCGGCATGGGCGGCGCGAGGCGGAGTAGTTGTTGGCAAGATAAACTATTTGCGTGAAGTGATGGCTCGCTACGAGGTGGACAAACCCCTTTTCCTGACCGAAACCTCGCTGCTGTGCCCCGAATGGAACAAGCAGGATTGCATCCCCCCTCAGGACGTTTTTTACGAAGCACAGGCTGATTATGTGGTGCGTCGTTTTGTGCAGAATTGGGCTTTGGGGCTGGCAGGCACTATCTGGTACGACTTTGAAGGCCAGGCGTGGCGCTATGCCAGTATGGTGGGGAGAGACTTGAATAATCCCGACCCGGCCTTCTATGCTTTTCAATATCTGAATCACAAACTGGATGGGATGCTCCTGACCGGGGTGGTGGATACTTTCCCCGGCGTGCAGGGATATATCTTTTCCTCCCCTGTTGGCGGTCAGACGTGGGTACTCTGGTCTGTGGACGAATCGCCGCAGGTTATCGCTCTGCCAGTTAACGTCACCGCCGTGTACGACAAATATGGGCAGGAAATTCCTCTCTCCACCGGCCCTGAATTGGAAGTTGCTTCGCCCGTCTACTTTGACATTGCCCCCTAAGCCACCGTGACTACATCGCCTCCTTCTTCGGTGCGCCGATTGGTGCGCACCCTGAACGAAAATGCCTCGGCGTTTACCCTGGCGCTGCTGGCGCTGTTCCTCCTGGGGGGGCTGCTGTATTCCCATCACCTGGGGAACACGTTGCGATTTCTCCCCGACGAACGGGAATACTTGACGCTGGCGGACAATCTCGCCACCACCGGGCGCTATACGCTGGATGGAACCACGCCTACCGCTTACCGCCCGCCGGGGTACGTCTTTTTCCTGGCCTTGTTCCGAATTTTGGGCGCGCCGGTGTGGGTATTGCGCCTTGCCAACGTTGCTCTCTTCGCGGCGACCCTGTGGGGACTGTCCATCTGGCTCGCACGCGATGCTTCCCCCCTGGCAGGTCTGCTTGCCGCAGGGATAGCGGGCGTCTATGTGGTGCTTTTCTTTACCGCCGGTACCCTCTACCCCCAGACGCTGGCCGCCTGCCTGTTGCTCTGGAGTTTGTATGGACTGAGCGCGCCTTCTGCCCGTACCGGATGGGGGCTGTTCGCCGGTGCGCTCTTTGGTTGGGCTGTACTGAGTGTACCCTTGCTGGGCGTGGTCTTGCCGGTTGCCCTCCTTTGGGGATGGCGCTTTCGCATCCCCTGGTCTCGTCTGGCCGCCTTCACCGTGACGGCCTCCTTGCTCCTGGCCCTCTGGAGCGCCCGAAACTACCGCGTTTTCGGTGCTTTCGTGTTCGTATCCACCAACGGCGGCGAAAATTTCCTCGTGGGGAACAACGAGAACACCACCCCCAACGGCGGCACCACTATTGACATCTCCAGATACCGCGAGGCGGCCTCTGGCCTGGATGAAATCTCCCGCGACCGCTATTACCGTAGTCAGGCCTGGGGGTACATTCGTCGGCACCCGGCCTCTGCCCTGCGTCTCTACACCCTCAAAGTGCTCACCTATTTCCACTACCGCAACGACCTGGTCACCACCTCGGAGGCCTCCGCGTTGCGGGATTTGGTGATGCTGTTCACCTACGCTCCCCTGCTCTTGCTCGCCGTATGGCGGATTGCCTCCGCCCGGCGGTTTCCCTTGCGTCCCCTCGACTGGCTGTGGGGGAGCATTTACCTTGCCAGCGCCTTTGCCACTGCCTTTTTCTTCCCCCGCATTCGCTTTCGACTGCCTTTCGATTATTTTCTGATAGGATTTGACGCCGCGTTTCTGGCTCGATGGCTGGAAATCCGTCTCTTGTCTGCTCCCGGAGAGGAAAATGCCCTTTGACGTGCCCCTCCGGAAGAGTGTACTCGCCTGGATTCTGACCGCTGTTGTGGGGGGGCTTGCCCTCCTGATTGGTTTTCCTCCCTCGGATGTTGCTGCCCAAACCCCGCCCTGCGACGAGTTGGGCTGGTTCCCCGCCGATTTCGGCCTCAAAGACCATGCCGTTTTCACCTTTGACGGCCAATATTACCTGGCGGGAATTGACACCACCGACAACACGCACTTTGCCTATGGCGTTTCCCCCGACTTGTGCACCTGGACGACTCTTGACCCCATTCTGGCGCAGCGTCCCTCCTTGCCCTGGGTGGAGAGCGTTATTTGGGCGCCGGATGTATATCTCGAGAATGGGGTGTACTACATGTTCTACACCAGCGTGGAATCCACCATTACCCAACGCATTGCCCTGGCGACCTCCACCGACCCGGCTGACCCTGCTTCCTGGCAGGTAGACACTACCTTTGTATTCACACCCACCCATACAAGCGCGGTATGGAGTGCGGGAACCTGGGCGGATATGCGCGACCCTCACGTCTTTCGCCTGGACGACCTGTACTACCTGCTATACACAGGCCGCGACGTGGATGGCGGCATCGTCGGGATGGCGACTGCCTCGGCCCTCACCGGCCCCTGGCAGGATTTTGGCAGTATCCTGACCCTGGAAAGCGGTATGCCGGAAAGCCCTACCATCCTGCAGGCCAACGGCGGTTTCTACCTGATTTACAACCGCGCCGGCGCCGGCGCGGCCAGCGGGGAGAAATATCGCTTTGGCCCTGCCCCCGGCGGCCCCTGGGGAGAGGAGGGTGCCCTCACCCCAGGCTGGGCGCATGAGGTCTGGACGGGGCTGGACGGACGCACCTACACCTCCTACCTGACGAATTACACCGCCACGATGAAACCCCTCATCTGGAACACCCGCTACACCCCGCCGCGTCCCTTCATCGGCTGGCAGATTGCCGAAGTGTTCTTGCCCCTCGCCACCCGGTAACGCTCTTGACTGTCCCGCCGCTCCGAAGACCGCAGTGCCAGAGATGTGGCTGTTACGCCGCTTTGCGCTCTCCGAAGGATGCTGGCTCGTCATTCCTGTTGAATCTCCCGTGAAGAACTTTCGCGACTTTTTCCGTATCTCCTCCTTGTGGGCGGGCGTGCTGGTCTGGGCGCTGGCGCTCTTCTTGCGCCTGCCGGGGTTGGGCAGTCAGGGACTGTTCCTTGATGAGGCCTGGTCGTGGGATGTAACGCGTCTTCCCTTCAAAGAGATTCTCGCCCTGCCGCGTTTCGACCCTCATCCGGTCTTGTATTACCTGCTCTTGAAAGTTTCTCTGAAAGTTCTGCCCCTTACGGAAGCGAACCTGCGGCTTTTGAGCGCCGTGTTCTCCTTGCTTGCGGTTGCCGCCCTCATGTGGATGACGCGCCGCTGGTGGGGGGTGCGCCCTGCTTTGTTCGTTGGCTTGCTATCCGCTTTTTCCTCCTTTGATGTGTACTACGCCCAGGAAGCGCGCATGTACACTTTGCTATCTGCGCTGGTCATTTTCTCGGTGGGAGGCTTGCTGGCGGCTTGGGAAATCTCCCCGCGCTTCTTCTTGCTTTGGGGAGGCGTATCTGCTCTGTTGCCCTGGGTACACGCCTACGGTTTGTTGTACCTTGGGACGGAAAGTTCGTTGGTAGCCGCTTACATCTTGTGGCAGTGGCGGCGGGAAAGGACGTTTTCTCCTCCTCTCCGCTATGCGCTGGGCAGTTTGACCCTCGCGGTTGTCGGCAGCGTCCCCATGGTGTGGATGTTCTGGCTATATCGTCAAGGAAACGCCGGCGGGGCCTGGGTTCCAACGTGGAGTGACCTGTGGATGTTTGGGGGCTTGCTCTCCACCGGTTTGGTGGCTGCCCGCTCCCATTTCCTGGATGCCGCTCACCTTGTGCCTCCCATCCTTCCGGAAGCCAGCCCGCTTTTCTGGGCCTCTCTGGGGATGGCGGTCTTTTCCTTCCCTTTGGTGCTGCGTGGCGCGCACCTCTTCTCCCGGCGGAATCTCACGACACACTGGCGCACCCTCGTGGTCGGGTGGGTGGCGCTGGCACCGCCTGTGGGGGCGTTTGCTTACGCTTTCTGGCAGCATACCCGCATGTGGGCGTATAAACCGTTGTTGGGGAGCGCCCTCCTGCTTTATCTCCTGCTTGGCGTTGCCATC
>JANTFR010000057.1 GCA_024763355.1 Anaerolineales bacterium
TTCCTGACGCCCAAATCGGCTCGTTTTTTGCTTTGGTAAGGTGTTCATCGTCGCCCGGCTCACGCCAGGAGAGTATCATTTTTGTCTAAAGTCCAATTCTCCATCCTCCAGGGAAAAACTCCACGTCGCATTGCCTGAACAGATGCCAATGCCCTCGCCATCGTTGTACGTCAACTGCAAGGTCCCCTCCCAGGGACCGCCCATCCCCTGACAGGAGTGTAGCGTCCCCGTGGCCTGTGCAAAGCCGCTGGCCCCATCGAGTGAAAAGGTGCCGCCCAAAGCGCAGGCTGGCTGCTCCCCGCGCGCCAGGCTTTCCAGGTTGGCAATCCCCTGCTCAGCCAGGGCACTGGCCTGCTCGGATAAACCGGTGCCATCGGCTGCGCCAAAAAACTGGGCTTTGGCCAGAGCGTTGAGTAAATCCTTGATGCTGTTTTCCAAAACATCCGGGTTGGGCAGGCAGGGGTCAAAATCCTTGATGGCCTCTTCCAATTCTTGCCGGGCAGCATCTTTCAAGCGATTGCTGGCCTGCTGAAAGACCCGGTCACGGCCCAACAAAAGCGCGTCTTCTGCAATACGCAGGGTTTCATCAAAGCCGGCCTCTTCCAGCGCCGCGGATGCCTGCTGGTCGAAATACTCCCCCACCTCCTGCATCAGATTGTCGTAAGCCGCCTGGTCACCTTGCAAGGCCAGTTCTTCGGCGAACTGGATGGTCGCACCAATCCTCGCTCTCCAATCTGCGTGGGTTTGGGCGCGCACACGCATCAGACCGAGCGGACGCACGCCCGAACTGGTCTGGCCAAGCAAAGTGCGGATGATTTCCAACGCGCCGGCCTGGTCCCCAGCCTGCAGGGTCTCTCTGGCCTGCTGCAATACCGTTGCCACGGACTCAGGCAGTGGCTCGGTACACACAGTAGTCCCAGACAAAAGGTCCTCAGCGTAGGCCTGGGCACGCTTTGAACCCATGATTTCGACTCGAATTTGCGCGCCTTCACGGGTTACAAAAGGCAATTGGGACACGGCTTCTATCTGCATCCCCAAGTCTTGCGGGGTGATGGTACGCGCACAGACCCCCACTCGCGCTGTTTGCGCGTTCCTGGACAACAGGTTACAGCCTGCCGTAAAGGCCAACGCGCACAGCGCCAGCCATCCAAGGACGCCCCCGGTCAGCCGGTCAGTCCACCTCTTGCACATGGTAACACCTCCTGTTGCCTCCATGGCTCCCATGCACCGGGACAATACTCAGCCATCTGTATTTTTGCATACCTGAGACCGAAAGTCAATCGATGCTGTTGGCTCCAGGCAAACAGAACGGGCAGAAACGCCCTGTCAGGTGCCAGCACCCGTCCCGCAGGGAGCGTGGCGAAGGTAGGACAAGCTCCCCGCATAAAAAAATCCCCGGCCCGTTTGGGTCGGGGATTTTTTGGTGTTTCAGATTACGCCACTACTTCGCCTTCGACAACCTCCGGCGCCTCGTCCTCAGGGACGGCGGTACGCACGGCGGTGAAGGTCAGCCCGTCGGGGCCGCGGTCGACGCGGATGGTGTCGCCCTCGCGGAAGTCGCCGGCCAGGACGCGCAACGCCAGGGGGTCCTGCAATTCGCGCTGGATGGCGCGCTTGAGCGGCCGGGCGCCGAAGTCCGGGTCGTAGCCAACTTCGGCGAGGTACTCGCGGGCCGCCTCGGTGACCTCCAGGCCGAAGCCCTTCTCGGCCAGGAGAGAGGCCACGCGGCGCAACTGGATGTCCACGATACCCGCCAGGTGCTCCTTCCGCAGGGGGTGGAAGACCACAATCTCGTCAATCCGGTTGAGAAACTCGGGGCGGAAGTGCTGCTGCAAAACGCGGGTGATTTCCTCGCGGCTCACTTCGCGTCCGCCTTCCCAGAGAGTGTTGCCCAGGTTGGAGGTCATAATGACCACTGTGTTGCGGAAGTCCACCGTGCGCCCCTGCCCGTCGGTCAGGCGGCCATCGTCCAGGAGTTGCAGGAGGACATTGAAGACATCGCGGTGGGCCTTTTCGATTTCGTCGAAGAGCACCACGCTGTAGGGGCGGCGGCGGACGGCCTCGGTGAGTTGACCGCCTTCGTCGTAGCCCACGTAGCCGGGGGGCGCGCCAATCAGGCGGCTGACGGTGTGCCGCTCCTGATACTCGCTCATGTCAATCCGCACCATGGCGTGCTCGTCGTCGAAGAGAAATTCCGCCAGGGAGCGGGCCAGTTCGGTCTTGCCGACGCCGGTCGGGCCGAGGAAGATGAAGGAACCGATGGGGCGGTTGGGGTCTTGCAGGCCGGCGCGGGCGCGGCGCACGGCGTTGGAGACGACGCGGATGGCCTCGTCCTGGCCGACGACGCGCTTGTGCAGGTTCTCCTCCATGTGGAGGAGTTTCTGGGTCTCGCCCTCCAGAAGTTTGTCCACGGGGATACCGGTCCAATTGGCGACCACGCGGGCGATTTCTTCGGCATCCACTTCTTCTTTGAGGAGCGCGCCCTCGGATTGTAATTGCTTGATGCGGGCTTCCTGCGCCGTCAGTTGCTTCTCCAGGGCGGGCAGTTCGCCGTAGCGCAGGCGGGCGACCTTCTCCAGGTCGGCCTGACGCTCGGCGCGCTCGATTTCCAGGCGGACCTGCTCAATGCGCTCTTTGGTCTCGCGCAGGGAGGCAATGGCTTTTTTCTCCTCCTGCCAGCGGGCATGGAGGTGATTGGCCCGCTCGCGCAGGTCGGCCAGTTCCTGCTCGATTTTCTTGAGGCGCTCTTTGGAGGCCTTGTCGCGCTCCTTCTTGAGGGCCTCGCGCTCGATTTCCAGTTGCATGATGGCGCGGTCCACCTCGTCCAGGGCCTGGGGCTTGGAGTCAATCTCGGTACGCAGGCGGGCGGCGGCCTCGTCAATCAGGTCGATGGCTTTGTCGGGCAGATGCCGGTCGGAGATGTAGCGGTGGCTGAGGGTAGCCGCGGCAATCACCGCCGAATCGGTGATGCGCACGCCATGATGGATTTCGTAGCGCTCCTTCAGGCCGCGCAGGATGCTGATGGTGTCCTCCACGCTGGGTTCTTCCACCAGCACGGGCTGGAAGCGGCGCTCCAGGGCGGGGTCTTTTTCGATGTACTTGCGGTACTCGTCCAGCGTGGTCGCGCCAATCATGTGGAGTTCGCCGCGCGCCAGCATCGGTTTGAGCATGTTGCCGGCATCCATGGCACCTTCGGCCTTGCCCGCACCGACCACGGTGTGCATTTCGTCCAGGAAGAGGATGATTTCACCTTCCGATTCGGTGATTTCCTTGAGGACGGCCTTCAGGCGCTCCTCGAACTCACCCCGGAACTTGGCTCCCGCCACCAGGGCGGACATATCCAACTGGACGATGCGCTTGTGCTTCAGGCCTTCGGGCACGTCGCCCTTGACGATGCGCTGCGCCAGCCCCTCGACGATGGCCGTCTTGCCGACGCCCGGCTCGCCGATGAGAGCCGGATTGTTCTTGGTGCGGCGGCTCAAAATCTGGATGACGCGGCGGATTTCCTCGTCGCGGCCAATCACGGGGTCAAGTTTGCCCTGCCGCGCCAGGGCGGTCAGGTCGCGTCCGTATTTTTCCAGGGACTGATAGGTGTCTTCCGGGTTCTGGCTGGTGACGCGCTGGGTGCCGCGCACCTCGGCCATGGCCTTCAGGATGGAGTCCTTGGTGAGGCCGTACTGCGCCAGGCGCTTGCCCTCCACGCTCTCGGTCAGGCCGAGAAGGACGTGCTCGGTGGAGACGTATTCGTCGCGCATCCCCTTGGCGTAGCGCTCGGCGGCCTGGAGCACGTCCGCGGCGGCACGGCTCAGGCCGACCTCCATGTTGGCGCCCTGGACGCGGGGGCGGCGTTCCAAATCGGAGCGCACATCCTCGCGCAGGGCAGCCACATCACCGGCCACTTTGGTAACGATAGCGGGCACCACGCCCTGGTCTTGCTGCAACAAGGCCAGCAGCAGGTGCGCCGGTTCAATAGTCTGATGGTTGTAATCCTGCGCCAACTGTTGGGCGGCAAACAGGGCTTCTTGCGATTTTTGGGTGTATTTGTTCAAATCCATGGGGGTTTCCTCCGATGATACCGATATGTTGCGCGGATGCAGGTACAGCGGAATGACTGCATCCGTGTTTCATCATAGACTCTCGATATAGAAAGAAGGTTAACGAAACGTAGGAGAAAGGTAAACGCGGGAATCGCACAAGCCGGGGACTCGAAGTCCCCGGCTTGTGCGGGAAGGCCGCTTTGCGGCCTTTTTGGGGAACAGGGTGGGGGTAGACTATTCAGTCGGCGGCGGGGAGGGGGCGCGAGACGGCAGACTCGCCGCGGGGCCAGAAGAACTTCCAATACAGGAAGACCGCCAGGGTGTAGAGGGTAATCGTCCCTGCGAAGGGGGGGCCAAAGCCGTAGCGCACTTGCAGCCAGCCGCTCACCACAGGGCTGAACGCCCACCCGAAACTCCACGACATACTCACCAGACTGGCGACCGTAGCGCGGGCATCCGCTTCCACATGCTCCATCACGAAGGTCTGGTACACCGGCCCGCTCATGTTCATCAGTGCCAGGCGCACGTAGTAAGCCCCGGCGCTCAGCCAGAACCAGGGGGAAAAGCCGAGCAGAGCCAGGAAGGGGATGGAAAAAGCCTGCGTGAGAACCACAAGTTGGATTTTCCCCATCCGGTCAGCCAGAGCGGGAGCCACCAGCAGCCCGACACCCATCGCCAGCGACCCCCAGGCGAAGAGCGAGCCAATCACCGGGTCGGGCTGGTGATGCACCTCCCGAAAGAAGACGTTCATAAAGGGCATGATAAGCCCCGCCCCGATGGATGTAACCCACATGGGAACGATAAGACGCCCCAAAAGGCCGGGGTGTTCTGCGGCATAAGAGAGCGGGGCAAAGACGGAGCGTTCCGTATTGGTGAGGCGCGGGGTGCGAAGGAAGAGAAGCGGCACCGCCCCCAAAGCGGCTACCACCCCCACAAGGAAGAGCGCCCCCCCATAGGCGCGGCTGCTCACCGCGCTGACCGCAAAGAAGTTTCCCACCCAAGAGGGCAGATAGCCCCCCAGCCAATTCCCCACAAAGGCAGATGCCATCTGCAAGCCAGAGGAAAAACTGAACAGGTAAGTGCGCTCCTCCTCCCCGCTGTTCTCCATCAAAAAGGGAGCCATCGTGACCCCGCCCAAACTCTGGGCCACCCCCGAGAGGATGTTCATGGCGTAAAAGGCCCCTTCGAAGGGCCACAACACCATCCCGATGATAGAAAATATCATTCCCAGGGAGGAGAGCAGCAGGGAACGCTTGCGCCCCAACAGGTCGGCCAGATAGCCGATAGGCAGGGCAACAAGCAAGGCGGTCAAGTTGTTGACGGTGATGAGGCGTCCCAGGAGGGCCTCATCGAACCCCAAACTGAGGGCATAAAAGTTGAAGAGAAGTCGAAACACGCCCAGTGCCGCACCGGAGAGAACGACGTTGAGGAGGTACAGACGGGCGTTGGGGTGAAAGGCGCGCAAACGCTCCGCATAGACTTTCAAGACGTTTCGCATGGGGTTACTCCGGTTCTCCGCCAGAGAGAAACGCATTGAGCATGGCAAAGGTTTGTTGCACCATCTCGGAACGCGCCATGTAAAAGCGCTCACTTTTGCGGTGGGCAATATCCACGCTGAGATACACCAATCCCGCCAGGCGTAAAATGGAAAGGTGGTGTACCACCGTAGGGGCGCGCAGGCGCAATTTGCGAGCCAGCGCGCTGGGCGTCATCGGCTCCTGACTGAGGTAGCGCAGAATCCGCAAGCGGGTGGGGTCGCTGAGCGCTTTGAGGGTGCGCAAAAGGGCGTCGGGCACGACCTCGCCGGGCACCAGGGAGGCATCCGCCGGGCGCGCCCCGAAGAGAAGAAGCCACTGCCGCGGGGCGATACGATTGAAAACCACCAGCGGAGCGGTCCAATAGGAGGGCGCCAGGACGAGACTTTCGGCATCCGTATCCGCAGAGAAACGCACCCCCTGCGAGAGCGTCTCCAGCAATTGCGGCCAGGGCATGGCTTTTGCCAGGGTCTGCGCCTTTTGCATGGCAGATTGTAACGGCTCCGCAATGCGGGTTTCTTCCTCAGCGAAGAAAACCTCGTGGTAGATTTGCAAGGCTTCGAGCAGCGCCGCGCCGAATGTTTCTTGCTCGGCCCAGGCGGAGAGAATCGCCTCCAGAACGTCTTTGCCCGTATTCCATTCGCGCTTTTTGCGCAAAGAGCGCAGAGCGGCCAGGTCTTCGGCGTTCCATGTGCCCTTTGCGCCAACCGAAAGCAGCAGAGAGCGCATCGGTTCCTCCATAGAGGAAGAAAACGTCAGGGAGGGGAGACGTTCTGCGGGGGGTATCGCCGCCAGCGCATCCAGCACCACGGCGGCATCTTTGGGCGGGGGAAGGGTGTGAATCCAATGCAAAGGGAGAAAGATAGACTTCTCAGCCCGCTCGAGAGTCTTACGCGCCTGCCCGGAGAGACGGGAGCGTACCCCCGCAGCCCACGCGCCGCGCAGCCCAAACCGCGTCGGGTTGTGCAGCACATGGATGCTGGCAAAAAAATCGTATGCGGTGCCGTAATCCCACAAAAGTTCCACGCTATGCTCCTGTTGAGTGTTAGATAATCATCTAAATCAAGTTTAGCGCAAAGTCGGGGAGTTGGCAAGGGATAAATCCACAGGGATTTTCCACTGCATCTGTGGATAAGTACCTGAAAACTGTGGATAACCTGTGATAAATGGGGATAACCCGTGTTCAAACATCCCCAAATTCCCCCCACAATTGGGGAGAGGCTGGGGAAAAACGCCACATAATCCGGCTGCTTTTGCAACTCTGGTCAAGAGCCAAAAAAGTTTTCCACAAGGGCCGTGTTTTATCCCCCGCTTGCTGTGGAAAACTTTTTCCCTTTCCCTGCAAATCTCCCCCCACCCAGGCGGAGGCAAAAGCCCCGCGCCCCCAGGTATGGCAGGCAGGGAGCGCTCTTGCGTCGTTTTCCACACTGTACACACCCCCTACTACGACAACGAATTAAACATCCTTATTCATACATCTGGATATTTCACAACAAAGCCATCCCCAGGCCAAAGCAAAGGACCAATCAGACCTCCGAGATTTTGCAGGGGCGATGCTCGCCCGGAGCGGCATGTACAGACGATTGCGCTTCCCAACGCGGCTCCTGGCGGAAATCTCGGAGGTCTTTCTCCCATTATGTGCGGGATGCCGGGCGAGTCGGGGCGCGATTAAAGCGCGGGTCGCGGGCGAGCGTCAGGCGAAGGCCCTCTTCGAGGGAAACGCGGGGGGTGTATCCCAGCAACTTGCGGGCGCGGGAAAGGTCGGCGCACATGCGCGCCACGCCGGGCGCGGTATGGGGGTTTTCCACTACGGTGGCCTTTTGCCGGGTGCATGCCAGCACCAGGTCTACCAGTGTTTTCACGCTGTTTTCCGTGCCGCTGCCTACGTTGATGATTTCGTTGACCGCCTGCGGGGAGGTGGCGGCAGCGGTCAGCGCCCGCGTTACGTCGTCCACGTAGACATAATCTCGGGTTTGGGAGCCGTCGCCGTGCATGACCAGCGTGCCGCCGCGCAGGGCCTGCCTGAGGAAATTGGGAATCACGGGCGGGTGCGAGGCGGGGAGATGCTGCCCCGGCCCGTAGGCGTTGAAGACCCGCAAGACCACGGTTTCGATGCCCCACAATGCCCCGATGGTGCGCACGTAATATTCCCCGGCCAGTTTGGAGACCGCGTAAGGCGAGCGCGGCTTGGGGCGCATCTGTTCGTGGAGGGGCTGCTCCTTCTGGTCTCCGTACACCGCTCCGGAGGAGACGTACACGACGCGCTGCACGCCCACGTCCCGCATGGCTTCCATCAGGCTGACCGTGCCGCCGACGTTGACGGCGTTGTACTCGCGGGGGTAGAGGATGGATTCGGGGACGGAGACTCGCGCCGCCAGGTGATAGACGCAATCCACCCCCTGGAGGAGAGTCCACAGTTTGGGGCGGTCGTTGACATCTCCGCGGGTGAAAAGCACTTCGCCGCTCAAGGCGTTGGGGTCGCCCGTGGAAAGGTCGTCCAGGGCACGCACTTCGTGGCCTTCGCGGGCCAGGGTGTTGGCGAGCGCCGAGCCGAGAAAGCCCGCCGCTCCGGTTATCAAGAATATCATAGCGCACCGATTATAGCCCATCTGGTACAATGCCCGCAATGCGAATGCGTGTCAAAACAAGGTTCAATCTGCGTCTGACCGGGGGGATACTGGCGCTGCTGGTGCTGTCCGGCGCTTTGCTGGGGGGGAGCGTCTTGCAGGCCAACAGCATCCAGGAGCGGGCGCGTCGCTTCACCCGTCCCGTGGAATTTGATTTCACCCGTTGGACGCTGGACGCGCTGTGGGGAAAATGGGAGATGCTCTCGGTGGGAGGGGAACGCTTCCTGCCGCTGGATGAACGGGCCGCCGTGGTGGAGGATTACCTTTCCGCTGTGGAGGAGAGCCGCAAGGCCGAGACGTACCTTCAGGAAGCGCTCTCCAATCCGGAGGAGGCGCTTAACGAGCGCACCCTGCAGGAACTGCGTAGCCATTTCCAGGCGGCAACCACCCAAAAGGAGACTCTCGCTCCCTGGGCGGAGGTGGTGCTGGAATCTCAGGTGAGTGCGATACTCTATCGGAACGGTTTGACATTGGGGGGGCAGCCCATTCCGCCCGTTTCCTTTCATTTGACCCGCCCTCCGCAGGCCTTGATTGTTTCTCCGCGGGAGGTCATCCGGCAGGAGGCGGATATCTCCTTGCAGCCCCGCCTTTCTCCCGACGCGGTGCAAAATCTGGAAACGGAGGTGGAAAAGGCGCTGAATGTATCTGCGCTGGTGGTGCGCACGGGCGGTATCGGCGTGTACCCCACGATGGTGCTGGAATCGACCGACCTCAACTGGGTGTGCGAGGTGGTCTCCCACGAGTGGACGCACAACTATCTGGACTGGCATCCGCTGGGGGTAGGATACGGGGCCTCGCCGGAAATGCGTACCATCAACGAGACCGTCGCCACCATTTCGGGGCAGGAGAACGGCGCGCTGGTGATAAAGACCTACTACCCGGAGCGTGTCCCGCCGCCCTCCCCTCCGCCGCCGGCCTCCGAGGAGCAGGAGACCGCGCCCCCCGCTTTTGATTTTCAGCGGGAGATGCACCATACCCGCGTGGTGACAGACCGTCTGCTGGCCGAAGGGCAGGTGGAACGCGCCGAGTGGTACATGGAAGTGCGCCGCCGTTTTTTCTGGGCGCAGGGGTACCACCTCCGCAAACTCAACCAGGCCTATTTTGCCTTCTACGGGGCCTACGCCGCCGCACCGGAGGGGGCGGCAGGGGAAGACCCGGTCGGGGCGGCGGTGCGCCTGATGCGGAAGAAAAGTCCTTCGG
Organism: Anaerolineales bacterium; assembly: GCA_024763355.1. Classification (GTDB taxonomy): domain Bacteria; phylum Chloroflexota; class Anaerolineae; order Anaerolineales; family DRKV01; genus DRKV01. Next base: position 9,400 of record JANTFR010000057.1, read on the forward strand.
TGGGGGCCTTTGTGCGGCGGATGGCCTGGGTGGCTTCCTGGCGGCAACTGCAAACGATGGCGGGAGATGGGCCGTGAGGTAGTGGTACAATCGAGCGCAATATGAAAACAACGGCGGCAGATACGCCGCGTAGTTCACAAGGAGCAGGTATGAAGAAGTCGGTTTTGTTACTCGTGCTGGGGATAGCCATGCTCGTACTGGCGGCCTGTCAATCGGGCGCGCAACCCGCGGCGACGGCCACATCCGTGCCGCCTACGGCTACGCAGGTGCAGCCCACCCCCAGGGCAGTTCCCGCCACCCCAACGAAAGAGACTGCCCAAAACGGCGAGGCTCCCCCCGCGGGATGCACGGTGGTGACGCGCTCTATCATCCCTACGGGAGAATCGCCTTTTCCCGCCGTTACAAAGGATGACTGGCAACTGGGACCTGCCGACGCCGCCGTGACGATTATCGAGTACAGTGATTTCCAGTGCCCCTACTGCTCTCAGACAGCCCCTCTTCTGCGGCAGTTACAACACGATTATCCGGACGACGTGCGTTTGGTGTACCGTCACTTCCCGCTGGTGAGCATCCATCCCAATTCCCGCCTGGCGGCGCAGGCCGCCGAAGCCGCCGGCGCCCAAGGCGAGTTCTGGGCGATGCACGATACCCTGTTCAGCAAGCAGCAGGAGTGGAGCGCCCTTCCGGTAGATGCTTTTCAGTCCTGGCTGGTGAAGGAGGCCGGGAACATGGGGCTGGACGTGGACAAATTCACCGCTGACCTGACTTCTCCCGAAAACGAAACCTTGTCGCAGAAGGCCTGGGATGACGGCATCGCCCTGGGACTGAAGGGAACGCCCACCATGGTCATCAACGGGCAGTTCTACGACGGGCCGCGCGACTTGTGGAGCCTCTCCGCAATCGTGAAACTGGTCAAACTGGAGGGCGAGCAGTTCAAGCAGTGCCCCGAAATGACCATTGACCCCGCCAAACAGTATTTCGCCACCATTCAGACGGAAAAGGGCGATATCGTTGTGCAACTCTACGCCGACAAATCCCCGCTGGCGGTCAACAACTTCATCTTCCTGGCGAAGCAGGGCTGGTATGACGGCGTCACCTTCCACCGCGTCATCCCCGGTTTCGTAGCCCAGGCCGGAGATCCCACCGGAACCGGGCTGGGAGGCCCCGGCTACGCCTTCGCCAACGAGACGGACAACGGTTTGCGTTTCGACGATGCCGGTATCGTGGGGATGGCGAATGCCGGGCCGAACACCAACGGCAGCCAGTTCTTCATCACCTACGCCCCCCAGCCCCAACTGGACGGCGGATACACTGTCTTCGGGAAGGTGATTTCCGGGATGGACGTGGTGGAGGCCCTCACGCCCCGCGACCCGGCCCAGAACCCCAACCTCCCGCCCGGCGACCGCATTCTGGACATCGTCATCGAGGAGAAATGAGTCTTTCGGCGGATTCCCGCCCTTCCGGGCCTCCCACCTCCTGGCTCTCCGTGGGGCAGTTGGCGCTCGGCCTGTTAGGCACGTTGTTCTTTTGGTCGCAGGCCGTCGGCGCGCTGACCTTTGGATTTCTCCCCTCCTTGCGCAACCTGCTGCCGGGCATGGAGCGGGCTACACTGTTTGCCCTGGCGCTCTCCGGGGCGCTGGTGGGAGCGATTTTCCTGCTCTCGGCGGTGTATGCCCTGCGCCGCCTGATGGGGCGGGAAGCCTCCCTCCGCTGGCATCCCGCCTGGATGGGTGTGCAGCGGCACGTTGTCTGGCTGGGTCCGTTGGCCTTTGCGCTGGCGCTGGCGGTCGGGCTGGCCGTGGAAGGACGTTCCCCCTGGAATTGGGTTTTGTTTCCGCTGGCCCACGTCACCGCCGCCCTGGTTCCCGTATGGTGGTGGATTTCGCTCGGCAGCCGCTCTCTGCGCCTGCATCTGACCCCGCAGCGCCGCTGGGGGCTGGTGAGTCTCGGTCTGGGCGTGGGGCCTTTTGCCAGCATCCTGGCCGAACTCGGCCTGCTCGTGGCGGGTCTTGGGCTGGCGGCTCTCTTCGTGGGAGCGCACCCCCAACTCGCCGGGCGTCTCGAAGCCCTGGGGCGGCGCCTGGCCTTCTCTGCCGGCAATCCGCAGGCGGCGCAGCGGGTCTTGCGGAGCGCGTTTGCCGAATTCCCCTGGCTGGTTTTTCTGCTCCTGGCCGCGCTGGGGGTGGCCGTTCCGTTGCTGGAGGAGTTCTTCAAGCCGCTGGGCGTGTGGGTTTTGATGGGACGGCATATTTCTCCCGCCGAGGGCTTCCTGGCCGGGATGCTCTCCGGGGGGATGTTCTCTCTGCTGGAGGGCCTTTTCTCCACCGCAGCGGGGACGCAATGGGGCATCACCATGCTGGGGCGGGCCGGCACTTCCCTGATGCACATCGCCGCCTCGGGACTGGTGGGGTACGCCCTGGTCTCTGCCTGGGAGAAGCGGCGGTATCTCCACCTGGCCGCGGCCTATCTGCTGGCCGTCGCCTTGCACGGCACCTGGAACGCCGGGGTGGTGGTTTTGAGCCTCGGCGATGCGCTGGGAACGCCTGAATGGATACGCTGGCTCGGCGCGGGGGGCGTGGGGCTGGTAGTGTTCGTGTGTTTGCTTATCGTTATGATATTGGGCCGCAGCGGAGGGGATTCCGTTGTGGATGTGGCGGAGGCGGCTTCAGAGGAAATCGCCCTGCCGATAGAAAAAGGAAACGAACCGCATGGATTGGTTGACAACCCTGATTGATATTTTTCTGCATTTGGATGTGTACCTCGCCGAGGTCATCCAGACTTACGGCCTTTGGACCTACGCCCTCTTGCTGCTGGTCATCTTCATGGAGACCGGCTTTGTGGTGACCCCGTTTTTACCCGGCGATTCCCTGCTCTTTGCGGCCGGCACTTTTGCCGCCCTGGGCGCGCTGGATGTCAAGTTCCTGTTTCTCTTGCTGGCGCTGGCCGCCGTGGGGGGAGATACGGTCAACTACTGGGTGGGGCATTACATCGGGCCGCGGGCCTTTTCGGGGAACGTGCGCTTCCTCAAGAAGGAGCATCTCGATAAAACCCACGCCTTCTACGAAAAGCACGGCGGCAAGACGATTGTCCTGGCGCGCTTCATTCCCATCATCCGCACCTTTGCGCCCTTCGTGGCCGGGGTCGGCGCGATGACCTATTCCCACTTCATTGCCTACAATGTGGTGGGAGGGTTGGCCTGGGTGTCGCTGTTCCTGTTCGGAGGGTATTTCTTCGGCAACATTCCTTTTGTGAAACACAATTTCGAGTTCGTCATCCTGGGGATTATCTTCATCTCGGTGCTTCCGCCAATCGTGGAGTATCTCAAGTCCCGCTTCGGAGCGGCGGAAGCGGTAGTCGAGTAAACGCGAGGCGGAAGGAGACAGTCACTTCCCAAGTGACTGTCTCCTTTCCGGGGGCCTGGGAACTGCAAAACAAAAGCCCGATTTCCGTCCGGAAATCGGGCTTTTGGGTTAAGGCGGCCGGATGAGGCCGATTTCATCTCGTTCTTTGTTGGATAGAGGATAACAAAAAGCCCGACTTCACGGGGAAGCCGGGCTTTTCGGGTCTTCAGGTCGGCATCATGGAGATGCCGACCTCATCCCGTGCATTACGGGGTCTTCACAATAAAAGGCAGGTAGATATCGTAGATGGTCACATGCAGGTAGACCGGCACATCCAGGGTGGGAGTGATTGGGTCGTCTGTTGTGAGCATCAAGGTCGCAGTGTAGTTCCCGGTTTGGGTGAAGACACTGGTATCGAAGATGACATCCACCGCGGCCTGGGAATCCGCTGCGATTGTGCCCGCCAGCGGCATGACATCCAGCCAGGGTTCGCTGACAGCCCCGATGCTGAAGTCTGTTCCGGCTGCGCCATCGTTGAAGATGGTCAACGTCTGCGTGAGGGTCTGGGTCAGGCCCATGGTGACATCGAAGTATTCCGGTGTCGTGCTCACGCACGGCTGCAACCAGCGCAGGCTGAAGTCTTGCGTGGTGGTGTTGCCGGCCGACATGACCACGCCGGCTGCCGAACCGAGTTCGTAGCCATCGGCCATCACGGTCAGTTTCACCGGGCTGTGCGTGCTGTCGAACCAGACGCCGAAGTACCCGTCGGCATCGGTGGTGACCACTTGCGTGTACCCGCCGCTGGCCTCAATCAGGATTTCAGCGCCTTCCAGCGGCATGGGGTCTGCATCGCAGTA
>JANTFR010000058.1 GCA_024763355.1 Anaerolineales bacterium
AACTGGTTGAGTTGGAGAAAATAGAGCAAATCCACCTGGAAACGCTGGGCGATGTCGAAGCAGGTATCGTTCTCCTGAACGATATACACAAAAGGGGCGTCCGGGGTGGCAGTTGGCTCCGGGGTGGCGGTTTCGGTGGGGGGGGCGGGGGTGTCGGTAGGCGGCGGGGTAGCCGTCATGGTGGCGGTGTTGGTGGGCGTGGCGGTGTCGGTGGGGGTCGGCGTATCGCTGGCAAACAGGCCTCCCAGGGCGGGGGCATTCCCGTTGCTGAAGGAGGTGAACAGCAAAATGACGCCTACGATGACCAGGACGACAGCGACGCCTCCGATGATGAAAGGCAGGGTGTTTTGCCGCCGTTTGCGATAGGCGTTGATGACGTTTTTGGGGTCGTTTTTTTCACTCATGACAAGTTGTTTCTCCCTTGTGAAGGTGATGCAGGGCCATGGAAGTCCTGCTGCCCTGCATTGTACCCTATTTTCGGCCTCACGGTATCCATTGGGGAGCATAGCCCCCGATGAGCAGCCGCACGGGGGCTTTCTCTCCGGCGAGGTCGGCCAGCCAGATTTCGGTCGGCTGGCTGAAATCGTTGCGGTTGGAGCGCAGGTAGGCCAGGCGGTCTCCAGCGGGACTCCAGGCGAAAGCGGTGTGGTTGTAGAGCGGGCTGACCGTCAGAGGGCGGTATGCTCCCGTGGAAAAATCCAGCAGCCAGACCTGCCGCCCCGGAGTCCAGGAGTCGGGGCGCAGGGATTTGCGGGCGAAGGCGAGGTAGCGTCCGTCGGGCGAGGCGGAAGGGCTGGTATCCTCCACGGCGGGGTCTTCTGTGCTCAAGTCTTGGGGAGGCGCGCCGTCCAGGGCATAGCGTATCAGGTGGCTGCTGGGTAAATCGAGAAATCCGCTGTTGGGGGCCAGATAGCCGTTGGGCAGGAGGGTGATTTCGGGGGCGATGAAGGCGGTACTATCGGCGAGCCAGGTTCCTTCTTCTCCCGTCTGGTTGTCCCAGGAGACGATTTTCCCGTCGGCGGGGTTCCAGACGGCGAATTGGGCTTGTTCGGGGCGGTAGACGCACAGGCGGTTGGCGCTGCTCCATACGGGCTGGCGGCTGGAGCCATCTTCCGGGGGCAGGGGGGCCGGCGAGCCGCCATCCAGGCGCAGATACCATACGTGCGGGGCAGCCTCCTGGGGCGGGCCGCTCACGGGGGTGCGTTCCCAGGCCAGGTAGGTTCCATCGGGGCTGACCTGGGGATTGGCGCACACGTCCTCGCCGCAATCCACCAGCAGGGAAGTTTCTCCTGTGCGCCGCGCCAGATGATAGATGTCGCCTTCCACGGTGGCGTAATACACCTCCAGACCGTCGGCGGTGGCGGTGAAACCGGTGAGTCCGAAGGGTTCCCCGGTGAGTTGTTCGGTGGAACCGTCTCCAAGATGCAGACGGTAGAGTTGGGCCGGCGCGCCGTCTTCGGGCCACAGATAGAGCAGGGAGGGCGTGCTGACCTGCACCTCCCAGATGGTATTCTCCAGGGTGGGCAGAGAGGGCCACCCTGCGGCGCGCGCTCCCTGCCCGATGCCAATTGTGAGGCGTTCGCCGGCGGGCCAGGGGGAGGTGGAATGGACGAAAAGGGTGCGTTCGTCTTTCCAGCGCAGGGATACGGGGCGCTCCGGTCGCAGGATGAGGCGCTCGGCGACGCTTTGCGCCTGCATGGGGGCGGTGAAGGTGATAAGGATGTCCTGGCGGGGAAGCAGGCCGTTTTGCGGGGATTCCAGGGCCACGCGGGGGGCGCGCCACCAGGCCAGCGCGCCGGCTGCCAGCCCCAGCAGAAAGAGGCTCCCCAGGATGTTTGCCCAGTGTTTGCGGAACATGGAAGTATTATAGCCGCGTGTGACGCGGCGTGATACAATCCCTCGCATGAAACGTTGGAAATTCTGGCTGGGAGTGCTCATCAGCCTCCTGTTTTTGTACCTTGCGCTGCGCGGCCTGCATTTGCAGGATGTGTGGCAGGATATGCGCTCGGCGCAGTACATCTGGCTGCTGCCGGGCATCGCGGTGTACTTCGTCGCGGTGTGGATACGCGCCTGGCGCTGGCATTACCTCATTCGTCCGGTGAAGCGCGTCCCGACCGCGACGATGTTCCCGATTGTGGCGATTGGCTACATGGGAAACAACATTTATCCGGCCCGCGCCGGGGAAGTGCTGCGCGCCGTGGTGCTCAAACGGCGCAGCGGAGTGCCGATTTCGGCTTCCCTGGCGACGGTCATCGTGGAGCGCATCTTCGACGGGGTGGTTATGCTGGGCTTTGTGTTCCTCAACCTGCCCAAATTGGCGACCTTGCAGGGCGAATCCGGTTTTGTGGGCGATATTCAAACGCTGGCGGTGTGGGGGGCGGGGATTTTCGCCGCCGCGTTGATGGTTTTCCTGTGGGCAGCCATGTTCCCGCTCGCCGCGGAGCGTCTGGGTACGCTCGTAGTGCGCCGCCTGACGCCGGGACGTTTCCATGCGCGCATCATCGCGACGATGAACAAGTTTCTGGACGGGCTGGCCTCGCTGCGTTCTCCGTGGAACGCGCTGATGGTGTTCTTCACCTCGGTCATCATCTGGCTGCTGGAGACCGGCAAGTACTGGTTCGTGATGCACGCCTTCCCCTTTCAGGTGGATTTTTTTACCTTGATGCTGATGAACGGCATCGTCAACCTGGCGACTACCCTGCCCTCCGCCCCCGGTTATGTGGGGACTTTCGACGCTCCGGGGATTGCCGTCCTGAAGGCTGCCGGCGTCGCCGCTCCCGTGGCGGCTGCCTACACCCTGGTGCTGCACGTAGCCCTGTGGGTCCCCATCACGGCCTTGGGCGGCTACTACCTCCTGCGGGAGGGCCTCTCTCCCCGCGAGTGGCAGGGAGTGGAGGATGGACCGCGGACGACGGACGACTGACCACGGACGACAGACTACGGACGGTGGACGGTAGACCGTGCGGCGGCGTGCGGTGTAGGACATGCGTTTCGCTTGTCCAGCGAGGTCGGGTGTCAGGTATCATGTGTCACGTATCAAGTGTGGCGTGCGACGCAGACGACGTAACCACCCAACTCCCCAACCGCCCGGCTACCTGGCTCCCCGACCAGGCGACTACCCGACCACTCCGACCAACCGACCACTCCGACTAATGAACTAATGAACCAATGCAACCAATAAATCCCCCCACCGCCATCATCGGAGCCGGACTGACCGGCATGAGCGCCGCCTACGACCTGGCGCGCGCCGGGCGTAAAGTCGTCATTTTCGAGGCCGCAGAGAGCGTCGGCGGGCTGGCAGGCGGTTTTCGGCAGCCCCATTGGGACTGGTCGGTGGAAAAGTTCTACCACCACTGGTTTCAATCGGACGCCCACATGCTGCAATTGATGGATGACCTCGGCCTGCGCGACAGGGTGCTCTTTCCGCGCCCCTACACCGTGGTGTACCACAATGACCGGTGGTATCCCTTCGACTCCATCCTTTCGGCGCTCCTTTTCCCCGGCCTGGGATGGGGGCTGAGCAAGGCGCGCTTCGGACTGGCGGCCCTCTACCTGCGCCTGACGAAGAACTGGCGCGCTCTGGAAGCGGTTACGGCCCACGAATGGCTGCAACGCCGCGCCGGAAAGCGCGCCTACGAGACCATGTGGGAGCCGATGCTGGAAGGCAAATTCGGTCCGTACTACAAACAGGTCAACATGGCCTGGTTTTGGGCGCGTATCCACGCCCGCACCACCCGCTTGGGGACGTACCGGGGCGGCTTTCAGCAATTTCTGGATGATTTCGCCGACCGCTTGCGCGCCCTGGGCGTGGAAATCCGCCTGGAGACCCCGGTGGAGCGCGTCACCCCGCTTGAAAAAGGCGGATTCACCCTTTGGGCGGGTGGGCAGCCCCAGGAATTCGCGCAGATTCTGAGCACAACTGCCCCCTCCCGAATGGGAGACCTTGTCCCCGCTCTGCCGCGGGATTACCTCCGCACTCTGGAATCCCTCAAGAGTTTGGGCGCGGTCGTACTGGTGCTCTCCCTCAAGCGGCAACTCTCCCCCCAGGGGTACTACTGGTTCAACATCCCCAAATCGGCGGGCTTTCCTTTTCTGGCCCTGGTGGAGCACACCAATTTCGTCTCGCCGGAGCATTTCGGCGGCGAACACATCGTCTATTGCGGTGACTACCTCCCCGTGGAGCACGAATACTTCCGCCTCGACAAAGATGCCCTTCTGGAGCGTTTCTTGCCCGCCATTCAGCGCATCAATCCCGAATTTTCCGCCGCCTGGCTCAATGATACCTGGCTCTTCCGGGCGGGGTACGCCCAGCCGGTGCCCTTCGTCAACCATTCGCGCAACATCCCGGACGTGCGCACTCCCCTGCCGGGGTTGTACTTCGCCAGCATGAGCCAGGTGTATCCCTGGGACCGGGGCACGAATTTTGCCGTGGAAATGGGGCGGCGGGTTGCGAGAGCGATGCAGGAGAAAGAATCCCGAAAATGACGGTGGTGTATCATGGCGCGCTTTTTGCTTGTAGATGCCAATCCCGCTGACCGGGTGCTGATTGCGCGGCACGTGCAAGAGGCCTTTCCGGGGGTGGAAATTGTCACGGTGGAGAACCGCTCCCAATGGGAAGCCGCTCTCCGCGCCGAGGCGCCGGACGCGGCGATTATTGAGTACCGCTTGTCCTGGACGGACGGCATCCAGGCACTCGTGGCGCTCAAAGAGCGCTTTCCGCATTGCCCGGTAGTGATGTTCACCGCCGCGGGGGATGAGATGGCGGCTGTGCGGGCGATGAAAGCCGGCCTGGACGATTACTTTCCCAAGAAACCCGAAAATTATCCCCTTCTGATGGATACCCTCCGCCGCCTCGGAGAAACCGCCGCGGCGCGCCGCAAAGGGCGGCAGGGGGAAGACCGTTACCAATTTCTCTTCGACGAAATTCCTCTGGCTCTTTTCCTTATGACGCCCGACGGCAAACTCCTGAAAGCCAATGCCGCCCTGGTACGCACCCTGCGCTATCCGGACGAGGAGACTTTGCTTGCCCAAGGCGCACAGGAGCGTTACCTGGGGCTTGCGAAGGACGAAAATATCTCCTGGCCCGTTGCGGAGGGCGATAGTGCCTCCTTCATCGCCCGTTTGCAATGTTACGATGGGGCGCGCATTTGGGCGGATATCAACGTGCATCTGGCGCGTGTGGGTGGCGCAGGGCTGTTTCTGGAAGGGAGTTTGCAGGATGTTACCCGGCGTCAGGAGCGTATTCGCCATCTGGCCGCGATGACTCGTATCACTCGCATCGCCTTGCAGCAGAATGAGCAATTGGCTGTGATGCGCGCTATCGGGGAGCAGTTGAAAGAAGCCTTTGATGCGGACAGTTGTTATCTGACTTTCTGGGACGAGCAAGAGAACAAAGTTTTGCCGGGCGTTGCGGTTGGTTACGCCGAGGATGCCTATCCGTTGATGGATGCGGCCGAGGCGGACGCCACTTTCACCGGTGCAGTCTTGCGCGAAAATCGGGTGTTGGCCGTGGAAGACGTCTTTGAGAGTTCTTTGCTGCGCCGCGATATCGCCGAAAAGTTCCCCGTACGCGCCGTGCTGGCGCTGCCTCTGAAAGCGTACGGTAAGACCTTCGGAGCGGCGCTGGTAGGTTTCCATCGGTCTCGCAGTTTTGCCGAAGAGGAGATTCGCCGTGCGGATGAGTTGGCCGTCCATATCTCGCTGGTGCTGGCTACTTCCTCCTTGCTGCAAGATGCCCGCCAACGCGTGGCGGAATTGGAGAGTGTGCGGCAGGCAGCCTTGCAACTTACCTCTTCGCTGGACAGCCGGATGGTGTTCGATGCCATTTTGCAACAAATCAGTAAATTGTTGCAAGTTGCCAATACCCATATTTTCCTGTACGAAAACGGCCGGCTGCGTTTCGCCGCGGGAATTTTCCAGGGCGAAGGCATAGAGCGTCCCGTGGCAGAGCCGAGGCGAGATGGCATTACCTTTAAGGTAGCGCGTTCGGGGAAGGCTATCGTCGTCGAAGACGCGGGCGCTCACCCTTTGTTTCAAAATTATCATCTCCCCTTCAAGGGGGCAATAGCCTCCTTCCCGCTAAAAATCGGCGGGAATGTGGTCGGCGTACTCAATGTGGGGTACGATGAGCCGCACCGTTTTCAGCCCTCCGAAATGCGCATTCTGGAACTCCTTGCCGACCAGGCTGCCATTGCGGTACAAAATGCTTCGCTTTATGAAAATGTCCAGCGCGGCTACCAGCGCCTGCAATCCCTGCGTACCATTGATGCCACCATTACATCCAGCATGGACATCAACATCACGTTGGGGGTGTTTTTGACTCAGGTCATACACCAATTGGAAGCAGATGCCGCTGCCGTGGCGCTCTACGATTCGTCTACGGCTACTTTGCGCTATGCCAGGGTACGAGGTATGCCGCGCAACGCCTTCCCTCGCGGAGATGTGCGGCTGGGGCTTACCTTAAGCGGGAAGGTCGCCCTGCAAAAAGAGATGCTGGTGGTAGATGATTTCTCCGTGGAGCAAAATCGTTTGGATGGCAGTGCCTTGACGCGTATTCCCGTCACTTACGTAGGCATGCCCTTGATTGCCAAGGGAGAGTTACAAGGCGTGTTGGAGATTTATCGCTTTGAGCCGTTCTCCCCCGGTAGGGAATGGCTGGAATTCGCAGAGTCTCTCGCAACCCAGGCGGCCATTGCTGTGGAAAACTCCCGTCTTTTTGACCGCTTGCAGCGCTTTAACTTCGAATTGGAGATGGCCTACGACCAAACGCTGGAAGGCTGGGCGCGGGCGCTCGAATTGCGCGGGGTGGAGCCGCCGGGACACACCTCGCGGTTGTTAGAAGTGACGATGGGTTTTGCCCGGCTTGTCGTGCCCGATGAAAAACGTCTGCTTGATATTCGCCGTGGCGTTCTGTTGCACGACATTGGCAAGATGGCGATTTCTGATGCTGTTTTATTCAAGGATGGCCAATTGGATGACGCCGAGTGGGAAATCATGCGCCGACATCCCGAATATGCCCGCCAGTTGCTGGAACCGATACACTTTCTGCGGGATGCTATCGAAATTCCCTATGCCCATCACGAGCGTTGGGATGGCAGCGGCTATCCGCGGGGGCTGAAAGGCGAACAAATCCCTCTTTCGGCGCGTATCTTTGCGATTGTGGATGTGTGGGATGCCCTCACCACGCCGCGTCCCTACCGCCCGGCATGGCCGCGGGAGAAAGCCATACGCTATCTTTCGGAGCAGGCCGGACGTCTGTTTGACCCATCCCTGGTGTATCGCTTTGTGGACATCCTGCACGCCCGTTCCCTGGGCAGGGGGTGAGATTCTCCTGTGGACTTGAGCGCCTTCCGTTCCTTATGCACCCCCTCGGGGCAGGATGCTCTGCACGTTGCGGAGGCCCTCTCTCCGCGGGAAGAGGATTTTCTGGCGCATCTCCAAATCCTGGAGCGCACCTTCCCCCGCGAGATAGCGCGTCCAGCCCTGGAGACGGCCATCCTGCGCCGCAAGGCGGAGCGCAAATTCCCTCAACGGGCGCACAGCCTCTATTTCACGCGGGAGGCGCTGGAGCAGGCCAGTTCCGCTCTCATTTCCCGCTACCGCGCCCGCCGTTTCGGGGGATACGAGTTCCTGGTGGACGTGGGTTGCTCGGTGGGGGGCGATACCCTGCACCTTGCGGAGGCCGCGCCTACCCTGGGGATTGACCGCGACCCCCTTCGCCTGGCGATGGGACGTGCCAACCTGAAGGCGCTGGGCCTTTGGGGGCGGGTGCACCTCCTCAATGCGGATGCGACTGCGCCCCTCCCTGTGGGCGGCCTCCCCCCTCTCACGGGCGTCTTCTTCGACCCGGCGCGGCGCGCTGCCCATCGGCGGTTTCATTCCGTGCGGGACTATTCTCCGCCGCTTTCGACGCTGTTCTCCTGGTTGCCGCGGGTTGCCGGCGCGGGCGTCAAAATCTCCCCCGGCGTCTCGCTGGAGGAACTGACCCCCTATGATTGTGAGGTGGAGTTCATCTCGCTGAAGGGGGAACTGAAGGAAGCCGCCCTGTGGTTTGGGGCCTGTCGCACGGCGGACAGGCGGGCGACCCTCTTGCCCGGCGGAGACACCCTGACCGCTGACCCTTCGGCTGAGGCTGCTCCGCCCCGTCTGGGGGAGCCGGGCGCTTTTCTGTGCGAGCCTGACCCCGCCGTACTGCGCGCCGGCCTGGTGCGCACGCTGGCCCGCCGCCTGGACGCCTGGCAGATTGACCCGACCATTGCTTACCTCTCCTCCGAACGTCCCCTCTCCTCCCCTTTTTTGCGCTGCTGGCCGGTGGAGGCCTGGATGCCCTTTCAGATGAAGCGTCTGCGCGCTTACCTGCGGGAGCGGCACGTCGGGCGGGTGACGGTCAAGAAGCGCGGCTCGCCCCTCACCCCGGCGGAGGTGCAGCGCGCCCTGAAATGCAAAGGCGACCGTCAGCGGGTGCTTTTCTTCACCCGCCTGAACGGTCGCCCGATTGTGGTTGTGACCTTGCCGCGAATTACGCCTCGCGAAAGAGCGGCAGATGCGCCAGGGCAATGACGTGTTCCCACTCGGCGGGGTCTTCGCCCTCGGTGCAGATGGCGGCTTGCCCCACGACGGTGGCTCCGGCCTTCTCTACCACGGCTTCCATCCCTTTCAGGGTGGAGCCGGTGCTGACGACATCGTCCAGCAGAATCACCTTGCGCCCTTTGAGCAGTTCGTGGTCTTTCTCGTCCAGGTACAGGGTTTGCGGTCTGCCGGTGGTGATGGAGAGTGTTTCGGCAAAGAGCGTGACGCCCATGTACGGCTTGTAGGTCTTGCGGAGCACCACGTAGGGCTTGCCCGTCTGCACTGCCAGGGCGTGTGCCAGCGGGATGCTCTTGGCCTCCGCCGTGACGATGGCGTCGAAATCCACGTTCTTGAGTTTTGCCGCCAGCAGCCGGGCGCTCTCTTCGGTCAGTTCCGTATCGCCCAGGATGTTGAGCACAGCGATACGCAGCCCCGGAGCGACTTCGAAAAGCGGTAATTCGCGCCGCAGGCTGCCGATGGTAAGGGGGTAGGTTTCTCTGTTCATGGCGGTGGGTCGGATTGGTCGGATTAGTCTGGTTGGTCTGATTGGCCGGGTTGGTCTGATTGGTCGGGTTGGTCTGATTGGTCGGATTGGTTGGAGTGGTCAGAGCGTCCACGGTCTGCCGTCTGTGGTCCGTCGTCCATCATCCGTCGGATTGGTCGGATTGGTCGGGTTGGTCAGAGCGTCCACGGTCTACCATCCATCGTCTGTCGTCCGTCGTCCATTGTCCGTTGTCCGTCGTCCGTAATCCATTATACCCTCATGCCCTCCCTTCGCATCTCTCCCTGGCGCATCGCCCTGATACTCCTGATTTGGGCTGCCGCGCTGACCTTTGCATTCCGTCACGGGTGGCGCTTGTGGCAGACGCCCCTTGAAGCGGCTCCCGCGCCCGCGGAGACCTCCGCCCTTGCGGTTTGGTTCACCGACCCCGCTTCAGCACAGGCCCACAGTTACCGCGGCGGACCGGCTGCCGAACTGACCGCCGCCCTGGAGCAGGCTCGCCTGAGCGTTGACCTGGCCGTTTACAGCCTCGATTTATGGCCGGTGCGTAACGCTTTGCTGGAAGCCCATCGCCGCGGCCTGCGCGTCCGGCTGGTGGTGGAAGCCGAGAACGCCGATACGCCGGAACTCCAGGCTCTGCGTGATGCGGGCATCCCCGTCCATGCGGATACGGGCGAGGGGCTCATGCACCACAAATTCCTCATTCTGGACGGGAGTGAAGTGTGGACGGGTTCCATGAACCTGACCGCCGAGAGTGCCTATCAGGACAACAACAACCTGCTTCGCCTGCGCAATCCCCAGGCCGTGGCCGATTTCCAGCGCGAATTCGACGAGATGTTCACGGACGGTCTCTTCGGCCCTGCATCGCGCCCCGATACGCCTTTCCCGGTCTTCGCTGTGGACGGGGGGCGTGTGGAAACCTACTTCTCTCCGGACGATGGCGTGCTGGCGCACTTGCTCGAGACCGCCAGCGCGGCGCAGGAGGAGATTTGCTTTCTGGCCTTCTCTTTCACCTCCGACGACCTGGGGGCCTTGCTGCTCTCCAAAGCGGAGGCAGGTGTGACAGTGCGCGGCGTCTTCGACGAGGGACAGGCGCATAGTAACCGCGGCAGCGAGTATCCTCGTCTGCGCGCCGCCGGCCTGGATGTGCATCTGGACGGTAACCCCGGCCTGATGCACCACAAAGTCATCGTGCTGGACGGGCAAACCGTGGTCACCGGTTCGTACAACTTCAGCCGCAGTGCCGAAGAACGCAACGACGAGACCCTGCTCATCATCCACCTCCCCGAAATCGCCGCCGCCTACCAGTCCGAATGCACGCGCCTCGTAGCGGAGGGGAGATAGGAAAGTTTGCAAGTGGGCAAGTATGCAAGTGGGCAAGTGGTCAAGTGTCCCCTCGCCCTTAGGGAGAGGGATAGGGTGAGGGAACAAGTGCGCAAGTGTGCAAGTACGGGGTACAATGTACGGTGTCCCCTGTACGACGTACCCCGTACCTGACACATGATACGTGATACGTGATACGTGATACTATGACCCCCAAACGACTCATTCTCACTTTCCTCGGCCTGGTGCTCTTTTTTATCGTGCTCATCTTCGGCGGCTTTACCCTCCTGATGGCTACCGGGCACGGATTGGGCGGCCCCACCCACGTGGACGCGCCGCCTGCTCCCACCACCACGCCCCTGACCGATTTCGTCACCCAGAACGGTTACGCCATGCCGCCGGGATTTGCCCTTTCCACCTTCGCCGATGGTCTGGACAAACCCCGCTTTATGGCCATTGGCCCCGACGGGGCGCTCTACGTGGCCGAGATGGGTGCCGGACGGGTGCTGCGTCTCCCTGATGCCGATGGGGATGGACAGGCCGATGGCGTGGAAGTCGCCGCTGAGGGCCTCTACCGCCCCAACAGTCTGGCTTTTGCCCCGGATGGCAGCCTCTACGTGGGCGAAGTGGAGCGCGTCGTGCGCCTGCGCGACCCCGACGGTGACGGCTTCTTCGACCAGCAGGAGACCGTCATTGACGGCATCCCCACAGAGGGACATTTCACCCGCACCGTGCTTTTTAGCCCCGATGGGAAGTACCTCTTCCTTTCGGTGGGTTCCTCCTGCAACGTTTGTGAGGAAAAAGACCCGCGGCGAGCGACTATTTTGCGTTACAATCCAGATGGCAGCGGAGAGGAAATCTTCGCCCGCGGCCTGCGGAACGCCGTCGGCCTGACCTTTCGCCCCGGCACGGAGGAACTGTGGGCTACCAACAACGGACGCGACTGGCTGGGCGACGACCTGCCTCCCGACACCGTCCAGTTAGTGCACGAGGGCGATGATTTTGGTTGGCCGCGCTGCCACGCCGGGCGCATCGAAGACCCTGATTTCGGGGAACCCGGTTCCTGTGAGAGTGTGGCCGTCCCCGAAGTGGAGTTGCAGGCCCACTCCGCTCCGCTGGGGCTGACCTTCTACGATGGCACGCGCTTTCCCGAAACTTATCGCGGCGACCTCTTCGTGGCCTTCCACGGCTCCTGGAACCGTCAGACGCCCACCGGCTACAAAATCGTGCGTATCCCCTTCGGTAAGAACGGTCCCATCGGCGGCGCGCAGGATTTTGTCACCGGCTGGCTGACCCCTGAAGGTGAAAAGCGCGGCCGCCCCGTAGGCCTGACCGTCGCCTCCGACGGGAGTCTCTTCATCTCCGACGACGCCTCCGGCAAAATCTACATCCTGACGTATGCAGCCCCCTGAAGGTGACAGTGGATGTGATTGTCACCTCCACTGTCACCTCACTCCTTCCATCCCCATCGAAAATTCTATGAGCGAAAAATTCTACCTCGGACGCATCTTCGACCCCCAAACCAACCAGACCACCGCAGACCCCCTGCTCTACGACCCCGACGACCTCACCACCCACGCCGTCGTGGTGGGCATGACCGGCAGCGGCAAAACCGGCCTGTGCGTGGACTTGCTTGAAGAAGCCGCCCTGCAGGGCATCCCGGCCCTGATGGTTGACCCCAAAGGCGACATCACCAACCTTCTCCTCCACTTCCCCGACCTGCTGCCTGCCGACTTCCAGCCCTGGGTGAACGCCGATGAGGCCCGCCGCGAAGGCAAAACCGTCGCCCAGGCCGCCCAGGAGACCGCTGACCTGTGGCGCGGCGGCCTGGCGAAGTGGGGTATCGGCCCCGACCGTCTGCGCGCCCTCCAAAACTCCGCCGAATTTGCCGTTTACACCCCCGGTTCGGATGCCGGCATCCCTGTCAGCATCCTTTCTTCCCTGCAGGCGCCGCCCATCCCCTGGGAGGAGAACCGCGAACTGCTGCGCGAAAAAATCTCCGGCACGGTCACCGCCCTGCTGGGGCTGGTCGGCCTGACCGACGTAGACCCCGTGCGCTCCCGCGAGCACATCCTCCTCAGCAACATCTTCGAGCACGCCTGGAGCCAGGGCAAAGACCTCAACCTGGGCGAACTCATCATGCAGGTGCAAAACCCGCCCTTCCCCAAATTGGGCGTTTTCGATGTGGAGACCTTCTACCCTGGCAAGGAGCGCTTCGAACTCGCCATGCTCCTCAACAACATCATGGCCTCGCCTGCTTTCCAGGCCTGGATTGAGGGCCAGCCTCTCGACATCGCTACCTTGCTCTACGCTCCGGATGGTCGCCCGCGGCACAGCGTCTTCTACATCGCTCACCTGAGCGAGGCAGAGCGTATGTTTTTCGTCACCCTGCTCTACTCGGCGGTGGAAACCTGGATGCGCACCCAGCCCGGCACGACCAGTTTGCGCGCCCTGGTCTATTTCGACGAGATTTTTGGCTATCTGCCGCCCACCGCCAACCCGCCCTCCAAAATCCTCATGCTGCGGATGCTCAAACAGGCGCGCGCCTTTGGCGTCGGGCAGGTGCTCGTCACCCAAAACCCGGTGGATGTGGATTACAAGGCGCTTTCCAATGCCGGAACGTGGTTCATCGGCAAATTGCAGACCGACCGCGACAAGGAACGCCTCCTGGACGGTCTGCAAAGCGCCGCCTCCGGGATGGACCGCCGCGAATACGACGACCTCATCTCCCGCCTGGGCAAGCGCGTTTTTCTGGTGCACAACGTCCACGAGAAGCACCCCCTCCTGTTCCAGACTCGCTGGGCGATGAACTACCTGGCCGGGCCGCTCACCCGTCTGCAACTCAAAGCGCTGAATGACCTGGTAGGGGCGGGGGAGATACGGGAAGCCGCCGGGGGGAGGCCGCTCCCCAAAGCCGCCGCGTCCACGCAAAGGGAATCTGCTCCCCCTCGCGGGAGCGGAACACCCTTCGGGGCGGCTGCCGCTTTCCAAAGGGACGCTTCCCCCGATGTTTCTTCCGCACCCGACCTGCCCGGCACCGAGAGCCGTCCTGCTGTGCCCGCCCGCACCGTGGAGTATTTCCTGCCCAACAACCTGACCCTCACGCAGGCCGCCAAAGCCGCCGGGCGCACCCTGCCCGCCGACGCCAAAGCCGTAGG
>JANTFR010000059.1 GCA_024763355.1 Anaerolineales bacterium
GTGATGGACATCAGCGACCGCATCGCGGTGCTCAACTTCGGACAAAAAATCGGCGAAGGCACGCCCGATGAGGTGCGCCAGAATCCCCGCGTCATTCAGGCCTATCTGGGCGAAGACCAGAGCGCTTTCACCCGCAAATAGTTCGTTTCCGAGGAGATTGTATGGCGGAAACTCTGCCCCAATTCCTGCAAGAACACGCATCCAAAACCCCCGACCGCATCGCTCTGCGGGAACGCATCTACGGTATCTGGCAGGCCATTACCTGGCGAGAGTACCAGCAGCACGTCAAGGATTTCTCTTTGGGGCTGGTCAGCCTGGGGCTGCAACCGGAGGAAACCATCGCCATTGTCGGCGACAACCGTCCCGAATGGGTAATTGCGGAACTGGCCGCCCAGTCTGTGGGGGCCAAGTCCATTGGCATCTACCAGGATTCGGTCGTCAAGGAGATGATTTACATTTTCAACCATGCGGATGTCTCCTTCGTAGTCGTCGAAGACCAGGAGCAGGTGGACAAAATTCTGGAGATGTGGCCTGAGTTGAAGGGGGTGCGCAGGGTGATTTACTACGACCCCAAAGGGTTGCGCAACTACACCGAAGACTTCCTGATGTATTTCCCCGATGTGGAGGAAATAGGCCGCAAATACGATGAAGCCCATCCCGGCTGGTGGGAGGGGCGCGTTGCGGAGGGCAAAGATTCCGACCTGGCGATTCTTTCCACTACCTCGGGGACGACGGGCAACCCCAAACTGGCCATGCTGACCCACAAGAACCTCTTGAGCATGGGATACAACCTGATGCAGGTAGACCCGCTCTCTCCGGATGACGAATTCGTCTCCTTCCTGCCCCTGGCCTGGATTGGCGAGCAGATGATGGCCCTGGCCTGCGGTTTGCAAGTGGGTTTCAAGGTCAATTTCCCGGAGGAGCCGGAGACGGTGCAGCACGACATTCGGGAAATCGGGCCGCAGGTGATGTTCAGCCCGCCGCGCATCTGGGAGAATCTGGTCAGCCAGGTGCAGGTCAAAATCGAGGATACCACCCGCCTGAAACGGGCGGTCTACAACTGGGCCATGCCCATCGGCTACGAGATGGCGGACGTGCGTTTCCGCAAGGAGGAACCCTCCCTGGGGCTGAAAATCCGCTACTTCCTGGCCGACTGGACGGTCTTCCAGATGATAAAAGACCATCTGGGACTGCGGCGGCTGAAATGGGCGTACACCGGCGGGGCAGCCCTGGGGCCGGATGTCTTCCGCTTCTTCCACGCCCTGGGGGTCAACCTGAAGCAAATCTACGGGCAGACGGAGGTCAGCGGTATCTCGGTGGTACACCGGGACGGCGACATCAAGTTCCAGACGGTGGGGACGCCCATCCCGGAGACGGAAATCAAGATTGCCGAGAACGGCGAAATTCTGGTGCGCTCGCCTGCCGTGATGCAGGGCTATTACCGTAACCCGGAGGCCACCGCCGAGGCGCTGGACGAAGAAGGCTGGCTGCACTCCGGCGACGCGGGGTACTTTGACGAGGACGGCCACCTGATTGTGATTGACCGAGCCAAAGACGTGATGACCCTCCACGACGGAACCAAGTTTAGCCCGCAATTCATCGAGAACAAACTCAAGTTCAGCCCCTACATCAAGGAGGCGGTGGTCTTTGGCGGCGATTGGCCTTTCGTGGCGGCCTTCGTCAACATTGATTTTGCCAACGTGGGCAAGTGGGCCGAGAATAATCAACTGGCCTATACGACCTACACCGACCTCTCCCAAAAACCGGAAGTATACGCCCTGGTGCGCAAGCACGTGGAGCAGGCCAACGCCGACCTGCCGCCTGCCGCCCGTATCCGCCGTTTCCTGCTTCTGCACAAGGAACTGGACGCCGACGACGCCGAACTGACCCGTACCCGCAAGGTACGCCGCCGCCTGATTGCCCAGCGCTATGACGACCTGATTTCGGCTCTCTACAGCCACAACGACCACGTGGACGTGGAAACGGTCATCACTTACCAGGATGGACGCACCGCCACCCTCCAGACCCGTCTGCACATCGAGACGATGGAGGATGAACATTAGACACAACTTGCCACGGACTACCTGCCCAATCCGACCAACCTGACCTGGAACCTCATGGACCTTTTCATCCAACTCACCCTTACCGGCCTGACCAACGGCGCGATTTTGGCGCTGGCGGCGCTGGGGTTTGTGCTGATTTACAAGTCCAGCGACATCATCAACTTCGCCCAGGGAGAATTCCTGCTCATCGGCGCTTATGTGACATACGCCATGATTGCCCAATTCGGGCTGGTCTGGCCCCTGGCGCTGGTGCTTACCCTGGCGGTTGCCGTCGCCCTGGGCGTGGTGGTGGAGCGCCTCGTACTGCGCCCCTTGATTGGCGAACCTATCATCTCGGTCATCATGGTCACCATCGGGCTGAGCAGCCTCTTGCGGGCTATCGTCAGCACCATCTGGGGCAACCAGCCCAAAGCGTTCCCGCCTTTCATCCCCTCCCAGCCCATTCACATTTTGGGAGCCACTGTGGGGGCCGACCGTCTGTGGGCCATCGTGGTGGCGGTTGCCATGTTGGGGCTGTTCAACTTCTTCTTCAAGCGCTCCAAAGAGGGGATTGCCATGCGCGCCGTGGCCGACGACCAGCAGGCCGCGCTCAGTATGGGCATCAGCGTGAAGAAGATTTTTGCCTGGGCGTGGTCCATCGCCGCTATGAGCGCCGCCGTGGGGGGAGCATTGCTGGCGAACATCGTCGGCGTTGGCCCGGAGTTGAGCAGTTTCGGGCTGCGCGTCTTTCCCGTGGTCATTCTCGGCGGGCTGGATTCCATCCCCGGCGCAGTCATTGGGGGCCTGGTGATTGGTTTGCTGGAAACCTACACCGGCGGTTACATCGGGCAGGGTCTCAACCAGGTCGTGCCTTTCATCGTCCTCATCATCATCCTGATGGTGCGCCCTTACGGATTGTTCGGGCAGGAGATTATCGAGCGAGTGTAGGAGAAAAGTATCACGTGTCAAGTACCACGTATCACGTATCACGTATCAAGTATCAAGTACCACGTGGCGTTTCACCTGATACCTGCCACCTGATACCTGACACCTGACACCTGATACGTCATCGAGGAGCATCATGCAATCTGGCATTTTCCACACCTCTTATCGGGCCGATATGGCCTTGCGGCGCACGCACGCCGAGAAAATCCGGCTGGCGCTCTTTCTGGTCTTCATGCTGGCCTTTCCCTTTTTCGCCAACCGTTATTACCTCACCCTGGCGAACCAGGTCGGGATTGCCACCATCGGCGCCATCGGGTTGAACATCCTCACCGGCTACACCGGCCAAATCAGTTTGGGGCAGGGCGGCTTCATGGCCGTGGGCGCTTACACCGCCGGCCTGCTGACCGCCCGGATGGGGATGCCCTGGTACGCATCCACCTTGATTGCCTGTTTGGTGACAGCGGCGGTGGGCGCGGTCTTCGGGATTCCATCCCTGCGTCTCAAGGGGCTGTATCTGGCGATTGCCACCCTGGCCGCCCAGGAAATCATCTTGTGGGGCGTTACCCACTGGGACGCCCTCACCGGCGGCGTGGACGCCCTGGTGGTGCCGAACCCGACCCTGGGAGAGATGGTGATGAACACCGATTTCCGCTTCTACTGGGTCATCTGGGCGGTGGCGGGCATCACCGCGCTGACCACCGTCAACCTGTTTCGCACCCGCTACGGGCGGGCTTTCGTCGCTATCCGTGACCAGGACATCGCCGCCGAGGTGATGGGGGTCAACCTGTTCCGCTATAAACTGCTGGCCTTTGCCGTTTCCTCCTTCTGGGTGGGCATGGCGGGAGCGCTGACTGCCCATTACCGCAGCATCGTCACCTGGGAACGCTTCACTGTGGATGTCTCGGTACTCTACCTGGCAATGATTATCATCGGCGGGCTGGGTTCGGTCTCCGGTTCTTTCTTCGGGGCGGCCTTCATGACTTTGCTGCCCGCCGTTCTCACGAACATGGGGCGCGCCCTGAAGAGCACTTTCCCCTTCGTGGATGCCATTCTCCCCTTCGTCCAGCAAGCCGCTTTCGGGCTGGTCATCATCTTGTTCCTGATTTTCGAGCCGGAGGGGCTGCGAAAAATCTGGAAAGACATCAAGGACTACTTCCGGTTGTGGCCGTTTAGTTACTGATAAGGAGGTGATGCTTGCCGCTTCCCTGTTTCCCCAACGTTCCGTCGGATTGTTTGTTCAACATTTTCAACAGTTTAGGAGGAAGGAAAACCCCATGATACGCCGAAGTTTGTACACCCTGATTGCCGTTCTCATGCTGGCCTCCGTGGTTCTGACCGCATGCGGAGGCGGCGGCGCGGGCGGCGGCGAAAAGGCCCCCATCAAAGTGGGCGCCATCTTCGACCTGACCGGCCCCACTTCCGACGTGGGCACGCCCTACGGCGAAGGCGTCAAAGGCTACGTGGAGTGGCTGAACGCCAATGGCGGCGTGGATGGCCGCCAGATTGACCTGATTTCCGCCGATTATGCCTACAAAGTGGACCAGGCCGAGCAACTCTACACCCAGTACGTGCAGGAAGGCGTGGTGGCTTTCGAGGGCTGGGGCACGGGTGATACCGAGGCCCTGCGTACCAAGATTGCTGCCGATAAAATCCCCTTCATGTCTGCTTCGTATTCCGCCAACTTGCTGGATATGAATGCCGCTCCCTACAACTTCCTGATTGGCACCTCCTACTCCGACCAGGGTATCATCGCCATGGTGTGGGCCATGCAGGATTGGAAGGACAGCGGGCACGACGGCACCCCCAAGATTGCCTTCATCCATCATGACAGCCCCTTCGGGCAGTCCCCCATCCCCGACATGCAGGCTTTCGCCGACAGCAAGGGCATCGAATTCATGACCATCGCGATGCCCAAAGCCACCGATTTCGTGGCCGAACTGGCCCAGATTCAGCAGTTCGGGGCTAATTACGTCGTCATGCATACCGTTTCCAGCCCCGCGGCGGTACTCGTCAAGGATGCCAAGAGCCAGGGGATGATGGACAGCGTCAAGTTCATCAACATGAACTGGTGCGCCGATGAAATCTTCATCGAACTGGCCGGCGATGCCGCCGAAGGTGTGGTCGGCACCATCCCCTTCACCCCGCCCAGTTCCCCCGTGCCCGGCCACGAAGATGCCGACAAGTGGCTGCAACAACACGGCTCCAGTTTGGCCGAGAAGGGCCTGCACTATACCCAGGGTTGGTGGACGATGGCCGTGATGACCGAGGGCATCAAGCGCACCATCGAAGCCGGAAAAGACCTGACCGGCGAAAACATCAAGGCCTCGCTGGAAGGCATCCAGAACTTCGAGACTGGCGGCGTGACCTCGCCCATCTCTTTCTCTCCCACCAGCCACCGCGGCAACACCGCCCTGAAACTTTACCAGGTGCAGGGTGGCAAATGGACCGCTGTCAGCGACTTCATCTCTGCTCCGTAAGAAAGTTTATCCGACCAACCAACCGGGGGCGGACGACCTCCGCCCCCTCATCGGGGTTCGGCCTATGCTCACGCTCAACAACGTAGAAGTCATTTACAACGACATCATCCTGGTGCTCAAGGGAATGTCCATGCACGTACCGGAGGGCCAAATCGTGGGGTTGCTCGGCTCCAACGGGGCGGGCAAATCCACCACCCTGAAGGCTATTTCCGGGCTGCTCAAGCCTGAAGACGGCGAGGTGACGGACGGCTCCATCGAGTACCGCGGGGAGACCATCCACAACCGGGATGCCGAGGATATCGTCCGCATGGGTATCTTTCAGGTGATGGAGGGCCGCCGTGTCTTCGAGCACCTCACCGTGGAAGAAAACCTGATTGCCGGCGGCTACACCCGCACCGACACTCGCGACCTGCACAAGGACATCGACATGGTGTACGGTTACTTCCCGCGCCTCAAGGAGCGCCGCGAACAGACGGCGGGCTACCTTTCGGGCGGAGAGCAGCAGATGCTGGCGATTGGCCGCGCCCTGATGGCAAAACCGCGCCTGATGATGCTGGACGAACCCTCCCTGGGACTGGCTCCTCTCCTGGTGCGGGAAATCTTCGACATCATTGCCCGTATCAATGCTGAACACGGCACCACCATCCTGCTGGTGGAGCAGAACGCCAACCTGACCCTCAGCGTGGCGCACTATGCCTACATCATGGAGAACGGGCGCATCGTCCTCGAAGGCGCTCCTGACGACCTGAAGGAAAACGCCGACGTGCGCGAGTTCTACCTGGGACTCACCGAAGTCGGCAAACGCAAATCCTACCGCGACGTAAAACACTACAAGCGCCGCAAACGCTGGCTGTCGTAAGATGTTGGTGCATTGGTTCATCGGTTGACCGGTGCAACCTCCTACCCCGCAACCTCCTAACCCCTAACCCGCAACCCCTAACCCCGTGAACCTCCCCGACCTCATCCCCCACCTCGCAGCACACGCCCCCGGTTTCGCGGCCCGGCTTGAGGCGGCTGGCCTGACCCCGAAAGACATCCGCACCCCGGAAGACCTCAACCGCCTGCCCGTCATCCGCAAGGACGATTTGGCCGAAATCCAGGCCGCTGACCCGCCCTTTGGGGGCTACCTCACCGTGCCGGTGGGAGAACTCAAGCGCCTGTTCCAATCCCCCGGCCCTATTTACGAGCCGGAACCGGACGTGCCCGACTACTGGCGTTGGGCTTCCGCCCTGAAAGCGGCGGGATTCCGCCCCGGTGACGTGGTGCTGAACGCTTTCGGTTATCACCTCACCCCCGCGGGGGCCATGTTCGAGGAAGGATTGCGCGCCGTGGGCTGCGCCGTCATCCCCGGCGGGGTGGGGAATCAGGAGCAGCAGGTACAGGCAATGGCCGCCCTGGGCGTCAACGGCTATGTGGGGCTGCCCTCTTACCTCAAAGCCCTTCTGGACAAGGCGGATGCCCTGGGCGTCTCGCTGCGGGTGGAGAAGGCCTTCGTGACCGCCGAGCCGCTGCCCCCCTCCCTGCGCGCCGAGTTGCAATCCCGCGGGGTGAAGGCCGTGCGGCAGGGTTACGGCACGGCGGAGTGCGGCAATCTGGGTTACGAGTGCGAGGCCGAGGACGGCTGGCACGTTCCCCCCGACGTCCTCGTACAGATTTGCGACATCAACACCGGCCAACCCCTCCCGCCCGGCGAGACCGGGGAAGTGGTGGTGACCCTTTTCCATCGGGAGTACGCCCTGGTGCGCTTCGGCACCGGCGACCTCTCTGCCATCCATCCCGAAGCGTGCATCTGCGGGCTGGAGACCCCCCGCCTGA
Source organism: Anaerolineales bacterium (assembly GCA_024763355.1). Classification (GTDB taxonomy): domain Bacteria; phylum Chloroflexota; class Anaerolineae; order Anaerolineales; family DRKV01; genus DRKV01. The sequence continues at coordinate 7,280 of JANTFR010000059.1, forward strand.
TGGGCTGGCATGGGCGGGTCGGCGATGCGGTCAAAGTGCGCGGCATGTTCCTCCACCCGCGGCAACTGCGTGCCATGATGACCCGCTTTCCGGAAGTCGCCCGCTGGCAGGCAGTCGTCACCCGCCGCGAGCACAAGGATTACCTTACCTTGCGGGTCTTCGCCCCCTCCGCCGGGGAGAACCTGGCCCGGCGTCTGACGCAAACTGCCCGCGAGGGCATCAAATTCCGTCTGGATGTAGAACTCGTGGGGGAAAACGCCATCCCGCCGGACGCCCCACCGATTGAAGACACTCGCAGTTGGGAGTGAAACCACAGACCTCACAGGCTTCAAAAACCTGTGAGGTCCGTTTTTGCTATCGTTTCACGCCCAGGACCACCTCCAGCCCCTCGATTTTGTGCGTCTCGGTGTGGGCATCGGCAGGCGGGGGAGCGGCGTGCAGTTTAGTGCTCAGCGTTTCGGCCCGGATGTACTCGCCCCAGGCCTCGAAGACCTGGGCCAGTTCTTCGGGGGCCTGATACCAGGTGGTGATGCGGTCAGCGATATCGAAAGCGGCGTTCTTGCGCATGGCCTGGATGCGGCGCACGATTTCCCGCGCCAGACCTTCGGAGCGCAGTTCGGGGGTGATGACGGTATCCACCGCTACGGTGAGCACTTTGTCGGCGGCGACGGCCAGCCCCTCGGGGGCCTCCGTCTGCACCAGGATTTCTTCGGGGGCAAGTTCCACCGTTTGTCCGGCCACATCCAGCGTGACCGGTTCCCCGGCGGCGACGCGGGAGGCTACCTCGGCGGGAGGCAGGGCAGACAGGGCGGCGCGCACTTTGGGGAAATCCTTCCCGAATTTGGGGCCGAGCAGTTTGTTGTTGGGCAGGATGCGGTAGGAGGCCAGTTGCCCGGCATCGGAGACGAAGTGCAGTTCTTTGACGTTGAGTTCATCGCGGACGATGGCGGCCAGTTCGGGGCGCAGGTGGCTTTCCTGGGTGCCGGTGTGGACGAGGACGCGTTGCAATGGCTGGCGCACCTTGATGCCGGCGTTACTGCGGGCGCTCAATCCCAGACTGGCTATCTGCCGCGCCAGCGCCATCTCGCGCAGCAGGGCCTCGTCCACCGCGGCGGGATCGGCCTGCGGCCAGAGGGTGTGATGCACGCTCTCGTAAGCGCTGGAATCCACGCCGCGCACCAGGTTTTGGTACATGACCTCGGTGACGAAGGGGATGAAGGGGGCCAGCAGGCGGATGAGGCGCACCAGAACGTGGTAGAGGGTGGCGTAAGCGGCCTGCTTGTCGGCGTCGGCGCGGTCGCTCTTCCAGAAACGGCGGCGGGAGCGGCGCAGATACCAGTTGCTCAGGTCGTCGATGAAGGGTTCCGCGGCCAGGGTCGCTCCGAAGGGGTCGGTGGCGCGCATGGCCTGGGTCACGGCGGCAATCACCTGGTTGAGGCGTCCCAAAATCCAGCGGTCGAGGGGGTTGGCGCTTTCGGGGGTAGATTCCGCCGGTTTGGCGGGAGCAGATGCGGGGGAGGCCGGTTCCCATCCATCCAGGGCGGCATAGGTGGTGAAGAAACTGTAAATGTTCCAGAGGGGAATCAGGAAACGGCGGCGGACTTCATCGGCGCGGCCATATCCGAAGAGGAGGTTGTTCTCCGGCTTGTGGGCGCAGTAGAGCCAGCGCATCACGTCCACGCCCATTTTGTCGGCGGCCTCGTTGAACTCAATCGCGTTGCCCCAGGATTTGTGCATCTGGCGGCCATCCTCGGCGTAGAGGAGGGCGTAGCCGAAGAGTTCCTTGAAGGGCGGCGTGCCGTCCACAACGGTGGCCATTGCCAGGAGCGAGTAGAACCAGTTGCGGAACTGACCGGGGAAGGATTCGCTCACCCAATCGGCGGGATACCATTTGCGCCAGTAGTCGGGGTTGATGCGGTACTGCATGGTGCTGAAGGGGACGATGCCGGCGTCCAGCCAGGGGTTGCCCACGTCGGGGATGCGCCTCATCGTCCCGCCGCACTTCTCGCACTTGATTTTGACGGCGTCTACAAAGGGGCGGTGGGGGGTGTGGCCTTCGAATTCGTCCCAGCCCTCCACGGCGCGGGCCTCCAGTTCGTGCTCGTCGCCGATGACGTGGTAGTGGCCGCAATCTTCGCACACCCAGATGGGCAGCGCCAGCCCCCAGTAGCGCTTCTTGGAAATCATCCAGTCGTGCATGTTGTAGAGCCAGTCAATCTCGCGGGCGTGCCCGAATTCGGGAACCCAGCGAATCTGGTCAACCACGTCCATGATTTGATAGCGCAGGGAGCGTTCTTTCTCTTCGGGGGTCAGTTCTTCCCGCGGCTTGTCGTAGACCGGGCCCATGTCGATGAACCATTCGTCCACCAGGCGGAAGACGAGTTCGGTCTTGCAGCGCCAGCAGGTGGGGTAGCGGTGGGTGTAATCTTCGATTTTGTAGAGGCGGCCTTTGGCCTCCAGGGCGGCGAAAACGGGGTCGGCCACCTCGGAGACGTGCATCCCGCTGAAGTCGCCGAACTGTTCGCCGAAGACGCCTTCGTCGTCGATGGGGGCGATGAGGGGCAAACCGTGTTCCTTGCCCAGTTGGAAGTCTTCCGCGCCGCAGCCGGGAGCGATGTGGACGATGCCGGTGCCTTCCTCCTCGCCGACCTCATCCCACAGCAGGACGCGGTGCGCCTGCGCCGCCGATACGGTGATGTTTTCGATGAGTTCGCCCAGATGGGTGACTCCGCCGGGGGTTTGGGCGGCAGGCAGGTCGTCGAAGGGGCCGTCATAGGTCCAGTTTTCCATTTCGCGGCCTTTGAGTTCGCCCAGGACTTCGTACTTCCCTGTGAGCATGTGGAGGGTGCCTTTGGAGAGGTAGAAGATTTCGTCTCCCTGGCGGACGCGCAAGTAAGTCAGGTCGGGGCCGACGGCGGCAGCGACGTTGGAGGTCAGCGTCCAGGGGGTGGTGGTCCAGACGAGGAGGAATTCGCCGGGGCGCTCCCGGAGGGGGAATTTGAGGGTCACCGAGCGGTGGGTGAGTTCCTCGTAGCCGTCGGTGACGATTTCGTGCTGGCTGATGCCGGTGGCGCAGCGCGGGCACCAGGGCATCACGTCCGCGCCGCGGTAGAGCCATCCTTTTTCCCAGGCCTTCTTGAGGAAGGTCCAAATCATGTAGTTGTTCTCGCTGGAGAAGGTGAAGTAACTGCCGCCCAGTTCGGGGAGGCCGAGACGCCCGACGATTTGCTCCACCGTGTCGGTGACGGGGCCTTGCGGGCCTTCCACGGTGATGGTTTGCTGCGGGTCTTCGAGGAGTTTTTCGCGCAGAGCGAGCAGGGCCTCGGGTTTGTTCCAGTCCATCCAGTAGCCCAGGCGCATGGATTGTTCGGTCTGCACGGCGGCGTATTTCAGGACGCGGGCCTTACACTCCTTGACGAATTTGTCCAGGCCGTAGGCTTCGATGTCCTTTTTGCTCTTGAAGCCCTTTTCCTTCTCGACCTCTACCTCGACCCACAGTCCCTGGCAGTCGAAACCGTTCTGGTAGCGCAGTTCGCGGTTCTGCATGGCCCAGAAGCGGTTGAAGAGGTCTTTGTAGGTGCGTCCCCAGCCGTGGTGGACGCCCATCGGATTGTTGGCCGTGATGGGGCCGTCGAGGAAAGACCAGGGTTTTTGTCCTTTGCGGAGTTCCCGCAGTTTTTCGAAGGCGCGGCTCTCTTCCCAGAATTTGAGGATTTCATGTTCCTGGGCGATGAAATCTACGCTGTTGGGTTCGGGTTTGAAGGGCATGAGGACTCCTTGTAGATAGGTAGGGTTGCGAGGTTAGGGGAGTGCGGAGTTGCGAAGTTAGGTAGTTAGGTGGTTGTGAAGTTGCGGGGTTGGGAGGGCAGGGGGAGGCAGGCAGGATATCATCCACGGTCTGGGGCTCGCCGTCAGCCTGCCGGACTACACGACTACGCGACTACCCGACTATCTGACTAAAATCAAAAACTCCCGTCCACTCTGGGACGAGAGTCGTATCTCCCGCGGTACCACCCGGATTCCTGCCGCGAGGGCAGGCGCTCGGTCGGGTACGGTTGGGTGTGGAAATCTCCGGGCACTTGCCCGCTTCCAACGTATACCCGTGTTCCGGTAACGGGGAACAAGGTCGGTTTCCTTACTCTAGTCTGTGTAGTCCAATAGTCTGATAGTCGAGTTGCATGCCTGAGCCGTTTGGCTCACTGACTACCCGACGAACCGACTGCGCGACCAACTGACTATTTCGGGTCACGGCTCCGGAAGGATTTTCGGCCTCGCTGTACTTTCCCGGCTCGCACTATCCCGGGTTCGCTGGCAGCCGCGGCGGGGCTTACTCGTTTCCATCACAGCCTTTGGGATATGTCAATTGCCGCCGATTATGCCACAAAGCGGGGCGCAGGTCAACTAAAAATTGCCGGTTTGGATTGACTCTTGTCCCTCTGGCTGGTAGAATTTAGGCATTCCTAAATTTCGATTGAGACGCTTATGAATCTCCCCTGGCTGATTGCTCTATTCTCCCTCGCCGCGTTGACCGCGGTTTTCTTCTGGCCCCGCTATGGATTGCTTGCCGTATGGCGGGAGACCCGGGCACAGCGCGCCCGAGTCCAACGGGAAGATACCCTCAAGCACGTTTACACCCTTTGCACGGCAGGACAATCGCCTACGGTGCAGAGTGTGGCCGGCGCCCTGCAAATTGACCTGGGCAAGGCTGCTGCCCTCATCGAAGACCTTGAAAAACACGGCCTTCTCACCAGTACGGACGGTGCGTTGTCCCTGACGGAGATTGGGCGGGAATATGCCCTCCAAATCGTGCGGGCGCACCGTCTGTGGGAACGCTACCTGGCTGACCGCACCGGTTACGACCGCAGGGACTGGCACCGCGAGGCCGAGCGTCAGGAGCACCGCCTGACCCCCGACGAGATGGAAGTTCTGGCCGCCCAATTGGGGAATCCCCGCTACGACCCGCACGGCGACCCCATCCCTACTGAGACGGGGGACTTGCGTCCCCTGGAGGGGCAATCTCTGGCTTCGCTGGAGCCTGCCCAGGCCGGGCGCATCGTCCACCTGGAGGATGAACCGGCCCAGGTTTACGAGCAGTTGATGGATGCCGGCCTTCACGTTGGGATGCAGGTGCGCGTCACGGACAAGGATGCCCAGGGTATTCGTTTTCAGGCCGAGGGCCGGCCCCATTCCCTGACGCATTTTCAGGCGGGAAGCGTCGAAGTGGCTCCGCTGGAGGCTGCCGAGGCAGCCGGGCCTCCGCCGATGACCCTGGCGCAAATTCCGCTGGGGGGCGCGGCGCGCATTTTGCGTCTCTCCGCCGCCTGTCAGGGAGCGGAGAGACGCCGCCTGCTCGACCTGGGCTTTATCCCCGGCACGCAGGTGAAAGTGGTCATGCGAAGCCCCGGCGGAGACGACCTGCGCGCCTACGAAGTGCGCGGCACCCAAATTGCCCTGCGCCGCGAACAAGCGGATATGCTGCTGGTGGTGCCGGAGGGACGATAGACGACAGACCATTGACCGTCGACCGTGGACAGCAGACCAATGAACCAATGCACCGATGCACCGATGAACTAATGCAACCAATGAACCAGTGAACCAATGAACCGACAAACCGACGAACCCATGCAACCAACTCTCCCCGATGCCGCCTGCGCCAATTGCGCCATCCATAACGCCGCGGCGCTGAAAAAACTTGGCTTTGACCTGACCGACGTGGATTACGTTGTTGCCCTGGCAGGCAATCCCAACGTGGGCAAAAGCACCGTCTTCAACGCCCTGACCGGCTTGCGGCAGCACACCGGCAACTGGCCCGGCAAGACTGTCGGGCGCGCCGAGGGCGGCTTCGAGTACGGCGAGAAACGCTACAAACTCGTGGATTTGCCCGGCACGTATTCTTTGCTCTCCACCAGTCTGGATGAGGAGATTGCCCGCGATTTCATCCTCTTTGGACGTCCCGATGTCACCGTCGTGGTGGTGGATGCCAGCCGCCTGGAGCGCAATCTCAACCTGGTTTTGCAGGTCTTGCAGATTACCGAGCGGGTAGTAGTGTGCCTAAATTTGATGGATGAAGCCGACCGCCACGGGATGCAGGTGGACGAGCGTCGTCTGGCGCGTGACCTGGGGGTTCCGGTGGTGCCTACTTCGGCGCGTTACGGGCAGGGGCTCAAGGAGTTGCTGCAAGCCGTCCACGAGGTAGCCACAGGAAGGACGGTTTGTCGTCCCCACCGCATCGAGAGCGAACCGCCGCAATTACGGAA
>JANTFR010000060.1 GCA_024763355.1 Anaerolineales bacterium
TGCGTTTGGAGGGCGACGGCGCGCCTGCCCTCCAGACGGCGTGGGACGAGACCTTTACCACCCTCACCCTGCAACCCCAATCCCTGCTGCGGCGGGGGGCGCGCTACACCTTGCGCATCGGCGGGGAGGCCCAGAGCGCCGGCGGCGCGCCTTTGGGCGGCGAATACCGCGCCGACTGGGCAACCTACCCGCGCCTGCAAGTGACGGGTCTTGATAAGACGGTCGTCCGTCCCGGAACTGCTGTGCAGGTGCGTCTTACCGCGCCGCTGCCGCCCAACGACAAAGTGGATTTGACCCGTTTCCTGCGCCTGGAGCCGTCTGTGGAGATCGAAGGGGTTACCTGGTACGACTGGGATGGGCAACTTTACATCAATATCTACGGTAATTTCCAGCCCCAAACCGACTACACCCTCTCGATTTCCCCCGACCTGCCGGATGCCTGGGGAGGCACGCTGGGCGCGCCGGCCACCCTCTCCTTCTCCGTAGCCGCTTTGGAGCCGCAAGTGCGTCTGGGTTCTCCGATGACCTGGAACGATGTCTTCGTGGCGGCCATCTCGGACGGCGGGCTGCCGGTGCAGGCCGCCAACGTGGAGAGCCTCAGCGTGCAAAGCAGCGGGATTCCGTTGGAGGACTTCATCCGACTGGCCACCAGCGATGATTACGATGCCCTTCAGCAGTACCGCCCCGCTGATTTGCGTAGCGCCGAAGTGCAGGTGAACGCTCCCCCCAATCGGGTAGTGCCCCGCACCCTGCCCCTGCCGGACGAAACCCCCGGCGTGTACTACGTTTACATCCGCCAGCCCGCGGTGGGTGAAATGCCCTCCGGCGGCGTACATGCCAGTCCCTCCCCTCTCCCGGCCCTGGCCACGGGAGACCGCCCCATGCTGGTGATACTCACCAACGTCAATTTGACCTTCAAGTTCGGGCAGCGGGACGTGCTGGTGTGGGCCACCTATCTGGACAGCGGCCAACCCGTGCCCGGCGCGCCCCTCCGCCTGTACGATGCCTCCGGGGCGTTGATTGCCCAGGGACAGACCGACAAGGAGGGGGTCTTCTACGCCCAGGGGTGGAAGGCCGAAGACACCTACGATGCCGCCCTGGCGGTGATGGGGAATCCGGGGGATGCTTACTTCTCGGCGGCGTTCTCCACGATGGATGCCGGGCTGCTGCCCTGGAACGGCGATATTCCCACCTCTTACTCGGCTGTCAACCCCTTCGTTTACCTCTACTCCGACCGTCCCATCTACCGCCCCGGCCAGACGGTGCATTTCCGCCTCGTGGCGCGGCAGCGTTTTGACGGGCGTTACGATTTGCCCGCCGCCGACAGCGTCTCTGTCCTGGTGCGCGACGACCAGTACGACGAAGTGGAACGCCTGACCCTGCCCCTCACCGACTTCGGCACGGCCAGCGGAGAATACACCCTGCCGGAGGACGCCCCTCCCGGCTACTACACCCTGGAGGTGGAAGATACCTACGCCCGCCTGTCTTTCCAGGTGGCCGAATACCGCAAGCCGGAATTCGAGTTGCAGGTGCAGACGAAGGGCGAAGATTTGCAGGGCGGGGATACGCTCACCGCGCAGGTGGATGCCCGCTACTACTTCGGCGCCCCCGTCGGCAACCTGAACGTACAATGGAGTCTCTCCCTGCTGCCGGATTGGTTTGCGCTGCCCGGTTACGCCGTCGGCCCGCTGGATGTGGATTGGTTCGACTGGCTGCCGCGTTGGATGTTCGGGCCTCAGGGGGAAGTCATCGCTTCGGGGGAGGCGGTGACCGATGCGGAGGGCCGTTTCCGGATGGAAGTTCCCCTCCCGCAGGAGGAGGCCGTCAAACGTTACGTGCTGGAGCTCACCGCCGCGGACGAGAGCGGCTTCCCGGTGAGCGCCCGCGCCGAAGGCCGCCTGCATCCGGAGGCGGATTACATCGGGGTGCGCGGCGAACAATGGGCCGCGCCGGCGGGGAGCGAGCGGACCTTCGAGGTGCGCACCGTCGATTGGGAGGGCAAGCCCTCCGGGGGGCGTCCGCTCTCCATCCAATTCAGCCGCGTCACCTGGGAACGGCAGCCTCCCTCGGATGAATACGGTCTCTCCACGTACGAAAAAGTCCTCACCCTCCTGGCCGAGACGCAATTGACCACCGACGAACAGGGTGGCGGACGGATAGCGTTCACGCCCGACAAGAGCGGCACGTACCAGATTACCCTGCGGAGCGGGAACGCGTTGACCGAAATGCTGTTCTGGGTGGGGGGCAGCAGCAGCGGCATGTGGCCGGCGCTTCCTAATCAGCGCCTTCTGTTGACTGCTGACAAGGAGACCTACCGCCCCGGTGAGACGGCGCAGGTTTTCGTGCCCAATCCCTTCGGGGTGGAGACGCCCGCCCTGCTCACGCTGGAGCGCGGCGGTATCCACCGCTACGAAGTGCGCACGATTCCCGCCGGCGGCGGGACGCTGGACATCCCGCTGGGCGAGGATGAAGCGCCCAACATCTACCTCACCCTGACCATGCCGGGGCAGCGCGCTGACGGGCATCCCGATTTTCGTTACGGGGCGCTCAACCTGCCCGTGGAAGCGGCGCATTTGCTCCTGAACGTGGAGGTGCTCGACCTGCCCGCCGAGGCCGCGCCGCAGACCGAAATCACCCTGCGCCTGCACGTCACCGATGCGGATGGGAACCCCGTGCAGGGGGCCTTCTCGCTGGCGGCGGTGGACAAGGCCGCTCTGGCACTGGCTGACCCCAACAGCAGCCCCATCGAGGAGGCCTTCTACGGCAATCAACCTCTGAGCATCCGCACGGGGATTGGGCTGGCGGCCTACACCCTGCGCGGGGTGGAGATGCCGGGTGGTCTGGGCGGCGGGGGCGGCGCGGCGATGGTTCCGTCCGTGCGTCAGGAATTCCCCGATACGGCCTTCTGGGAGGGCGAAATCGTCACCGATGCAAACGGCGAGGCCCTGGTGACGTTCCCCCTCCCCGACAGTCTGACCACCTGGGTGCTGGATGCCCGCGGCGTGACGCGTGACAGCCGGGTGGGGCAGGCACAGGCCGAGGTGACCGTCACCAAACCGCTGCTGGTGCGTCCGGTGACGCCGCGCTTCGTCACCCTGGGCGACCATTTCCCGCTGGCGGCCGTCGTCCACAACAACACGGATGAGTCCTTGCAGGTTAGCGTGCAGTTGCAAGCCCCCGCCTTCTCGCTGGACGACCCCTCCCAGGCGGTGCAGAGCATCTCGCTGGAGGCCGGAGGCCGCGCCCGCGTGGACTGGTGGGGCACGGTGCAGGCCGCCGATGCTCTAGAAGCGGTCTTCTCGGTGGAAGGGGGGCGCTGGAGCGACGCATCCAAACCCGTGTGGGGCGATTTGTCCATCGTGCGCTACGCCGCGCCGCAGACCTACGCCACGAGCGGGGTGCTTTCCCAGGCCAACGACGTGCTGGAAGTGGTCAGCCTGCCGCGTACCTTCGTCCCTGCGGGCGGAGACCTGACCGTGGAAGCCGCCCCCTCCCTGGCGGCGGGGATGCTCAGCGCCCTGGACGCCCTGGAGCATTATCCTTACGAATGCGTCGAGCAAACCCTGTCGCGCTTCCTGCCTAACCTGGCCGCTTACCGGGCGGTGCAGGAGTTCGGCTTGCAATCTCCCGAACTGGAGGCGCGTCTGGAGCGTACGCTGGACGACGGCCTCTCCCGGTTGTTCCAGGCGCAGCGGGAGGACGGCGGCTGGGGCTGGTGGCCGGAGAGCGGCGAATCCAACCCCTACATCACCGCGTACGTCCTCTTCGGTTTGACCCAGGCGCAGGAGGCCGGGGCGGAGGTCTCGACGGATGTTTTGCAGCGGGCGGCGGATTTCCTGACTGCTTCGCTGACGATGCCCGCGCCTTCGATGGACGACTGGGCGCTCGACCGGATGGCGATGGCGCTCTTTGCCCTGCGTTCTTACGGGCAGGAGGCCCCCGTCGTACGCGATAGCCTCTACGAACTGCGGACGCGCCTCAGCCCGGCTTCGCAAGCGTTGCTGGCGCTTACTTACCCGCAGGGGAGCGCGCAGTCCGATATCTTGCTCTCCGATTTGCAGGGCACGGCCATCCGCTCGGCGACGGGCGCACACTGGGAGGCGGACAGCCGCTACCGCCTCAACCTGGGTTCGGATGTGCAGTCCACGGCGGCGGTGGTGTACGCGCTGGCGCAGCGGCAGCCGGCCTCCACCCTCCTGCCGGATGCCGTCCGGTACTTGATGTTTGCCCGGCGCGGCGATGCGTGGGGCAACACCTACGAGACGGCCTGGAGCATCCTGGCGCTGACCGGCGTGATGCGCGGCACGGGCGAACTGGCCGGCGATTTCGATTTCTCCGCCACACTGAACGGTGCGCCGCTCCTGACGGGGAACGCCGCCGGAGATGCCCAACTGACTCCCGTGCGCGCCGTGACGCCCCTTTCCGATTTGTACCCTGATGTCCCCAATGCCCTGGTCATCCACCGCGGCGAGGGCGCGGGACGCCTGTACTACCGCGTCATCCTGAATGCTCTCCTCCCTGTGGCGGGACTGCCGCCGCTCTCCCAGGGCTTCAGCGTGGAGCGGCGCTACTATCCCCGCGGTGAGGCCGCGCCGGAGAAGGCCCTGGCCTCCGCCCCCGCCGGGGAGATGGTGGCGGTTCGCCTGACGGTGGTCGTGCCGCAGGAGGCGCACTATGTGGCGGTGGAAGACTACATCCCCGCCGGTGCGGAAATTCTGGATACCAGTTTGAAGACCAGCCAGCAACAAGGTGAACTCCCGCTCGTGGATGACCTCCATCCCGCGGCGGACGGCCTGTGGTGGTGGGTTTTCTCTCCCCCGCAGATTTACGACGACCATATCACCTGGACGGCGGAAGACCTGCCTCCCGGAACTTACGAGTTGACCTACGTTCTGGTGCTCACCCAGCCCGGAGAGTACCGCGTCCTGCCCGCCCGCGCCTACGAGTTCTACTTCCCCGAAGTGCAAGGCCGCAGCGCGGGGGAGGTCTTCACGATTGAGGGGCGGTAGGGTATCAAGTATCATGTGTCACGTATCAAGTGGGACATGCGTTTCGCTTGTCTCGTGATGTGCGGCGTGCGACGTGCGGCGTGGTCAACCGATGAACCAATGCAACCAATGAACCAATGCAACCAATGAACCAATGCAACCAATGAACCAATGCAACCAATGAACCGATGCAATCAATGAACCGATGAACCGATGCAACCGATGAACCAATGCAACCAATGACTCAATCCTCCTGGGGCCGACGCGCCCTGCAACACGCCCGTATTTTGACCGAGTCCACGCCGGGACGCGGCTCGGCGACGCGCCACGAAGCGCAAGCCGCCGTGTACGTCCACACCCAACTTCAACGCATGGGATACGAGGTGCAGCAACAGCCTTTCATCGGGCTGCGTTCCATCTGGTTCTTCCTGGCGATGGTCTTCGGATTCGCTTCCCTGGGACACATCGGGGGGCCGTTTCTGGCATACTCCCTGGGGGCATGGAGTGCCTGGGGCGTGCGGGCCGCTCTCTTCGGGTTCGCCTTCTACCTGATGTGGCGCAAGTTCACCTTCCGGCGTTTCCCTCTGCGGGCGTCGCTCCCCCAGGGGCCGAGCCAAAATGTGATAGCGGTCGCTCCCGCAAGGGAGACGGCGCGCCGCAAAGTGGTCGTCAGCGCCCATCTGGACAGCCACCGCGCCGTCATCTGGTTTGCTAACGATACCCTGACGCGGCTGTACGGGCTGCTCTCCCCGGTCGCGGTGTACGGGCTGCTCCTGGCCCCCGCTTTCTACGCTCTGGCGCTGCTCTCCGGCCTGAGCGCTTTCTCGTGGGCGGGCGCGGCGCTGGGCGTACTTCACTTTTTGGGATGGTTCACGGGCGTGACCGCCGACCTGGGACGCTACTCGCCGGGGGCCAACGACAACGCCTCCTCCGTGGGCGTGCTGCTTACCCTGGCGGAGCGCCTGCGCGCCGAGCCGCTTCCCGATACCGAAGTGTGGCTGGTTTTCACCGGCTGCGAGGAGACCGGCGGCGACGGGATGACGGCTTTTCTGCGGGATAACGAGGATGCTCTGCGGGAGGCCCTCTTCCTCGACCTGGAGATGTGCGGCATCGGCGATGAGATTGCCTACATCTCCGCCGAGGGGGTGGTGCGCGCCCGTAAAATCGTCCCCGACCTGGCCGCCCGTCTGGAAGAACGCGGGGCGCGTCCCCTCTCGCTGGCGCACCTCGGTGCGTTCACCGAAATGGGCGCGGTCTGGGAGCAGGGCCTGCGCGGGGCGTGCTTGCTCTCCAAACCCGCCGGCGGGCATCTCATCCCCGAATGGCACCGTCTGACCGACACTGCCGATAAACTCCAGCCCGAAGCCCTCCAGCGCATGCACGCCTTCGTCTGGGATTTGCTGTGAAGTGCCACGCGCCACGTACCAAGTACCCTGCACCTGACACCTACCCCCCATGTCCCGTTACCGGTACTTTTTTCTCTTCCTCATCGCTTTGCTGGTAGCCATTGGCGCGTACTTTCTTCCGCCGGTACACAGCCGCCTGGCCTGGCGCGTCGACGCGGCGCGGGCCAAAATCAAATACGCTTTGCAGCCTCCGGAACAGGTTGTCTTTCATCCCGGCGGGCAGCAAGACCAGGAAGCGCAGATAGAAGCGATTGTCTCGGCCACCCTCTCTGCCCTCCGCACCCCCGCTCTCCTCACTCCAACCCCGGCAACTCCTAACTTCGCAACTCCGCAATCCCTAACCCCTAACCCCCTAACTCCTACCCCCGCAACCTCGCCATCCGCAACCCCTACGCCAACCCCCACTTCCACCCCTCTGCCGGAGCAGGTGCGTCTCACGGGTGTGCGTCACGAGTACCAGCAATGGAACAACTGCGGGCCGGCTACCCTGGCGATGGCACTTTCCTTTTGGGGCTGGGAGGGCGACCAGCGGGATACCGCCGCGTACCTCAAGCCTAATCCGCGCGACAAAAACGTGATGCCCTACGAGATGAGCGCCTACGTCAACGAGATGACCGACCTGAAGGCGTTGTGGCGGGTGGGCGGTGATTTCGATCTGCTGAAGCGCCTCCTGGCCGCCGGTTTCCCCGTCGTGGTGGAAAAGGGCTTTGAAGGCCCCGGCTTCGACGGCTGGATGGGGCACTACGGTTTGCTGACGGGCTACGACGAAGGCAAATCCACTTTTTGGGTTTTCGATTCCTACGAAGGGCCGGATTCCGATTTCACCATTCCCTACGCGAAGGTGCTGGACTACTGGCCGCACTTCAACGGGCTGTACATCGTCATCTACCCGCCGGAAAAGGAGGCCGAAGTCCTGGCTCTGCTGGGCGAAGATGCTGACAAGACCGAGAATTACCGCCGCGCTGCCGCCCGCGCCTCCGATGCCATCTTTGCCGCCGAGACGCCCCGCGAGCAGTTCTTCGCCTGGTTCAACCGCGGGGCCAATCTGGTCTATCTGGATGATTACGCCGGCGCGGCGGATGCTTACGACCAGGCTTTCGCCATCTATCCCCGGATACCGGAAGACCTGCGCCCCTGGCGGGTGATGTGGTATCGCACCGGCCCGTACTGGGCTTACTTCTACACCCAGCGTTACTACGATGTGACTGCTCTGGCGACGGCCACCCTGGGGGCGATGAGCGAACCCGTCCTGGAAGAGAGTTTCTACTGGCGCGCCCTGGCGGAGGAAGCCCTCGGCGACGTGGACGGTGCGATTGCCGACCTGCGCGAGGCGGTGCGCCTGAATGCCAACTTTTCCGCTGCCCAATTCCACCTCAATCGGTTAGAATCCGCTCCGTAGATACCGTACCAAGTACCACGTACCAAGTGCCACGTGCCACGTGCCAGGTGCCCCATGAAAATTCTCCACTTTGCCGATGCCCACATTGACATGAGCAACTATGGCCGCCACGACCCGGAAACCGGCCTGCCCGTCCGGGTGATGGATTTCCTCAAGTCGCTGGATACCATCGTGGAAACGGCTATCACCGAAAAGGTAGACCTGGTGCTCTTTGCCGGGGACGCCTACAAAGACCGCAACCCCGCCCCTACCTTCCAGCGGGAATGGGGCAAACGCATCATGCGCCTGGCCCGCGCCGAAATTCCCGTCCTCCTCCTGGTGGGCAATCACGACCTTTCTCCCGCCCTGGGACGCGCCCATGCCCTGGATGCCTTCCAGACCCTGGATGTGCCCAACGTGTACGTCCTCGACCGGCCAACTTTCCTGACCCCGCAGGATTTGGGCGGCCTCCCTTTGCAGGTGATTGCGCTCCCCTGGATAAGCCGCTCCGGAATGATGGCCTATCTGGATTTGCGTCCGGAGAACCCCTCCGAGGTGTACGACCTGTTGGGAGAGAAACTCCACTCCCTGGTGGACGCCTGGATAGCGGAGCGCGACCCGGCGCTGCCCCTCATCCTGACGGCGCACGCCTCGGTGGAGGGCGCCTCTTACGGTGGGGAGCGCACCGTTATGCTGGGCAACGACCTGACTCTGCCGGGGTCGCTGGTCAAAAATCCAGCCTTCGACTACGTGGCGCTGGGGCACATCCACAAACCGCAGGATTTGAACAAGGGTTCTCAGCCGCCGGTAATTTACCCCGGTTCCATCGAGCGCGTTGATTTCGGAGAAGTTCACGAAGACAAGTTCTTCGTCATTGCCGAGGTGGAAGCGGGGCAGCCCACGCGGGTGGCGTGGCGCAAACTGGCGACGCGTCCCTTCCTGGATTTGCGCTACACTCTCGAAACGCCCGAAGACGCTACCGCCCAACTGCTGGATGTGTTTCCCCCGCCGGAAACGCTGCGCAGCGCCATCGTGCGCTTGCGGATTGATTATCCCGCCGAATGGGAAGCCCTGATTGACGATTCCGCCCTCCACCGCGCCGCCTCGGAAGCCTTCGAGTTTCACCTGGTCAAGCGTCCTCAAACCGAAACCCGCGTCCGTCTGCAGGGAGACGAACAAATCGGCGCCCTCACCCCCCTGGAATTGCTGGAGCGTTACTGGCAGAGCATCCACGTGGAGGCCGACGAGATGGAGGCGCTCCAATCGCTGGCGCGGGACGTCCTTTCCGATTCTGTAGAGATGGCTACAAAATGAACACGAAACATACTCCTTTCACCCTCGCGATTTCTTTGCTATTGCTGTTCTCGGTATTTATCTCCCTGGGAGGGCTATCCGTTGCTCGGGGCGCATCTCCGCTGTCGCAAAGCGCCACGATGAACGCTCCCCTGCTGATTGTACGCGCCGGCCCCCCCGGCAAAGCGCCCCATTACGTCCCGCCGCCGCGGGAATTCCTGCGCAATGCACCCCACACCGCATCTATCACGGTCAATTACATTGGAACGTGGGATTCCCAGGCGCAAGCCGCTTTTCAGTATGCTGTGGACATTTGGGAAACGCAGTTGACCTCGTCCATCCCCATTACAGTAGATGCGGAATGGACGGCTCTGCCCAGTGGGGTGCTGGGGTCTGCCGGGGCTACCAGCCTGTACAGAAATTTCTCCGGCGCACCAATGAGCGACACCTGGTATCCGGTCGCCCTGGCAGAGAAACTTGCCAACAGCGACCTGAACGGCGGGGTGGCAGAAATCCATGCCCAGTTCAACAGTGCTTTCTCCTCCTGGTACTTTGGCACGGACGGGAATACCCCTTCCGATAAGTACGATTTCGCCAGCGTGGTGCTTCACGAATTGGGGCATGGCTTGGGCTTCTTCGGCTCCATGATTGTGGACGACGGCGACAGCAGCAACGGCGACGAATGCACAGGAACAGCCAATGTGGGCTGTTGGGGTAACGGGAGTGGTTTTCCTTTCGTCTACGACCAGTTCACCGAGAATGGCAGCGGAGCGGCGTTGCTTTCTTTCCCTCAAAATTCTCTGGAACTGGGCGCACAGTTGACCAGCAATGATGTGTTTTTCGACGGCCCCAACACCAACGCGGCTAACAGCAGCCAGCCGGCAGAACTTTATGCTCCCCCCTCCTGGCAATACGGCTCCAGTTACTCCCACCTGGGAGAGATTTTCAACGGCACGGAGAATGCCTTGATGACCTATAGCCTCAGTCCAGGTGAGGCCAACCATGACCCCGGCCCGGTGATGCGCGGCATGTTCGCCGACATGGGGTGGACGATAAACGGTGCTACCGCTACCCCTTCCCCGACCTGGACGACCGTCCCGACCGATACTCCCACCCCGACCTGGACGCCCGTTCCTACTGATACCTTCACCCCGACCTGGACGCCCGTCCCGACCGATACCCCTACCTTCACCCCCGGCCCCTCCCCGACGCCCGCGCCTGCGCAGGGTGCTTACCTTCCGGTTGTGCTGAACAATTACGCTATCCAATCGCCGACTGCAACCCCCATCCCCGTACCGAGCGGCTGGCTGGGATATTTCAACGACCTGCGCGCCCGCGGGGGCCTGCCTGCCCTGAGCGAGAACGCTACCTGGAGCAGCGGCTGTACCCTCCACGCCCGTTACATGGTCAAGACGGATACCATTACGCATGCGGAAGACCCCGCCAGCCCGTGGTACACGGCGGAGGGCGATGCGGCTGCGGGGAACAGCAACCTGATGGTCAGTTCCGATGTGAACGCATCGGATGAATCCGCTTTCGATTTGTGGATGACGGGGCCTTTCCACGGCATCGGGCTGATTGACCCCAATCTGAGCGCCACCGGCTTTGGCAGTTATCGCGAGGCGACTGGTACGTGGCGTATGGGAGCCTGCGTGGATGTCTGGAGCGGTTGGACAGGCGTACCCGATACCGTTACTTTTCCCATCCTGTGGCCCGGCGACGGGGAGACCATGCCGTATACTTCCTTCGATGGCTCGGAAATGCCCGACCCTCTCTCATCCTGCGGATACACCGCCCCCAGCGGGCCTCCCGTTTACCTGCTCCTCGGTCCCGGATGGAGCACCGTTCCCAATGTGACGGCCTCCTCGTTCAAGCAGGGGAATACCGAGTTGCCGCACTGCGTCTTCGACGAGACTTCCTACACGAACCCGGATTCGGACTTGCAAGACCTGGGACGCTCCATTCTGGACGCCCGCGATGCTGTCGTCCTCATGCCGCAAGCGCCGTTGACTCCTGGAGCCGGTTATACGGTTTCCATCACCGTCAGCGGGCAAACGTATACCTGGAGTTTTACGGTCAGCGACACGCCGCGCTTTCCCGCCCGATTGGCCGGAGAGACGCTGATGCGGTGACCCGGCCTGCGAGTTCGATAGTTGAGAGACATATAAAAGAGCGCGACCGCCGAAACAGTGGTCGCGCTCTTGCCGTTCTTGTTGCTTGCGATGCGTCACGGCTTGATGGGGTATCCCGCGGCCCTCCACGCTTTCAATCCCCCTTCCATGCTGACGGCATTGAAGCCGTTGTCGCGCAAAATCTCCGTCGCCACCGCGCTGCGGTTCCCAGAGCGGCACACGACCACGATTTCCTCTCCCTTCGGCAGAGCGTTCAGATTGTTTGCCAGTTCGTCCAGCGTGATGAGATGCGTGTTGGGGACGTGGTATTCGTCCCATTCCGCCTGGGTGCGGACATCCAGCACGTACGTGCCGGCTTGGTACTTTTCGTAAGCCTCCTGCACCGAAATCTCTATGGGGAGCGTTGCCTGGGTAGTATCCGGTCTCCGGCTGCTGTTCAGAAACACCACCGCGCCGACCAGAAGGACGGCCAGTCCTGCCAGGGTAATCCACAGCCAGGGGAGAGAAGTCGTCTTTTTTTGCTTGCGTTTTTTCTTGCGTGCCATGCGGATGATTCTCCTTTGGGTAGAAGTTTGTGCCCCATGTGGGGCTGCTCCCGTATTTAGATGCCGGTTGCGGGGAAAGTCGCACGGTTTCCCCTGTTTTCGTGTGTTTAGCGGTGTTTGGCGGGTGCGGCGCGCTTTGCGTTATCTGCTACTCGCCGATTTTTGCCTCCCAATCGTCCACCACCTCGCCGCGGATGTTGACGAACCGGATGTGGATGTGCTTCGCGTCCCCCTCCACCAGCATGGCTCCGTAATCGGCATTGTAGCGCGCCCGGCTGCCTTCCACGGGCGAGCTGAAACCGTAGCGATGGATGCCGCCCAGCCCGTTGATGAAGTAGGCGATGCCGTCCCGCAGGATGCGCTCGTAGACGTGGTCGTGCCCGCTGATGACGATGTCCGCGCCCCAGGCGGCGAAAGGCCACTGCATGTAGGCGTTATCCCCGTGGCGGCCAGAAGAGTAGGGCGGATGGTGCATCACGACGAAGTTCCAGGGGGAGCGGGAGGCGGCCAGGGCATTCCGCAGCCAGAGGGCCTGCGCCGAAGAACGCCCTACGCCGTCCGGCTCGCGCGAGTCGCTATCCAGCATGTAGAAGGCCGCCGCGCCCCAGGTGAAGGTGTAGTAGCGTTCGTTGCCGGGCAGGGCGAAGTAATCGGTGTACGGCTGCAAGGTTCCGGTATCCCAATCGTGGTTGCCGGGGACGGGAAAGAAGCGGTTGGCCTCCGCTCCCGCGCCGTACTCCCCCTGATAGGGCGCGATGTAGGCGTGATAGAACTGCCCGATGTGAGCGTCAATCGTCTCGGCAGCCCCGACGGGGTAGTTGTTGTCCCCTGCGGTGACGATGAAATCCGCGTCCCAGGAGGCGGCCAGGGCAGCGACCGCAGCCTCCCCTTCGCCGCCGTCGCCGTAATCACCGATGACGGCGAAACGGAAGGCGTCGCTCTCCTGCGGGGGGGCGGTGGGCGAGAGAGGAATTCGCGTGGGGGAAGGGGTTTTTGTGGGGAGCAGCGTGACCGTCGGGGTGGGAGGAAGCGCGGTGCTTGTGGGGGAGGCAGATACCGGGGTAACGGAGGCCGCCGCGGGGGAGGCCGGTTCCGCCCGCCGGGGAGAGCAGGCGCTTCCGAAGAACAGGAGTACCACCAGAAAGGCCGGCAACATCCCCCGGATGGGTTCCCCGCGGCGGGCCGTTCTCATTTTTCTCTCCATTCGGCATCCACTACTTCGTCATCGTCTTCGGCGGGGTCTTTCCAGCGCACGTCCACGGGCTGCTCCAGAGCGCGGCGGTGTTCTTCCACTACGTCCTGCGGGCAGAGTTCTACGAAAAGGTAGAGGCTCATCCCAATCACACCGGCGTCGTCCACCGGGCCGGGCACGTCGAAGGGGAAAACGAGATACACCAGGCCGCCCAGGGGGATGAGTTTGAGAAGCGGATGGACGCGCTCATCGGCGAGCAGCCGCCAGACGAGTTTGAGGAAGCGCGCCAGTTCTTGAATGGGGTTGCTGCCGGGGGCAGGGATGAGGTCTTGGTCGTTTGAGGGCATGGGAGGCTCCTCGGGGGTTAGGGGTTGCGGGGTTAGGGAGGGCGGGGGGTATACTATCGGGCATGAATGCACAAATCCCGTTCCCTGATACGCTGCGCCGTGCCTTTCGGGATGCGGCGCGGTTGAAACAATT
>JANTFR010000061.1 GCA_024763355.1 Anaerolineales bacterium
CCCCCGGCCCGACGCCTACGCCGACCTCCCCGCCGCCGTACCCGGCCCCCAATTTGCTGCTCCCCGCCGACGGCGCGCCGTTTGGTGCGGAAGCGGATACCATCACGCTGCAATGGGCTTCGGTCGGCACGCTGCGGGAAAACGAGGCTTACGCCGTGACGGTGGAGGACGTGACCGCCGGTACGGCCCGCAAGGTGACGGCCTATGTGAACGACACGAAGTTCATCGTCCCTGCCAGTCTGCGCCCGGAGGACGAGAGCGTGCATCTCTACCGCTGGTACGTGGTCACCGTGCGGCAGACGGGCAACGACGAGGAGGGCAATCCCGTGTGGGAGGCGGCAGGCAGCACCAGCGCGCCGCGCGGCTTCACCTGGAGCGGTTCTGCGGGCAGCGGGACGCCGGGGCCGTGAACGCGGCAGCACCCTCGATTACAACGGCGGCGGGACGAAAAACCCCGCCGCCGTTTCGCGCCCGGCCCATGGGAACAGGGGAGAGGCCGAGACGCAGCGCAAAGCGGGGGAAAACCGCGTCCCTGCGTTTTTTGCGGGTCAACGTGGAATTGTGGGTAGGCGGAGGAGACTTCCGAGATTTATCGGGTGAGTTGCCTCTCTGGAGCGGTTCTCGTCAAAATCTCGGAAGTCTTAACCCCAAATCTGGGTAGAGCCTTTTTTGCCGTTGTCCAAAAGCCTGCCCGCATTGCCCCAAATTTGTGTACAATAAAAGTGGATGCTGCCCGGCACTTGTACAGAATAACGCACCCCACATTCCCCACAGGAGGCTCCCCATGAAAATCGAAATCCTGGGCACCGGATGCCACAACTGCCTGGAACTGGATTTGCTGGTCGGCGAGGTAGCCGCCGCGCTGGGCCGTGACGACATCGAAATCACGCGCGTGGACGATACACGTAAAATTCTGAATTACATGCCGCTGGACGCCGTTCCGGGGCTGGTGATTGACGGCGAACTGGTCAGCGAGCGGGAGGTTCCCGACCGCGCTACCCTGGAAAAGTGGCTGGCCCCCGCCTGACCCTGGCCCCCACCCCTACCCCCTCCTTCTGAGGGGGAGGGGGAATGAACTCCCGCTTGCTTTCTCGAAAAAAAGCGCCGGCGTAAAACCGGCGCTTTTGCGTTGCGTATGCGGGGAGAAACTCAGGCGATGCCGACTTCCTCTTCCAGCATCTTGGTAGTGACGGATTTGGGGCGCTCGATGGGCTGCCCGAGGGCGCGTGCCCACACGTAGTTGCTGGTCACGCCCAGGGCGCGGCCCACACCGAACAGGACGGTGTAGAAGTCGAATTCGGTCACGCCGTAGTGGAACTGGAGGGTGCCGCTGATGGCATCCACGTTGGGCCACGGGTTCTTGGCCTTGCCCTGCTTCTTCAGCACGCCGGGGATGACATCGTACATGACCTGCGCCACTTTGAAGAGTTCGTCATCCGGGAAGTGGGCTTTGGCAAACTCGAACTGCGCCACGTAGCGGGGGTCGGGGACGCGCAGGACGGCGTGTCCGTAACCGGGGATGACCTGTCCGCTGTTGAGGGTATCCCAGGCGAACTGTTCCAGTTGCTCGGGGGTGGGAACGCCGCCGAATTTGTCGCGCACGCTCATCAGGAAGGCGAGGCTCTTCTGGTTGGCAAGGCCGTGCAGGGGACCAGCCAGGCCGTCCATAGCGGCGGAGAGAGCGTAGTAGGGGTCGGAAAGGGCTGAACCTACCAAGTGCATGGTGTGGGCGCTGACGTTGCCGCTCTCGTGGTCAGAGTGCAGGATGAAGTACAGGCGGGCCATATCCTCGTACTTCTTGTCTTCCACGCCCAACATGCGGGCAAAGTTGGCTCCATAATCCAGGTTGGGGTCGTACTTCGGCTCGGAGCCGTCGCGATACTTGAGGCGGTAAATGAAAGCCGCCACGACGCCCAATTTGGCGGTCAGGCCGATGGCGTCGTCCAGGGCCGGTTCCCAGTACTCCATCTTGGTCATGCCCTCGGCGTAGCGCTTGGCGAATTTCGATTCGCCCTGCAGCGCCAGGATGGCCTGGGCGAAGAGAGTCATGGGATGGGTGTCCTTGGGCATAGCGCGGAGCACATCGAAGACGTGCTTGGGAACATCGCTGTTCTTGGCCCATTCGGCTTCGACGGCCAGCGCCTGCTCTTTGGTGGGGAAATCGCCTACCATCAGCAGGTAGTACAGACCACCCACGTAGGGCATCTCTGCGCCTTCGGGCTTAGGCAATTTTTCCAGCACTTCGGGGATGGCATGACCCCGGAAGCGGATGCCATGATTGGGGTCCACGTAGGAAATGTCGGTCACGAGGGCCTTGACGCCGCGCATACCGCCGTACACCTGCTTGACGGTTACATCGCCGACCTTGACGCTGCCGTATTCCTTGACCAGTTTGGTGACACGGGCACGCCAATCAGGCAGTTGAGCAGAAATTTTGTCATGCAAAATCATGGTAACTTCCTCCAAATCTGAATTATTGTTTCTTCTAAAATAAGGTGACAGCCACTTCGTGACTGTCACCGCACTCACCCTACTCGAAACTGACCAAACTCTCCAGTTTCTCGACGCTCTTGTGAACGGCATCCGCCGAGACTTTCAGAGCGGCCATTTCCTCATCGGTCAATTCGTATTCGATGATTTTCTCGACGCCGTTGCGTCCCAGCATGGTGGGCACGCCAAAGAAGATGCCTTCCACGCCGTACTCGCCCTGCATGTAGGCCGCGCAGGGAACGATGAGGTGCTTGTCTTTGAGAATGGCTTCCGCCATCTGGGCCAGGGCTGCGGAGGGAGCGTAGAAGGCCGAGCCGGTCTTCAGGAGGCCGACAATCTCGCCGCCGCCCTTGCGGGTGCGCTGCACGATAGCATCCAGCGTTTCTTTGGGGAGATACTTGTTGAGGGGGACGCCGGCAATGTTGGAGTGCCGCGTCAAGGGAACCATGCTGTCGCCGTGGCCGCCCAGTACGTAGCAGTTGATGTTTTCCACGCTCACGCCGGTTTCCATCGCCACGAAAGCGCGCATGCGGGCCGAATCCAGGATGCCGGCCTGCCCGATGACCTTGCGGGGGTCAATGCCGGTGACCTTCATGGTCATGTAGGTCATGGTATCCAGCGGATTGGTCAAAATCAGGTAAATGGCATTGGGGGAGTACTTGTAGGTCTCCCGCGCCACGCTTCCCACAATGTTGGCGTTCTTGACCAGCAAATCCTCGCGGGACATGCCCGGCTTGCGGGGCAGGCCAGCGGTGATGATGACGATATCGGAATCTTTGGTATCGGCGTAGTCGTTGGTGCCGAGGATGCTGACATCCTTGCCCACCACGGGCATGGCTTCGGTCATGTCCAGGGCCTTCCCCTGGGGCATGCCTTCGACGATATCCACCAGCACGATGTCGGCGATTTCGCGTTCCGCCAGCCAATGGGCGGTGGTCGAGCCGGTCATGCCAGCCCCGATGATAGAGATTTTAGGTTTCATAGGACCTCGCTCCTTCCTTAAAAGGGTGGATTGCCACAAAAACAACTTGCGAAAGCGGTTTCAGTGTACCCCCAAAAATATCCTAAAACAAGATGAAGAAAATCACTAAAGTATCACGCCAGAGACCAAGCCGATACAATATGGCGTAAATAGGAAAATATCCCCCTATCAGAGCAACGGAGGCGACAAAAAGCCCCGCGGGAAAAACCGCGGGGCTAAAAAAAACAGGGGGAAACAGGAACCTGCTTTACTCGTTCTCTTCCAGAAAGTGCGTTACCTGCATGGCGGCGGCTGCGCCCATCCCGGCGGAGGTAATCACCTGACGGAACACCGGGTCGGCGGCCTCCCCGGCCACATACACGCCGGGGATGCTGGTACGCATTTTGCTGTCCGCAATCAGGTAACCGCGGGCGTCCATCTCCAGTTGCCCCTCGAAGAGTTGCGTGTTGGGCGTGTGGCCGATGAAGATGAAGACACCGCTGGTCTTCAGGGTGCTTTCCTCCCCGGTACGCACGTTTTTGAGGCGCACCCCTTCAACGACATCTTTGCCCCGGATTTCGGTGACGACGGTATCCCAGATGAACTTGATTTTGGGATGCTCCAGGGCGCGCTTTTGAAGGATTGCGCCGGCCCGCAGGGAATCGCGCCGGTGGATGATGGTTACCGAGGCCGCGTAGCGCGTCAGGAAAAGCCCCTCCTCCAGGGCGCTGTCCCCGCCGCCAACCACGACGACATCCATGCCCTTGAAGAAATGGCCGTCGCAGGTGGCGCAGTAGGAAACGCCGCGCCCAATCATCTCCTCTTCACCGGGAACGCCCAGTTTGCGCGGCGTGGCGCCGGTAGCAATCACCACCGCTTCGGCCAGGAACTCCCCCCCGTGGGTCTTGACGCGAAACGGACGGCGGGAAAAGTCGGCTTCGATAGCCATGTCGAAGACAATTTCGGCTCCGAAACGCTCGGCCTGCTTCTGGAAGGCCTCCACCAGCCCGCTGCCGCTGATTCCTTCCGGAAAGCCGGGATAGTTCTCGATGATGTGCGTCTGTGAGACCTGCCCGCCCAAATCCATCCCGGAGAGGACGACGGGAGCAAGGTCAGCGCGCGCCGCGTACAGGGCAGCGGAGAGACCGGCAGGACCGGAGCCAATAATGAGTACCTTCACACTTCGGGATTCGCCTTCCGGCGGCGTTGTTTCCATAGAAACCTCACGGGGAATAGATTTTTACATAGAGGAGCGCGGGCACAGATGTCAAGCGCTATTCGTGTTCATTCATGTCCATTCGTGCTATTCGTGTTTATTCGTGGACATTCGTGCTATTCGTGTTTATTCGTGGACATTCGTGCTATTCGTGTTTATTCGTGGACATTCGTGGACATTCGCGGTCAGTGGTTTTGGAGGTATTCGCGCATCGCAACGGCAGCCTTGGCCCCATCGCCGACGGCTACGGCCACCTGTGCCAGGTTCTCGGAGCGCACATCACCCGCCGCAAAGACGCCTGGGAGGGAAGTCGCCATGTGTCGGTCGGTAACGACGTAGCCGTACTTATCCAGTTCGACCAGGCCATCCAGGAAAGCGGTATTGGGCTTGTAGCCAACGTAAATGAAGACCGCTGCGGCGGGAATTTCTTCCAGTTCGCCGGTCTCGCGGTTCTTGACGACCACCGATTTGACGGTCTTGTCGCCCTTGATTTCCACCGCCATGTGGGAAAACTTACAGACGGTCTTCTCGTGACTCTTGACGCGTTCCTGCAAGATTTTCTCGGCAATGGAGT
Source organism: Anaerolineales bacterium (assembly GCA_024763355.1). Taxonomy (GTDB): domain Bacteria; phylum Chloroflexota; class Anaerolineae; order Anaerolineales; family DRKV01; genus DRKV01. Next base: position 5,242 of record JANTFR010000061.1, read on the forward strand.
AACCCAGGAACTCGACAAAGGTCACTTTGGTAGCGTATTGGAGCAAAATTTCGGCCTCCTGCAACCCGGAATTGCCGCAGCCAATCACGACCACTTCCTCGCCCTTGTAGAGCGGGCCGTCGCAGGTAGCACAATAAGAGACGCCTTTGTTGGCGAATTCCTCCTCGCCGGGGATGCCCAGTTTCTTGGGTTCGCTGCCCGTTGCCACCAGGACGGCGCGGGCCTTGTAGGTCTTGCCGCCCATCGTATGCACCTGGAAAATACCATCTTCCCCTTTCTCGAAGCGCTCCACCCCGTCGAATTCGGTGATGAGCGCCCCGAAACGCTCGGCCTGTTCCTGGAATTTTTCCATCAATTCGGGGCCGCCGATACCTTCGGGGAAACCGGGGTAATTCTCAATCAGGTGGGTGGAGGCCGCCAGGCCGCCAGTGGCTTCCTTTTCCAGGACGAGGGTTTTCCATCCATCGCGGGAGGCGTAAATGGCCGCTGTCAGGCCGGCGGAACCGGCCCCGATGATGAGCACATCATACAACTGGCTTTCATCAGCCGCGCTTGAGTCGCTTATGTTCAACGAAAACATATCGTTATCTCCTCGTGTGCTGTGCACGCTTCCAAAAATGACCGGGTTCTCAATCCCTCGAGCAGCAGATTGCCGCCATCCGAGATTGCAAACCCGGCCACAAAAACCAGAGAGATAGATTGTAGCAATCGGATACCTGCCCCAAAGGGCGCAGGCAAAATTTACTCGATAACTGCCAGCAGGTCACTGGCTTCCATAATCAGATGTTCCACACCATCAATCTTGAATTCCGTGCCGGTGTATTTGGGGAACAGGACTTTTTGCCCCACCTTCACGGGGATGTCTTCTTCTTCGTCGCCAATTGCAATGACTTCGCCGGTCTGGGGCTTTTCTTTGGCGGTTTCAGGGATGTAAATGCCGGCGGTGGTGCGGGTGGTGTTTTCTTCCAGGGGGCGGATGAGGACCCGCGTGCCCAGGGGCTTGATGGTCGTCTCGCTCATAATGCAACATCTCCTCTTATGTCGGGTAGTTTTTTTGCTCGGAAACGGAATAACGGAAAACGGAAAACACAGTTTGATGCCAGATAAGCCCCAAGAGGGGTCTCTGAACGTTTTTTATTGTATCAATGAGATGCGCTTTCCATCTATAAGTTGCGTTAGAAAAAAGTTAATATCGGCAAAAAAAGCGACGGTCGCTTTGGAAGCGACCGTCACCTGCACACCGGCCTTTTGCACAACCCCCGGCAAATCAGGCCACGATATCCAGCCATTGTTCGGAGAACTTGCCCTCGCCGCGCACCGTCTCGTAGAAGGCCTGCTGCAAAGCATGTGTCACCGGGCCGCGGCGTCCCTCGCCAATCACGCGGGTATCCACGGAGCGCACCGGCACGATTTCGGCAGCCGTTCCGGTCATAAAGACCTCGTCGGCAACGTAAAGCAAATCGCGGGTGATGGGGGTTTCTTCCACGGGGTAGCCCATCTCGCGGGCCAGGGTGAGCACCGCATCGCGGGTAATCCCCTCCAGGGCGTTGCTCAGTGGGGGGGTGAAAACGGTTCCACGCCGAACCATAAAAATATTCTCCCCGGTACACTCCGCCACGAAGCCCTGCGGGTCCAGGATGACGGCTTCATCGTAGCCGGAACGCAGCGCCAGAGTCTTTACCAGCATGGAGTTGACGTAATTCCCCGTGATTTTCGCCTTCGTCATGGAGATATTGGGATGCAGACGGGTGAAGGAGGAAACCATCAGGTTTGCGCCCCTCTCCAGGGCTTCCTGCCCCAGGTAGGGTCCCCACTCCCAGGCAATCACCGCCGTGGCGGGCATGGATTTGTCCATATCCAGCCCCATGGGGCCTTTCAGGTACATCAGCGGACGGATGTAGCAGCCGGTAAAGCCATTGGCCTTGATGACCTGATGCACTGCCTGCCGCAAATCTTCCACGCTGTAGGGGTAATCCCGAATCCCGAGGATGTGAATGGAATCGAGAAAACGTTTGAGATGTTCCCGCAGGCGGAAGACCCCCGCTCCGCGCGGCGTCTCGTAAGCCCGGATACCCTCGAAAACGCCCGGCCCATAGTGCAAGGTAGGCGTCAGGATGTGTACCGTGGCCTGCTCGTACGGCACAAGTTCGCCATCCATCCAAACTTTGTCGGACTTCATACAACCTCCTTGTGGTACAGAGAAGAATGTGGGAGGCCGCTTTGTTTACAGGACGACCTCCTCCGTGGTGAGGAACGCCCCTCACAGCAACTGACCGGCACGCAAGCGTACCGGTCAGTTGTATCTTCCTGCGTTTTAGCGGCGGCGTCCCCCTCGCCCGCTGTTGCGGTTGCGAGAGCCGCCGGAGCGGCGTCCCCCTCGCCCGCCGCGGTCTTTGGCAGCAGCCTCATCCGCCGTCCAGCCCTCCAGAACGGCCTGGCGGGAAAGGCGTATCTTGCCCTGCGGGTCAATGGCCGTCACCATGACGGTGATTTCATCGCCCACATTGACCACATCTTCGACGCGTTCTACCCGGTCAACATCCAGTTGAGAGATGTGTACCATCCCGTCCTGGTTGGGCAGGATTTCCACGAAGGCGCCAAAATCGGTGACGCGCACCACCCGTCCGGTGTAGATGCGCCCAACTTCCGGGGTCTCGGTAAGCAGTTCGATTTTCTCGCGGGCGATGCGCTCGCCTTCCTGCGATGTGGCAGCGATGAAGACCGTGCCGTCCTCGCCGATGTCAATCTGCGTTCCGCTCGCTTCTTGCAAGGCGCGAATGGTCTTGCCGCCCGGCCCGATAATCGCGCCGATTTTCTCTACAGGGATTTTGATAGTGATGATGCGCGGCACAAAGGGTTTCAGTTCCGGACGCGGCACGGAGATAACCTCCAGCATCTTGTCCAGAATGTAGAGCCGCGCCTTGCGGGCCTGTTCCAGGGCCTGCGACATGATGGTTGCGGAAAGCCCCTTGATTTTGATGTCCATTTGCAGGGCGGTGATGCCCTTGGCGGTGCCGGCCACCTTGAAATCCATGTCGCCCAGGTGGTCTTCCAGCCCCTGGATGTCGGTCAGGACGGCGTATTTTTCGCCCTCCTTGATGAGGCCCATGGCGATGCCGGCCACAGGGGCCTTGATGGGCACGCCCGTATCCATGAGCGCCAGCGTAGAGCCGCATACCGAGGCCATGGAGGTCGAGCCGTTGGAGGACAGGACTTCGGAGACCAGCCGCAGGGTGTAGGGGAACTCGTCTTCGGAGGGGATGACCGGCTCCAAAGCGCGTTCCGCCAAAGCGCCATGCCCGATTTCGCGACGTTTCGCGCCCCGCAAAGGCCACACTTCCCCGGTAGAGAAGGGCGGGAAGTTGTAGTGATGGATGTAGCGCTTGGCGTCCACGGGGGTGAGGTTGTCCAGCGTCTGGGCTTCGCGAGGCGTCCCCAGGGTCGCCAGGGTGAGCACCTGCGTCTCGCCGCGGGTGAACAGGCCGGAGCCATGCGCCCGCGGGCTGAAATCCACGTCGCACCAGATTTCGCGAATCTGGTCGGTCTTGCGTCCGTCGGGGCGCACGCCGTCGTTCAGGATGCGGCGGCGCACGGCCTGCTTGTAGGCCTCCTCGAAGGCTTTGCCCACATCTCTGGCGGAAGGAGCAGTCTCCTCCCCGGTTGCCAGGGCAGCGACAATTTCTTCTTTAACGGCATCCACCGCGTGGTCGAGTTCGGTCTTGTTGTGCCCTTCGGCAAGGACGCTTTCCAAACGCGGGGCTGCCATCTCGCGGACGCGTTCCATCAGGTCGGCGGAAATCCCATAAGAGGGGTAATCCCGTTTGGGTTTGCCGATTTCGGCAGCCATGCGTTCCTGCATCTCGATGATGGGCTGCATGGATTGGTGAGCGAACTCCAGGGCGGCGACCATGACGTCTTCGGGCACTTCTTTCGCCCCACATTCCACCATCAGGATGGCGTCTTTGGTACCGGCGACGCGCAAGTCCAGGTCGGATTCCTCCAGTTGGGCGAAGGTGGGGTTGACCACGAACTCGCCGTTCAGGCGCCCGATGCGGACTGCCCCCACCGGCCCGCCCCAGGGAACGTCGGAAATCACCAGGGCGCAGGAAGCGGCGTTGACAGCCAGGATGTCCAGCGGATTTTCCCCATCTGCCGAGAGGGCGTAAAGGATGACCTGCACATCGTTGCGCATGTCTTTGGGGAACAGGGGGCGCAGCGGACGGTCGGTGAGACGAGCCGTCAGGATAGCCTCCGTGGTGGGACGCCCCTCGCGGCGGAAGAAGGAACCGGGAATGCGTCCGCCGGCGTACATGCGTTCTTCGTAATCCACGCTCAGGGGGAAGAAGTCAATGCCTTCCCGCGGTTGAGCGCTCATGGTAGCCGTAGCCAGCAGCATGGCCTCGCCATACTGGAAGGTCACGGAGCCTCCGGCCAGGCGCGCCACGTGGCCGGTTTCCACGACCACTTCGCGCCCGCCTACGGTAGCACGGTATTGTTTGGGTTCTGGTTTCACGATGTTAACCTCCAAATCTTCCCCGTTCGGTCAGGAACTGGCGCACAGGGGCAAGGAGATTCCTTGCCGCCACGCGCCAATGCCTAACCGCCGGGGTTTTCCGAATGATTCGATTCGGGGAAGCAAGTTTGCATGGCTTCCCCCACAATCCCGGACAACAACCCTGCCCAGGGATGAGATGCCAAAACGAAAAAAGAGTAGGCCGCCTGGAGGCCGCCTACTCTCCTCATAGCCGACTTATGCCTTCCGGCGAATGCCTAGCCGGTCAGTTAGCGCCACGTAGCGATGATAATCCTTGCGGCGCAGGTAGTTCAACAGGCGGCGACGACGGCCAACCAGTTTGAGCAAACCGCGTCGGGAAGATTCATCGTGTTTGTGCGTGCGCAGGTGCTCGGTGAGGTACTGGATGCGGTTGGTAAGGAGGGCAATCTGCACCTCCGGCGAACCGGTATCCCCTTCGTGACGGGCAAATTCGCCCATGATTTTGGTTTTGGTATCTTTGTCTATACCCATGACGTCTGCTACTCCTTGAAAAAAATGAGATGGTGCTTGAGCAGGTCTCCATGCCCGCAGCCGCAGCCACAGAACAGGACCAGTCAGCGGGATTGCGCCGAGATTATACCAGAGATTCTCCCAGCGGACAAAAAACGCGCCAAGTGACAGCAATTCCAAATTCGCCGCGTGGTATCCGCAGATTGAACGGATTTTTTCGGCTCTCTTCAGATTTGTGGGGTAAAGACTTCCGAGATTTTAACGAGAGCCGCTCCGGATGAACATCACTCCGGGAAAATCTCGGAAGTCTGCTTCTCCCACCCCACAATTCCGCGTTGACCCATTTTTTCTCCCTTCCTCCGCGTAATCTGCGCCATCTGCAGATGAATCTGCTCACATCTGGAATTTCTAGCGGTGCGCTTACACTTCGTTGAGCCGCCGGGTTTCGCGCTCTTCGGAAACGCGCTTCAGTCCCCAGGCAAACAGGAAGAGAACGGCGGCGAAGACCGTCAAAACCCGGAAGGCACCCTGATAGCCCCCCACGCCGCCCCCAAGACTGGCCGCCACCGCGCCTATCAAGGCCCCAATCAGCATTTGCCCGATTTTGGTCAGCAGGGAGATGAGGGCCTGTGCCGCGGCGCGGTCCTCGGCGGGAGCCTCATTAATCATGATGTAACGCACAGGCGCGCCCAGCAAGGCGGAAAGTCCCAGGCCGACCAGCGCGCCGGCAGTATAGAAAATTGGCAGGGTCAGGGAGAGAAAACTCGCCATCCCCAGGCCAATTGTCAACAGGACAGTGCCCATCAGGATGACGCGGCGCGAACCGTATTTATCCAACATGCGCCCGAAGGTGGGCGCGCCAATCGCCAGGGCAAGCACCAGCGGCAGAAGCATGAAACTGGCTTTCGATTCACTCACCCCGAAGGCGGCCACCAGCAAGGCGGGGATGAAGACCATGCCCCCTTCCACCGTCCCGGCCCCAAAGGAGAGAATATCCGCCAGGCGCAATTGCCGCGTGCTGAACAACACCGGGCGGATGATGGGGTCTGCGGCGCGGCGCTCCAGGCGCACCAACACGGGGAGCAGGATAACGCTCAAAAGCAGGAAAGGCCATACCTGTACCGAGCGCAAACTGGCCCCCAGGTGCTCCACGTCCACCTGATTCAGGCCGTAAGCCAGCGAGAGTAAAAAAGCCCCCAGAGCCAGCGTCCCCTCCCAATCGGGACGACCCGGAGCGGGGCGGCGTGTGGTAGGAAGCATCTTCCAGGCCAGCGGGAGCAGAACGACGGCAAAGGGCAGCGGCCCCCAGAAAAGCATCTGCCAACTGTATTGCAGCAAAATCCCTCCGACGATGGGGCCAACTAAAAAGGCCAGCCCGAAGACCGCGCCAATCAGCCCCAAGGCGCTGCCCCGCTTCTCGGGGGGAAAGGTGTCGCCAATCACCGCGGAGGCCACGGGGAAGATGCCGCCGGAGCCAAAGCCCTGCACGGCGCGCCCCAGAAGGACAACGGGCAGGGAAGCGCCGGTCGCCACAATTACCGAACCAATGACAAAGAGAGCGACGTCTATCACGTAGATGTCGCGCCGCCCGAAACGGTCCGAGAGTTTTGCCATTACGGGCGTGCCAATCAGGTTGGCGAGCAGATAGGTGGTGAAGACCCAGGTGACCACCCGGTCGTCAATGCGGAAATAATCCCGAATGGCGGGCAGCGCCGGGCCGACAATAGCAATATCCATGGCGGCCATGAGCACACCCAGGAAGAGAACGGCCAGGAGACGATTGCGTTGTTTTTCTTCCATGAAGAGAGGAATCCTTTCGTGAACACAAGGTGACAGTCCCTTTTTCGGCGACCGTCATTCATCGGAGGGGCATCCCAACGCCATGAGCACGGCATTGGTCTGCGCCCCCAGCAAAACCAGCAGATTGGCAGCGTACAGGTACAACAGCAAGGCCATCACGGAGGCTATCGAACCGTACAGGATATTCAAGCGGCTAAAATTGAGTGCCAGATAAAGGGCAAAGAGTTTGGTCAATAGCGCCCAACTCGCCGTCGTGAGGAGTGCCGAGAAAAAAGTAGTTTTATGGGAAATGTGCGGAGCCGGCGCAAAGCAGAACAGTACATACATCCCGACAACGGCCAGGAGGAACAAGACCACGTGGGTGGAAAACCTATCCACCAGCGAGGTCAATGCCGCCGGCAAAGGGAGGTGATTTGTGAATTGCCGGGAGAGAGATGCCAGGGTTACCGCCGCATACGAAAGGGGCACCAGTAACAAACTGACTACTACGGCCTGCACTCGGAGCAATATCCCGCTGCGTCTGTAAGCCCAGTCGTATATCTGGGCGATGGTTCCCAGCAAGCCGCGGAAATATCCCGAGGCCGCCCATACCAGCGCCGCGCCCCCCACCAGGCCGGAGAGTCCAGAGGGCCAATCCAGGGTTTTCACCAGGTCAGTCACGATGCGGGTTTCTCCGGGGAGTACCACCCGGAGGGCATCGAGGACATCCCGCTGCACCTCAGGATGCTGCAGGACACGGCCAATCCCGCCAACAATCAGCCAGAGAAGCGGAAAAATCGAGAAGATGGCGTAATACGTGAGGGCCGCGGCGCGCAGGGCAATCTCATGTTGGCGAACACCGTCCAACATGCAGCGTGCAAAATGGCGCAGGGATACCTGCGCTGCAGAAAGACGCGTCCAAATCGCCATACAGCCTCTCCCAGGCAGGGAAAGAATCCCGTCAGTGTGAGAGGGCGTGAGGCTCCGCCTTGTGGCGCACAAGGCGCACTTTGAAATCGAAACCGGGACTGGGGATAGGGGTCAGGGCCTGCTTCACAACATAATCAGGGGAGTCCAAGGCCAGTTCCACGCCGTGAACGATGGTTGCCAGGGTAGTCATCAATTGCACCTCAGCCATCCCCGCCCCCAGACAGGTGTGCGGCCCCA
>JANTFR010000062.1 GCA_024763355.1 Anaerolineales bacterium
GGAAGACTTGCTGCATGGTCTCATCCCGCGCTTCGGGAGCGCACCACACGATTTCCGCTCCGAAGAGGGTGTCCAGTAGAAGATTGGCCGAGGGCTGCGCCGGGCGTTCTCCCGCCAGCACCAAAATGCAGCGGAACCCGAAGCGGGCTGCTGCGGCGGCTGTTTGCCGGCAGTGGTTGGATTGCGCTGCCCCGCCCGTAATCAGCGTGCGCGCCCCGTTGGCCTGGGCCTCGGCCAGCAGGTATTCCAGTTTGCGGGTCTTGTTGCCGCCGAAAGCCAGGCCGGTCTGGTCATCCCGCTTGACCAGCAGGCGCGGGCCGCCCAGCGTTTGCGAGAGACGCGGCAGCGTCTCCACGGGGGTGGGGAGATGGGCGAACCGTAAACGGGGTAATCGGGAAATACGCATTACAAACGCTCCTTTCTGTCAACTCTCAACCTTGCCTGCTTTCCACTCGCAAATTTCCTCCCCGCCTCCAGAACCCGCGGCATGAAATCGGCATACAGACGGTGCCAGAAGGGGCGGGCGATGAAATCCCAGGCCCCCAGCGTACGGATTACCTCGCCGCCGAAGCCGCGTTTGAAGCGGAAGACGCCCCACATCGGGTCGCTTTCGTCGAAGGTCTCCGGCGCGCCCCACAGGTCGTAAACGGTGCAGCCGGCCGCTTTGGCGCGGCGCATCGCCTCCCACTGGAGCAGGTAAGAGGGCATCTTATTGCGGTGCATGGGGCGGGACATACCGTACAGGTAGTAGGCGCGGCTCGCGAAGCGTACAATCACCACCGCGGCCACGGGGTCACCTTCCACTTCGGCAATCAGGGCTTCCAGCACAGGGTCTGCGGAAGTTGCGAAGGTCTCGAAGACGGTGCGGTAATAGGTTTCGTTCCGAATGATGAAGCCATCCCGCCTGGCGGTCTCGGCGTACATGCGGTAGAGCATTCCCCAGTCCGGTGGCGCGGCGGGGCGCACGGCAACTCCTTTGCGCATAGCCAGACGGATGTTGTAGCGCGTCTTCTGCTTCATGCGCTTCAGGATGGCCTCCTCCGGCGGGGTGAGGTCTACCAGGACGGTGTTGCGGAATTGAATCTGGTCGGGAGAGTAGCGCCAGCCGCGGGTGCGCAGTTCCTCCTGAAAGGCGCTTCCCAGGGATGATTCGGCGGCCTCCGGCGTGCCGGGGATGCCTGTCCCCAGACGGATGTCGGGGTCAATCTTGAGGAAAATAGCCCCGCGGCGACGGGCGAAGGTTTGCAGGTCGTTCAGTACTTGATTGCGCATAGCCAAATCCTGGGGGCGGCGCAGCAACGGCCCTTTGGGGGCGTAGAACACGCTCAGGCGGGCAGCAAACCCTCCCAGGGGAATGCGCCGCTCCAGCACCAGCGCGGCGGCCTGAGCCTCCTCCGGAGATGCGCGGGGCGGGCGGCGTTCCGCCAGCAGGCCGTGGCGCGTCCATACCAGGTAGTGCGCCTGCCAGCCGATGGACGCCTTGACCCGCGCCCATTCTGCAGTTTGCAGGAAGTGCGGTTCGGGGAAAGAAGCGATGAGGGCGTTCCAGGACATGGGGGGGGAGAATTGCAGATTGCGGGATGGGGAGGACTTTGCGGTAGTTCAACCGGGGTGCAGGGGTAGGATAACGCTGTGCGTTGCCCTGGGTGGGAGGTCCGGACAAGGCAGAGCCTTGTCCCACATTGCGGATTGGGGACGAGTACCTGGGTCGTTACCCGCCCTCGCGCTGCCAGCGGAGGACGACCTCTCGATACCCGGCTCCGCACAGGTTGGCGGGGATTTCCTGCGGGGCAAACAGGCGGATTTCCCGACTTTCAGCGTTGGGGCGCGGCTCGCCGCCCAGGATTTCGCAGGCGTACACCAGTAGAATGCCGCTGCCGCGCGGGTCGTCGTCGAAGTAAACGGCTTCTACCAGTCGGCGGGCACGGACGCGCAGGCCGGTTTCTTCCAGGGCTTCGCGCTCGGCGGCGCGGGCGGGCGGCTCATCGGCCTCCACGTACCCGGCGGGCAGGTTCCACGTGTCCCGGAAGGGGGTGGAAGCCCGCATACAAAGCAGCAAACGCCCATCCACGACGATTTGCGCCGCTGCCCCGACTTTCAACTGGGGGTAATGCACCCATCCGCAGGCCGGACAGACTTCGCGCTCCCGTCCTTCCAATATGCGGGAGGTCAGCGCCGTCCCGCATTGAAAACAGTAATGGACACTGCTCATCTTTTCTCGCGAACTGCCCAGCGCCGATACGCGGCGTACAACACGGGATGATACACCCTGTCCAGGGGAGGAGCGGCGCGTTTGAGTTGTCCGCCAAAACCGCGTTTGAAGCGGTATACGCCCCAGAGACCGTCATGGCGGGTCGGGAAGGCGGCCTCCAGAGTGTTCTCGTCCTCGTCGGGCACGCCCCACAGGTCGTAGGAGGTGCAGCCGCGGCTTTTGGCCCAACGCATGGCCTCCCATTGGAGCAGATAGGTGGGCATCCGGTTGCGCTCCTGATTGTTAGAAGCCCCGTAGAAATACCAGGCGCGTTCCCCCCAGGCAAAGACCATCAATCCGGCTAACGGCTGCCCTTCATATTCGGCCAGGAGCAGTTCGCAGGCCCCCAGGGGATGAAATAGGTCGTAGGCGCGGCGGTAGTAATCCGGGGTGTGGATGCCGAAGTTGTCGCGCTGCCCTGTAGTTTTCATCAAAGCGTAAAAAGTTGCGATGTCGTCAGATGGGGAGACGCGCACCCCTTTGCGTATAGCCAGACGGATGTTGTAGCGCGTTTTCTGTTTCATGCGCCCTAAAATGCCCTCCTCCTCCGGGGTGAGGTCCACCACCAAAGTGCGGCGGGGCTGGATGGCATGGGGGGCCGGACGCGCTTTCAGGGGGCGGGCACTCCCCCACAAGGGAGTTTCGTCTTCCCAAAAATCCGGCTCCACCCGCAGAAAGAGGGCCTTGCGCTGGCGGCAGAGCAAATCTGCCTGCTTCCAGAAGGCTAAATCCGGCTCTCCGAGAGGCCCTTTGGGGATGTAGGCCACGGTGAATCCCAAGGGCAACTTGCGGAACAGAATCTGCGCCCCGGCCGCGCCGACGACCAAGTGTTCGGACTGCCATCCAAAGGCGCGCTTCAATTTTCCCCAGGGAGCAGTTTGCAGCAGGTGTGCGTGGGGATAACGGGTATCCAGAAATTCTTGCCAGTCTTGGGCGGTTACGCGCATGGTTACAAGTAGGCGGTCATTTCGGCGGGCGGCTGGATGCTGACGGCGGCCCCCGGAATGGTCTCATCGAAAATGCGGATGATTTGTTCGCGTTCTCCCTGCCGCGCCAGGTGGATGAGGTCGTCCACGACGCGATGCAGGGCCTCGCCGGTGAGAATGTCTTCCTCGGCCAGCCGCAGGATGTCGGGGTGTTCCGTGTCTTCGTAACGCGCCCAGCGGTCCCACAGTTCCTCGCTCAGTTTTTCGCCCGGACGGATGCCGGTGAAGACGATTTCGATGTCCCGTCCGGGTTCCAGCCCTGAAAGGCGGATGAGGTCGGTGGCCAAATCGAGAATGCGGATTTGCTCGCCCATCCGCAGGACGAAGACTTCCCCGCCGTCGCCCAGGGCGGCGGCTTGCAGCACCAGATGGACGGCCTCGGGGATGGTCATAAAATAGCGTTTCATGTCGGGATGGGTGACGGTGACCGGCCCCCCGCGGGCAATCTGACGCTTGAAGAAGGGCACCACGCTGCCGCGGCTGCCCAGTACGTTGCCGAAGCGCACCACGGAGAAGGGCAGGCCGGAACGGTGGGCGGCATCCAGGGTGATGAGTTCGGCGATGCGCTTGGTGGCTCCCATCACGCTGGTGGGACGGATGGCTTTGTCGGTGGAGATGAGCGTCATGCGTTCCACGCCCCAGGTAAGAGACATCTCGACCACGTTGCGCGTTCCCAGGATGTTGTTGGTGACGGCCTCCTCCACGTTGACCTCCATGAGAGGGACATGCTTGTGGGCTGCGGCGTGGAAGACGAGTTGGGGGCGATGGGTGTCGAAGACGCTGTACATGCGGTCCCGGTCCCGCACGTCGGCAATCACCGGGTACATGGGCAAGCCGGGGAAGGCGCCCCTCAGTTCGGTGAGGGCCTCGAAAATGCTGTTTTCTCCGTGCCCGAGCAGGATAATGCTGCTTGGACTCCAGCGGGCGATTTGGCGGCATAGTTCTCGGCCGATAGAGCCGCCCGCCCCGGTGACGAGAACCCGTTTATCTCGCAATCGTCGCCCGATTTCCTGATGCTCCATGTGCGTGGGGGCACGGCGCAGCAGGTCGGTGATGTTGACTTCGCGCAAGCGGTTGATGCCCACCTGTCCCCCAATCAACTCGTAAATGCCGGGCATGGTGCGGAAGGGCACTTTTGCCTGACGGCAAATATCGGTGATGCGGCGCAATACCGCCCCCGAGGCGCTGGGGATGGCAATCACCACTTCGTCCACGTGTTTCTGCGTGACGAGACGGGGCAAATCGGAGATGGTTCCCAAAACGGGCACATTGTGAATGCGCTGCTTTTGTTTCAGGGGGTCATCATCCACGAAGCCGACCGGGTTGTAGTTGATGTAGGAACTGCGCTGCATCTCGCGCACCACCAGGGCGCCGGCGTCGCCCGCTCCCACTACCAGGACGTGTCGTCCGCCATTGGCATTTCCCGGCGCGAAGCGCCATTCGCCGACCACCCGCAAAGCAAAACGAAAACCTCCTACGAGCACAAGCGAGAGCAGCCAGTCTATGGGCAGCACCGAGCGCGGGAAGCCCAGATAGCGCACGTTGGGAAGGGCCTGCTGGATGGTGGTAAGGAGCAATACCCCCAGGGAAAGGCCAATGGAAGCGGCGGTTACCGCTACGATGATGACGAGCAATTCCCAGATGCTGGCATAAGCCCACACCCGCCGGTACAAACCAAAAGCGTAATACACCGCCGGCTTGATGAGTAAGGCCAGGATAGCCATCCACACGGCCTGAGGAAAATAGAAAATGAAAAGACTTCCCAGGTCCAACCGCAGTGCAAACGCCCCCAGGGCGGCCACCACGATAAGCAATACGTCGCCCAGCAAGACGAATTTGTTGGGGAGGACGAGACGCGCTTTGTGGGATGGCTGTTTCGCAGTTTGCATGGGGAGTTACCTTCCTCTCAGCCCGATTACGGTCCAGGGCGTACGCAGCAGGACGACGATATCCATCCACAGGGTGCGGTGTTTGATGTAGTACAGGTCATACTCCAGTTTGATGCCGGTTTCCTCGATGGTAGAGGCGTAGCCGAAATTGACCTGCGCCCAGCCGGTGATACCCGGTTTGACGAGCAGACGCGTGCGGTAAAAGGGGACGTGTTGTTGAAAGTGCTCTACCAATTGAGGGCGCTCGGCGCGTGGCCCTACGAGGCTCATTTCCCCCCGCAAGACATTGATGAATTGGGGTAACTCGTCCAGGTGGGTTTTGCGTAAAATGCGGCCCACGCGTGTGGCGCGGTCGTCGTTCTCTTTGGCCCATTGCGCTTTGCCGTTGGCTTCGGCGTCCCGGCGCATGGTGCGAAATTTGATGATGTGGTAGGGCTGCCCTCCCCGCCCCAGGCGTACCTGGGTGTAGAAAATGGGGCGGCCATCGTCCAGATAAATTGCCAGGGCAATCAGGGGAAAGAGAAGCACCAGAAAGAGTGTGCCGGTCAGGCCTCCGGCGATATCCAGCAGGCGTTTGAACAGGGCATAAAATCCGCTGGTGCGCGCTTCATCTACAAAGGAACGCAGCAGCCAGTTGGCATCCAGATAGTGGATAGGGACGCGTTGTAGCAACTCTTCGTACATAACGGGCATGCGGGTGATTTCCACACCGGCTTCCTGGGCGTCCAGCAGGGCGTGGAACATGGATTCCTTCATCTCGCCGGAGATGGCTACCAGAATGTCGGAGATGCTGCGTTCCGTAATGATGTCTCGCAATTTGTGGCTATCCCCCAAAATGGGATAATCCTCAATGGTCTGTCCCTGTTTTTCAGGGGCGTCGTCCACCAATCCTACCAGGTAGAAAGGCGGCGGCCAGAGAGACTTGAAGACGCGTAACAAAGCCTGTCCCGAACGGCCTGCTCCCACCAGCAGGACGCGGCGCATAAAGCGCGGTGTGGTGAAAATGCGGATGTAGAGGGCACGCCACAGGAGGGTGAATACGGAGGCGCCCAACAAAAAACCGGCCACCCCCCGTCGGGGAAGGAGAGAGCGCGGCGGGTCGGTGTAGAAAAAGAACAGCGCCAGGTAGATGGTCAACCCGATACCAGCCGCAGTGATAACGCCGCGTATCGTGGCACGCCAGTTGCCGGCACGATGTACGTCGTACAGTTCCACCATCAGTATCAGCCAGACGAGGGGCAGGGCATAGAACCACAGCGGGGGACGGGTATGCAAGAATTCCTCGAAGCCAAATTTTTGCAGATAGGCTTCTCCCTGGTACCAGAAAAGAAGAGCCAATACCAGGGCAGTGACCGTTGCCAGCAAGTCGCCGAGAACGAGCAGTGTTTGCCGTTCGCGAGGCTTGAGCCGCCAACGGACGGTGAGGTGTACCGGATCAATCGGACGAGTATCCATGGGTTGGATGCAAAATGAGGAATAAGGGGTGCAGAGTGCAGCATGATGAGTGTCGAGTGCACACCGCTGCCCTCTGCCCTCTCACCGCTACTCTCTGCCCTCTTTCCTCTGTGGGCGAAGCAGCGATTGTACCATGCTCCACAGGAAGGCGCCGCCCCAGGAAAGGTGCATGATGCCGATAGCCAGGGCGGCACTCAGGCCAACCGGAAAGGAGCGCTGCCGCCAGGCAGTCAACAAGGCAATGAACGCCAGCGCCAGCAGGTAAGTTCCAACCTGAATCAACCACAAAAGGCGCACCGCGGGAAGCCAGACACTCAGCAGAGGCAGGAGAAACAGCGAAAGGACGAAGAGAGGCGGGAGAGCCTGCCGCCAGCGCAACGTTTCGGGATAGCGACGCAGCATGCGCCATTTCCAGAAACCATAACGCCAGTACTGCCGTGCCAGGGCGCGGAAGGTGGGACGGGCGTAGTATCGCGCTCGGATGGCGGGGTTCAGCCAGACGGTGCCGCCGTTTCTCCGGATGCGGGTGTTGAATTCATAATCTTCGTTGGTAAGCAAATTTTCATCGAATAGGCCGATGCGCTCAACCAGGGAGCGGTAGAAAGCGCCAAACGGAACGGTGTCCACGGCGGCGGCCTGTGCTGCGTAACGATAGCGGGCATCGCCGACCCCCAGGGGGTGGGCGGCGGCCAGGGCTATGCCGCGGCCTATCCAGGTGTTTGCTCCGGGGAGTATCTCCCACACGCCGCCGACGTTATCACCGCGCCCGGCTTGCAGGTCGGTTACGCAGCGGGCGACGTAGTCGCGGTGCGGCACGGAGTGAGCGTCCATGCGGACGATGATTTCGCCGCGGGCCGCTTCCAGCGCCCGGTTGAGGGCTGCGGGGATGTGGCGTTGCGGGTTGTCCACCACGCGTAGGAGGAGGTCGGGATGCGTCTCTCCAAAGGCCGCGATTTCCCGACGCGTAGAATCGGTGGACATGCCGTCGGCGATGACCACCTCCATGTGTTCACGCGGGTAGGTTTGGTCGTACAGGGCTTGCAGCAAAAGGCGGATGGTGCGCGCTTCATTGTAACACGGGATGATGACCGAGACGGTAGGGGGCATGATGGATGTCGAATGGAGGTTTCAGGGCGTGGATGGGTGGTCGCCGCGAGGCGCGGCAGGGTTGACGGGCGCCTTCAAAGGCAGGCGCACTGTGAAGACTGCTCCGCCCTCGGGCCGATTGGCGGCGCTCATTTTGCCCCCGTGTGCCTGGACGATTTCGTAAGCGATGGAAAGACCCAGGCCGCTGCCCCGTTCTTGCCGCCCGGAGCGGGAGGTATCCACCTGGTAGAAACGCTCGAAGATGTGGGGCAGGGCTTCTGCGGGAATACCGGGGCCGGTGTCTTCCACCCTTACCCGTACTGTTCGTCCCTCATTGCCCAACACGACGGTAACCGTTCCCTCGCCAGGGGTATGCCGCACGGCATTCTCTATCAGGTTGGTGAAGACCCGCGCCAGGCGGTCTTCATCTCCAAAAATAAAAGGGGTTTCTCCCTTTTGGACGAATTCCAGATGGATGTCTTTCTCTTCCGCCAGGGGCGAGAAGTGTTCGAGCAGGCGCCGGAGCAGATGTGCCATATCAAAGGGGGCAATCTGCAATTTAGCGGTACCCGCATCGAAGCGAGCCAGTTCCAGCAAATCCATCACCATGCGGTACATTCTCCCTGCTTCGTCGTAAATCACCTGGGCGGCTTGATGACGCGTCTCAGGAGTGTCGGCAGTGCCGTCGAGCAGAGCCTGGGCGAAGCCCCGAACAGCGGTGAGAGGGGTCTTCAAATCGTGCGAGACGTTCGCAACAAAATCTTGCTGGGATTGACGACTGGCCTGCACTTGTTGGGACATGGCGTTGAAGGCGCGTCCCAGGGATTGCACCTCGCTGGGGCCGGTGATAGGCACAGAGCGCATTTCGCCGTCGGCAAGCGCCTGGGCGGAGGCGGTTATCTCTTGCAGAGGGGCGGTGACCCAGCGGGTAATGGCGTAGGCCAGCAGGAAGGCCAATCCCAATGCAAGCAAGGCTGTGCGCGTGAAGAGGGAGAGAAATTCATCGGCGAAAAGCGCCTGGACGACCTTGAGCCGCGAGGGACGTTCGGCCAGTATCCACAACCAGCCTCCGTTTTGGGGAAGTTCGCGGGATACGAACAGCCAGCCTCTTCCCATCGTATCCCGCACCAGACCGGTTGTTCGTCCTAACAGGCGTTTGGGGATGTTAAGCGCAGGGCGGTCTTCCTGATGGGAATCGGCCAGTACGCTGCCGTCGGGCTTCACGAGCACGATGCGCACGTTTAGCGTATTGGCAGCCCGTTGGATGACGATTCCCCATTGGGTGGGGTTGCGGGGTAAGTCGTTTTCCTGCCGCAGGCGCGCCATCAGTACGGCGGAGACGGCCTCCAGACGTTGTACGGTCTGCCGGTCGAGGGCGGGGTTGCGCAGCAAGTAGAACACCAATCCCAACCCCACGATGATGAGCACAAAGACCACCAGGGCGGCGTAAGTCAACCACAAACGGGCGCGCAGAGAGTGCCACATCAGGAAATCAGTTTGTATCCTATCCCGCTGACGGTCTCAATGGAAACGCGGCTGCCGTTCAATTTTTTGCGCAAGTGGCTGATATGGACATCTACGGTACGGGTATGCCCGTAGAAATCGTATCCCCATGCGAGTTCCAACAACTTTTGGCGGCTGAGGACGATACCGTAGTGTCGGGCAAGCACGAGCAACAAATCGAATTCCTGATTACGCAAGGTGATAAGGCGCCCATTCAGGCGCACCTCCCGTGCTGCGGGGTCTATTTCCAGGTCTTCGATGCGGATGGGCTGTTCCGGAGCGGGATTTTCCTGGTGCATGGCCTCTCGCCGCAGAATGGCTTTGACGCGCGCTACCAGTTCGCGCGGATTGAAAGGCTTGGTCAGGTAATCATCCGCGCCCAGTTCCAACCCCAGGATTTTGTCTATGTCGTCGTCCCTGGCCGTGAGCATCAGAACAGGGGTCTTGTCGCCTTTCTCCCGCAGTTGTCGGCAGACGGTGAACCCGTCCATTTCCGGCAGCATGATGTCCAGAACGACCAGTGCCGGGCGGTGGCGCGCTATAGATTGCAGGGCTTGCCTCCCGGTGGAGGCCGCCATGACCCGGAAGCCGGCCTGTTCCAGATACATGCGCGCCAGTTGAACGATGTGGGGTTCATCGTCCACGACCAAAATCAGCGCGCTGTTCATGGGTCAGTCGCCGTAGTGGCGGCTCACGAGAGCGACGGCTTCAATTTCAACGGCCGCGCCCTTGGGCAGCGCGGCGACCTGGACGGCGGAACGCGCCGGGTAGTTCTGGGTGAAAAATTCGGCGTATACGGCGTTCATGCGGCCAAAATCTTCCATATCGCGCAGAAAGACGGTAGTCTTGACCACATTTTCCAGGCTGGAGCCGGCCGCTTCCAGAACGTGCTTCAGGTTGGTAAGGGCTTGCCGGGTTTCGGCTTCTACTCCGCCTGCGACGATTGCGCCTGCTGTGGGGTCTATTCCGATTTGTCCGGCGGTGTATACGAATTGTCCGGCCCGAATGGCTGCGGAGTAAGGGCCAATGGCTGCAGGGGCTTCGGGGGCAATGACAACTTCTTTTTTGAGAGACTCGGACATGACAGGCTCCTTTTGATGAGACAAGAAAAACCCAGGGAGGCCTTCCCCCTGGGCATAAAAGCGAATGGAGTTGTTTAGCACACCTGGGGCGGCTTGCGCCGTTGAGGGTGCCTCCCCATTGTACGCGTTGTCACAGGTTTGGTCAAACGCGTTAAAACGCCAGCAGGTTGAGGATATCTCCCAAAGCGGCCTCGAAAATCTCGTTCATAACGGCATCATCGGCGCGATATGGCCCGCCGAAGGAGCCATCCCCGTAAACCTGACGGGCTTCCTCCGCCCCCATCAAGCCGGGGATGTAAGGAGGCGGTTTGGGGTCCTTGGGCAGGTCGCCGACGATGGTGAAGGGGAAGGCCTCCAGCCAGTTGGCGTGAGAGGGCTTCAAGCCGTGGTTCAAGGCAACTTGTTCGACGCTGTGGGAGGTCCACCAGGCGTACCAGCGCAGATGCAAATGGGGGAGTTGGTCGGCCACTTCGTAGAGCCGCCCGCGCACCGGTTCGTTCCCGCCGTGTCCGTTGAGAATCAGGATGCGGCGGAAGCCCTGCCGGTAGGCAGAGCGAATCAGGTCTTCGGTCAAATCCATCAGGGTGGTGACCCGCAAGGAGAGCGTCCCCGGGTAGGCGAGAAAGTAGGGGGAGGCGCCAAAGTTGAGAGGCGGAGCCACCAAAACGCCGGTGCGCTGCGAAGCGGCATCGGCCAGGGCCAGCGGAATTTTGACATCGGTCAGAAGGCTGAGGTAGCCGTGCTGTTCGCAGGCCCCCAGCACAAACATCAGGCGGTCATCGCCTTGCAGATAGGCTTCTACATCCATCCAGTTGAGGTCTGACGTGCGCATAGATGCTTCCTTAGGGTTGTACCAGCGCGCTCAAAGCATCGACAACTTGCGGGTCGAAGGCTTTGCCGGCCTGGGATTGTATGATTTGCAGGGCTTTTTCCGGGGAGAATGCCGGGCGGTAGGGACGGCGGGATGTCATTGCCGTCCACACGTCAGTCACGGCAGCGATGCGGGCGCTCAAAGGGATGTCCGCGCCGCTCAGTCCAAAAGGGTAACCGCTTCCGTTCCAGCGCTCATGATGGTAACGCACCACGTCCAGAGCAGGATGCAGGAATTCCAGCGGTTTGAGAAATTCGTATCCCAGATAGGGATGTTCCTGCAGGATGCGTTTCTCCTCATCGGAGAGCGGTCCATCCTGCCGGGGGTTGACTTCGGGTATCAGTAACATGCCGGTGTCGTGCAAAAGCACTCCCCGGCGCAAGTTGTGGGTCTCATCGTCCGAGAGATGCAGCATTTGGCCAATGGAAACGGCCAGATGGGCCATGTTCAGCGTGGCGCCTGATGGTTCTTGTCCGTGGGCTTCTATGAGCAAGGCCCAGTGCTCGAGAATCTGGTCTTGAGCGGCGGCCAGTTGCAGGGTGGTATGCTGTAATTGTTCAAAAAGTTGGATGTGTTCTATGCCGAGGGCTGTCTGCCGGGCGATGCCTTGTATCAGAGGTTGTTCTTTGGGATGCGCCCTGCATTTCTGGCGGTAGAAAATAGCCAGGATACCGCGCATTTGTCCTTTGGCAATCAGGGGCGTCAACTCCGCACATGCAACGTTTTCTTGCGCCAGCCATTGGGGGGAAACGAAAAGCGCGTTCAAGGCCTGCCGGTCATAAATGGTGACGGGTTGTTGCGAGAGTAAAATCTGGCGTATCACCGGAGAGCGAGTGTTCATAACGAGTTGCCGCAAGGATGCCCCGCCGCGCAGCCCCTCCTGCATTCTGCAGGGGATATGCTGCATATAAGTGTCCAGCAGGAACACCGCGGTGATGTCGGCCTGCAAGTGGACGCGCGTCTGCTCCAGGATGACTTTCAGGGTGACATCCAGGTCCACGCTGGCGCTGATGGCGCGGTCCACCAGGTGCAGGGTGCGGATGTGCTCCAACTGGTGATGCAGTTCGTCGAACAGGCGGATGTTCTCCAGGGCGCCGGCCAGGAGACTGGCTATCACGTTGACCAGGGTAAGGTCTTCCTCTTGAAGAATATATTCCTCGGAAAAGACAATGCTCAGCGTACCAAAGGTTTTTTCTCCGTGGACGAGTGGGGCGCAAATAGCCGCTGGCGCGGTTTCCATGGATTGCAAACGGCGAGATGCAGCCGCCCGTTGTTGCAAGGGCGTCAGGGGGGAGTTGTCCGGCAGGGGGCGTGGGGCGGTATTTCCTTCTCCGTTTTCCCAGGCGTATACGGGGCGCAGTTCTTTTCCTTGGCGGCTGATGAGAATGTACCGGGTGGCCGGGTTGAGTTGGGCGAGCATCTCGCATACTGCCGCGTAAGCCGGAACGGGCTGTTGGATGTTGAGTAATTGCTCCCCCAGATGGTTGACCGCCTGGATTTGAGAAGCGAAGCGGCGGCGCTTTTCGTAGAGTTGGGCGTTGGCGATGGC
>JANTFR010000063.1 GCA_024763355.1 Anaerolineales bacterium
TGGCGGGGTTAGGGGGTGTGGGGTGCAGCATACGGAAAACCGCCGTGTCTCCCCTCACTTCAACCCCACCAAATCGCGCCAGAAGGCCCAGGTGAGCAATCCTAAAGCGACGCCGAACCACAGGGTAGCGAAGCGGATAAGCAGCGTGGCGGCGGCGGCCTGACTCTCCGGGATGCCCAGCAGGAGGACGAGCATCCCGGCGATGGATGCTTCTGCCGCGCCCAGGCCGCCGGGAAGAGCGGATGCCGCTCCTACCACGGTGGAGAAGGCCAGGGTGAAGACGGCAATCGAGAGGATGTGTGTCCCGGCGGGCAGTCCCAGGCCGCGCAGGACGAGATAGAAACCGATGCCTTCTCCCAGCCAGGAGACCATCCCCAGCGCCACGGCCAGCAGGGTGGCCTGCGGGCGGAAGAGCGTGAAACTGCCTTCGTAAAATTCGCGCAGGTGATGGACGAAGCGGTTGACCAGCGGCAGGCGTTCTCCAAACTCCAGCAGCACCTCGGCCAGGGGGCGGATTTGGGAGATGAGAATGACCAGTAGCAAGACCCCCAGAATGAAGGCGAACGCAGGCCAGTATTGCGGGTAGGCAATCACGCCCAACGTGGAAAGCAGTAACACCGCCAGCCCGTCGCTGATGCGCTCCGCAACGACGACGGCCACGCCGCGGGCCGCGGGAACGCCGCTCTGCTGCTCAATCCAGACCCCTTTGAGGGCCTCGCCCGCCTTGCCAGGCGTGACCGCCAGGGGGAAACCTGCTACGAAGATGCGGAAACTCTCCCCCAGCGATAAGTGTGCTCCGATTTGGAGCAAGTAGTAGTGGAATTTGACCCCGCGCAGCAGGTAGTTGAACAGGGTTAGTCCCAGGATGGCGGGCAGGTAGGCCCAGTGAAAGGCGCGTACCTGCCCGCCGACCTGCCGGACATCCGAGAGCAGGGTCAATGCCAAAAGAACCAGAAAGCCAAACAGCAGGCCGTAGAGCAGGCGGCGGCGCATCGGGAAGGTTGAATACCGGATGGTGTGGGTCGGTGGCCTGGCGCGAGCGTATCGAGGCCGGGGGGCGCCGGTTAAGGAGCGGGGCGAAACTCATTACCCCGTTGCGTGCAGCCTTGCTACTCCTTATTGCGTCCCATCATGGCGGCCAGCCCCATGCCGAGGACGGTCATAATCGTCAGGCCGGCGACCGCCTGGGCGACGGTCTTCGGCTCCATGCCGGGCATGACCACTTCACCATCGCCGTATTCCTTGAACAGGCGGCCCCATTTCGTGCGCAGGGCGGCCTCCACCCGCGGGCGTCCCACGAAGGGATACCAGTAGACGTTGTGGTAGAAGTTGCTGGCGAAGTAACTCCACGGGACGAGCGGGGATTGCAGTAACGGTTTCTCCAGCGGTTTGAGCGGGCCGTGATAAATCATCTTCTGCCCGCGGCTGGCGAAGGTGTCCTCCTGGACGAAATGCCAGGGAAGTTCCTGATTGATGTCGTAACCCGCGATTTCGATTTGCCGCGGGTCGCCGATGCCCAGCCCTGCCTCGTGTGCCAAGCGGATGAAGCGAATCTTCATCGGGTCGAAACCCTGCAATTTAGCGGAAACCGCATCAATGGCGACCTGGTCTGCCGAGGCCAGGATGATGTCCTTCTCGTGCCAGCGCATTGCCCGCGGGCCGGGGCCGTCTCCGGCGAAAGTCCCATCCATCACGGCAAACAATCCGGGGTGGATTTCCTGCTGGATGGTGAGGAGGTCTATCAGCGTATCGTGGATGACGGAGTGCGTCCAGTGGCGGTTGCGGTGCAGCAGGCCGCCGAAAGCGTTCTTCATCGCCCCCGTGATGGTGGTGAAGACGTGCGTCTTGACGGTGGGGAGTTGAATCATGTTCATCCCGACCAGCGCCTTGGGAATGAAAACGCCCTGGGGGTACACCTTGTCCAGCACGAGATAGGGGCGCGTTTTGGGGGTGTACTGCACCCATTCAAAATCCTGGTTGTAAAGGTACAGGCAGGGGACGTTGTACTTGTCGGTGACGAATTTGTGCTTGTTGTTGCGCTCGCCGTCCTCCGTGTTGACCACCACCGTGTCGTTGTGCACGCCCACCAGGTCGGTGTAGCCCGCCTTTTGCAGGGCGCGGATGACCCCCTCCAGTTGCCAGGGCGTGGTGGAGCAGGCCGGATACCACGTTTGCCACGAGATGTTGATTTTCAGGCCCGTGCGGTTGTGTTTGTCGGGCAGGGCGGCCTCGAAATCGGCCAGTTTCATCAATTTTTCGTAATCGTCCAGCACGGTTTCGGGGCTGGTTTTAAGTACGGCTACTTTGCCTTTGCCGGGAAAGTCGCTCATGGGATACCTCCTTGAGAAATGTACGTTTTCATTGTATCACTTCTTCGCGTCGTCCATCTGTGCCGGGAGCATTAAAGATGTGTTAGATGGCATACGTTGTCCTGCCGGGCAACAGAACGCTGATGGCGCTGATGCACGCCGATTCTCGCTGATTTTTGCCGCTTCATTTGCCTGCGCTGCGGGTATCTGCGTGAAATCTGCGTAATCTGCGTTCTCTTGTCCAGGTCTGGCGGATTCCCTCCAACAACCTTTTCGTACTCCCTCTGTGCCCCTCTGTCTCATCCGTGTTTCCCCGTGCGGTATAATTTAAGCGCTGCTTCATCAGCATTCACCCCATAATGGAGGTCGTATGACGGAAAAGAAAATTCGCGTGTTGGTAGCCAAACCCGGCCTGGACGGGCACGACCGCGGCGCGAAAGTCGTAGCGCGCGCCTTGCGGGATGCGGGCATGGAAGTGATTTACACCGGTTTGCGACAAACGCCGGAGATGATTGCCGAGGCTGCCCTGCAAGAGGACGTGGACGTAATCGGCCTTTCCATTTTGTCCGGCGCGCACATGGTGCTTGTGCCCCGCGTCCTGGAACTCCTCAAGGAATACGGCATGGAGCACGTCAAGGTCTTCGTGGGCGGCATCATCCCCGATGAAGACGTGCCCGCCCTCATGGAACTGGGCGTTACGGGGGTGTACGGCCCCGGAACGCTGACCGAAGACATTATCCGCGACATTCACAACGCGCTTTCCATCGCGCCCGCTGCCTGACCCATGAACCTGACAACCGACGTTCTGGCGGGTAAGCGTCTGTCTTTGGCGCGCCTGCTCACCCACATTGAAAACGGCACCCCCGAAGGGCGGGCCGCATTGGACGAACTCTTTCCGCATACCGGCAGGGCGCACCTGATTGGCATCACCGGCGCGCCGGGCACGGGAAAATCTTCCCTGGTCAATCAACTGGCGCGCTTTTACCGGCAACCCGTCAACGGGAGCGCTCCCCGCAAAGTCGCCGTGGTCGCTGTTGACCCCTCCAGCCCCTTTACGGGGGGAGCTGTGCTGGGAGACCGCATCCGCATGCGCGATTTGGCCGGAGACCCAGGCGTGTTCATCCGCTCGATGGCTTCCCGCGGCGCGCTGGGGGGCATCGCCATTGCCACGGCAGGTGTGGTGCAGGCTTTCGACGCCGCCGGTTACGAAGTCATCCTCATCGAGACGGTCGGCGCGGGGCAGGCCGAGGTGGATATCGCTCGTTTGGCGCACACCACCCTGGTGGTGGAGGCGCCGGGATTGGGCGACGACATCCAGGCCATCAAGGCTGGCATTCTGGAGATTGCCGACATTCTGGTGGTCAACAAGGCCGACCGCCCCGGCGTGGAGAACACCGAGCGCGCCCTGAAAAACATGCTCCAACTGGCGCATCCCACCCGGCGCGTCTTCCATCATCACGGGCAGGTGATGACCGTGAAAGCCCCTCCCGCTCCGCAAGCGGACGGGAAACTCTGGATTCCACCGGTTTTGCGGACGGTGGCTACAGAAGGAGAAGGAATTGCCAGCCTGACGGAGCAAATTGCCCGGCATGGCGCCTTCCTGCGGGAGACGGGCGACTGGAACCGCCGCGAACGCGTCCGCCTGCAAAACGAATTAGATACCCTTCTCCAGGCTGCCCTGGTTGCCCGCTGGCGCGCCACCCTGCCCAACGGGCGCTACGGTGAAATCCTGGAACGCCTCGTCGCGCGGGAACTCTCCCCCCGCCAGGCCGTTGAAGCCCTTCTTGCCGCCTCCTCATCTCGCAATCCCTAACCTCCTAACCCCTAACCCCTCTCCACTTTCCCCCTTGCAAACTTCCCATGCCTTCCTCTCATCCTCACCGCGAACCTACCGCCATGTACGGCGAAATCAAACTCTTCGCCGGCACCGCCTCGCCAGTTCTGGCGCATTCCATTGCGGATTACCTTGGCCTGCCGCTCAGTGGTCGGGATGTGTTCCACTTCCCGAATGACAATTTGATGGTCAAACTGCACAAGAGCGTGCGCGGGCAAGATGTGTACGTCATCCAGACTACCTCCGCGCCGGTGCATCGCAACCTGATGGAATTGCTCATCATGTTGCAAACTCTGCGCCTGGATTCGGCAGCCCGCATTACTGCTGTGGTGCCTTACCTGTGTTATGGCCGCTCCGACAAAAAAGACCAGCCCCGGGTGCCGATTACCGCCCGTCTGGTGGCCGACATGATTGAAATTGCCGGGGCCGACCGCTACATCACCCTGGACCTGCACGCCGGACAAATCCAGGGCTTTTTCTCCATCCCCGGTGACGTGCTCACCGCCTTTCACCTGCTCTCCGAGTACGTGACAGAGCGGAAAGCACAAATGAAAGACCCTGTGGTGGTCACGGTAGACCTGGGCTTTGCGAAAAAAGGGCGTAATTTCGCCGCTGAGATTGACGCCCCGATGGCCTTCATTGAAAAACGCCGCAAGGGGAACGACGCCTCTGCCGAGGCGCTCACCCTGATTGGCGATGTGGAAGGCCGTGATGTCATCCTCGTGGACGACGAAGTGGATACCGCCGGTTCTATGAGTCAGGCTGTCAGCGTGCTCAAGGCGCATGGGGCGCGGGATGTGTACACCGTGTTCGTCCATCCCATTTTCTCCGGCCCTGCCGTTGACCGTTTGGCGCAATTGCCCATCAAGGAAATTATCACCACCGATTCGGTACCCATTCCCGCCGAGAAACGCAACCGCCTGGGCGACAAATTGACGGTACTCTCCGTGGCCTCCCTGCTGGGCGAGGTCATCCGCCGGGTGCATGAAGGCCGCAGCGTCGGCGAGATGTTTGACGAGTAATGCCCGAACTCCCCGAAGTGGAAACCATCCGCCGCCTGCTGACCGAGGGACGCCGAGGCGGGCCTCCCTTGCCGGGACAGCGCATCACCGGCGCGCAGGTCCTGTGGGAACGCACCGTCGCAGAGCCGGACCCCGCCCGCTTTGTGGCCCGCGTTGTCGGGCAGGAAATCCTGTCCCTGGGACGTCGCGGTAAATACCTGCGCCTCAATCTCAGCCGGGACGTGCTCCTCATCCACCTGCGGATGAGCGGTGACCTGTGGCTGGAGCCGCTGGATGAGCCTCTCCACCGCCACCACCGGGTCATTTTCGACCTTTCCAGTGGATACCGCCTGGGCTTCAACAATGCCCGCAAATTCGGGCGCGTCTGGCTGGTAAAGGACCCCGCTCCCCGGTTGGATAAACTCGGCCCGGAGCCGTTGGATGAAAGTTTCACCCCGGACGACTTTTTCGCCCGCCTGCACGTGCGCCGCCGCCAACTCAAACCACTGCTCCTCGACCAAACCTTCCTGGCCGGGCTGGGCAACATCTACACCGACGAAGCCTTGCACCGGGCGCGGCTGCATCCCTTGCGTATAGCCAACACGCTTTTGGCGCAGGAGGCAACGGCCCTTTTCGATGCCATCCGCTTCGTCCTGCGGGAGGGGCTGCGTCAGAACGGCGCTTCGATTGACTGGGTCTACCGCGGCGGGGGCTTTCAGAACACCTTCCAGGTTTATCAGCGCACCGGTCAGCCCTGCTACACCTGCGGGACGCCCATCCGGCGCATCATCGTCGGCCAGCGGAGCACCCATTTTTGTCCTCATTGCCAGTCCACGAATGGGCACGAATAACACGAATGGGCACGAAACCTTGATAGCCTGATAAAACGCGCAAATGCTGATTTATGCACGCGGAGAATACAGAGTTTTTTCTGGTGTGCGGCGGCGGTGTTTCCCTGTGCTCTCTGTGACTCTGTGTGCCACAACAAGAGATTTGGCAGTCAACCGGCACGAAACCCGTGCCCATCTGCGTAACCGGAACGCCTTATGCCCACAATTACCGCCAACGGAGTGAACCTGTATTACGAGCGGCACGGACGCGGGAGGCCGTTGCTTCTCATTCACGGCCTGGGTTCCAGCACGCGGGATTGGGAATACCAGGTCCCGGCCTTTGCCGAGGAATACGAAGTGATTCTCTGCGACGTGCGCGGTCACGGGCGCAGCGACAAGCCCCCAGGCCCTTACAGCGTGCCGCTCTTTGCCGCCGACGTCTTGTCTCTCATGCGCTACCTGGATATTCTCCCGGCGCACGTCGTGGGCATTTCCATGGGCGGCATGATTGCTTTCCAGATGGCTGCCGACGCGCCCGAAGCCTTGCGGAGCATGGTGATTGTCAACAGCGTGCCGGAATTGCTCATCAAGGGCGTGCGGGAGCGTCTGGAGTTCTCTCAGCGCTTGCTGATTACCCGCTTTCTGGGGATGCGCCGGATGGGACGTTTCCTGGCGCAGCGCATGTTTCCGGAGCCGGAGCAGGCGGAAATCCGCCGTACGTTTGAGGAGCGTTGGGCGGAGAATGACCGCCGGGCTTACCTGGAGGCGCTCAAGGCGGTGGTCAACTGGAGCGTGGCCGACCGCCTGCCGGAAATGGATATCCCTGCCTTGATTGTTGCCGGGGAGTTCGATTCTTTTCCGTTGGAGACCAAACGCGCTTACGCGGCGCGGATGCCCCGCGCTGAGGTGGTCGTCGTGCCTGATTCGCGGCATGGCACCCCGGTGGACCAACCCGAAACCTTCAACCGCCTGGTGCTGGATTTTCTCCGCCGTGTGGAGCAAGAGACTTTGTGAAGGATACATTCCTATGTCCTACACGCTGGATTTGCAAACTATTGGCTTGATACTTGCCGGGGGAGTTGTCATTGGGCTGCTCGTCGGCCTGATGGCAGGGCTGATGCTGGGAGGTGGCAAAGAGCCGTCGCCTCCCAAACGCGGCCTGACCCGCGTCCTCACTTTGTGGCGGCACAAAACGGATGCTGCCTTGTGGGTTCACCTGGATGAGAAAGCCGTCGCTTCTCCCGACGACCTGAACGATGAAGAACGCTCCGCATTGGCTCGGCTGGTTATGGAGATGTACCGTTGGTTGAAACAAGAAAATCTCGCGGACGAGAACGCTTCTTCCCCACAAAAAAGACCGCCTCCGCAAAAAGCGGTCGCTCCGGAATCTCTCGCCGCAGGGCCTGCTCCCGTGCAGTTCGGGTCTCCCTTGCCTGGCGCTCAGCGCTCGTCATCTACCTCGGCATTTGCCCCCAGCCGTAACCCATTGAAACCATTTCAGCAGGCTTTCCAGGCGCGCAGACAGCCGCCCTCCACCCCGCCTTCCGTACCATCCCTGAGCATTGCCGCTCAGGTGGACGAAATCTTGCAGGAATTGCTGACCGGCACGCCGCTGGAGAGGCGCGGCATCCGCCTTATGGAATTGCCGGAGCAGGGTATGGTAGTGATGATTGGCCTGGAGAAATTTGCCACCGTGGATGAAGTCCCCTATGATGATGTGCGTGCGGTGTTGAAGACCGCCGTAGCCAGGTGGGAAGAAAAAATACTCGGTGAATAACCCCCGAAGGAAGCGCAGAAAGCAAAACGCAAAATGCAGCGTGCAGAATTCATCATTCTGCATTCATCATTTCCCATTCCTCATGCAATCTTTCCGTCAGCGCCTCGCGCTCTGCAAGGGGCAGGAAAGCGTTGCGCGCCGCCGTCAAGACCATGTGCTGCAAGGCCTCGTCGGACATCCCCAGACTCTCATCGGCGACGCGGAACTCGTCGCTCAGCGTGATGCGTGATATGCTGGGGTCGTCCGTGTTGATGGTCACCTGCAGCCCGGCGGCCAGCATCCGGGGCAGGGGGTGCTGAGTCAGCGCCGGCACCACACCGGATTGATAGTTGCTGGTGATGCACACTTCGAAGGTCGTGCCGTGCTCACGGGCCAGGTGTACCACCTCAGGGTCTTCCAGGACGCGTACCCCATGCCCGATGCGCTCGGCGCTCATCTCCTCGATGGCGTGACGGACGTTTTCCGCCCCTCGCCACTCCCCGGCATGAACGGTAATGTGCAAACCGGCCTGCCGCGCCTCCCGGAAGAGAGGGGCAAAGGGCGCGGCGGAGAAATCGGCCTCGTTGCCCGCCAAATCCAGCCCCACAACCCCCTTATGCATTCGTTCGATGGAAAGTTGGACCACCTTCTCGGCCAGTGCGGTGCTCTCGTGGCGGTTGACGCTGGCAATCAAGCACGTGGGCAGCCCGAATTCGGTACTGGCCGCCTCCGCCGCCTCGACAACCCAATCCATCACGTCCGCCAGGGGGAAATCTTCCACCCGGCTGAGCGCCACAGGGGTAAAGCGCAATTCCATGTAGCGAACGTTATCGCGGGCTGCGTCCTCGATAGCCTCCCGCGTGACGCGGGTAATTACCTCCGGTGAGCGGTAGAACAGGCGCAGCGTGCTGAACTTGGAGAGAAAATTGGCCGCCGTAAACGGCTCTTTGTCCATCACCTGTACCAGCATACCGAGCGGTTCGCTTTGCTCAACGGCAATCCCGTGTGCCTGGGCGATTTCCCTCAGGGTTTCCAGACGTAGCGAACCTTCCAGATGGCGATGCAACTCCACCTTGGGGCAGGCGTGGTAAAAAGCGGCAGGGTGATGGCGTGGCGAGTTACTCATTGACGATATTGTAGCAGAATTTTGCCGAAACGTCAGGGCAAGGCTATTTTTTGCGTCGCCGTCGCCGACGGGACTTCTTGCGCTCGGCGGATTGTTTTTCCGGCGCGCTTTTGTTCTCTGCCTGGGGCTGGGCGGGAACATCGGCGGCGCTCGTCACGCTGGTTTGCGTGGCAGCCGTTTGCGTGCTGTCCTTGCTGGGCTGGAAGGTGTACATCCGGGTTATCATCCCGCGGCGGATGTTGCGCAGCAACTCCGAAAACATTTCCGAGGCCCGCGTCTTGTACTGCACCAGCGGGTCGCGCTGGGCGTATGCCTCCAACCCAATCGAGACGCGCAGCCCTTCCATTTGCGTCAGGTACTCAATCCATTCGCCGGAGATGACCCGCAGCAGAAGTTCGCGGTAGATGTTGGTGATGACCTGACGTCCCAGTTCGGAGACGACAGCCTCCCGCAGGTCTTCCGGGATTTGGGAGAGCGGCATCTCCCGGATTTGCTCGAAGGCGGCCTCCCCCAGAGCGGCTTGCAGACCCCGTTGTGCTTTCTCATCCCAGGAGGCCGGCGCGCTCCGCGAAAGCCGCTGGAATTCGCGCAGCCCCCAGAAAGTTTGCAGCGCCTCCATGGCCTCCTCCAGATGCAGCATGACCTCCTCAGTGACGTCCTCTGATTCGCGGCCTTCCAGCAAATGGGCTGCCAGGTAGATGTAGGAGAAGCGCAGCGTAGCGACAGCGACGCGCTTGTGCGTCTTCCGGTCGAAGGCAATCCGGCTGCCGCGCTGCAAATCCATCAGCAGACGGTACAGGTCGCTCTCCGAGAGGGGATAGGGTTGCTTGCGGACGGCGGCTTGCAGGTCACGGATGACTGCGCCGGGGGCCTCCGGCGTGCCCACCAGCCGCTCACTGCGTTCCCGGAAGTGGGCTTCCAGAGCATCGGAGAGTTCGTCCAGAAAGGCGGGGATGTCTTCCTGACTGCGGAGGGGTGTTTTCATCTCCAGGGGCGCGCCCAGCCGCCTGGCTGCCGCTCCCACGACGCGCATCCCGAACTGGTAGAGCAGGGCGCCCTCCACGGCGCGGCGGGCGATGTCTTCCAGGGCGTCGGGGTCTTTTTGCAGGGCGCGGTGTTCCTCGCGCCCCAGTTTGATGTTCACGTAGACCAGTTCGGCCAGTTCGCCAAGTACCTCCTGCACGGGGGGCGGCTCTTCCGCCTCGGCCAGACCGGAGAAGTACACGTCCAGCGTGTCGAGGCGCTCTTCCAGCGTTTGCTCGAAGTGGTTTTGGTGCGTTTCTACCACCTGGCTCAGCCAGTGGAAGACGTGTTTCTTCTCGGCGTCCAGGGCGCGCTGCACGAGTTCTCCCAGGGCGGTGGTAGTCTCTTCGGGGCGCTGGAGCACTTCGGCGGGCAGGGTTTGGGCAACCAGACGCAGGGTGTAGGAGGGATACAGGGTGGTCTCATCCACCGCAATGGGGGGCTGAATCTCCTCCATCCAGGCGAGAAGTTTCCAGGGGCCGTCCTCATCCTCCAACGCGGCGGGGATACGTTCCGCCAATTCGGTCTGGAGCATATCGCGCACGTCTTCGCTTAAATCATCCTTGACGAAGATGCGGTCGCGCTGCCCGTAAATGATTTCGCGCTGCTTGTTGAGCACGTCGTCGTATTCGATGAGGTGCTTGCGGGTATCGAAGTTAGCCCCCTCGACGCGGGTTTGCGCCTGCTCGATGAGACGGCTGACCATCCCGATTTCCAGCGGCATCGAATCGTCCACTTTGAGGCGCTGCATCAGGCGGTCGGCCTGGTCTCCGCCGAAGAGACGCATGAGTTCGTCTTCCATCGAGAGGTAGAAGCGGCTGGAGCCGGGGTCGCCCTGGCGGGCGGCGCGCCCGCGCAACTGGTTGTCAATCCGGCGGGATTCGTGCCGCTCGGAGCCGACCACGTGCAATCCGCCCAGGGCGCGGACGCGCTCCATCTCCTCCATGTATTGCAAGAAGTAGCGGATTTCGCTCTCGTAGATGCCGTAAGCGCCGGGGGGAAGGGCGCGCAGGGCGGCCTGTTTCTCCTCCAGGTTCATCTCGTAGGCGTTGGGGACGCGGTTACGCCGCAGGATGCGGTTGACGGCGCTGAGGACTTCCTCGGCCAATTCGCCGCCCAGTTTGATGTCCACACCGCGGCCCGCCATGTTGGTGGCAATCGTGACCGCCCCGAATGCGCCCGCCCCGGCGATAATCTGGCTTTCTTCGGTGTGCTTGCGGGCGTTGAGCACTTGATGGGCGATGCCGCCCTTGAGCATTTCTTCCAGACGGGGGGTGTCGGCGGCGCTTAGCCCCAGAAGGCGCAGCAGGTGGGGGAGGTTGTCGGCGTGGGTGGGGTTGAGGGAAATGCCCAGGGAGCGGGCCAGTTTGCGCATCTCGGCCTGGGGCAATTTCTCCAGAGGGGCGTGCAGGAAGTTCAGTTCGGGAATCTGGCGGCCTTCTTCTTCCTGGTTGTTTGCGCGCAGCCAGGCATCCCGCAGGAGGATGACTTGCGCCAGACGTTTGAGCGGCTCGGCACGAAAGCGCCCGGAGATGCGCTCGGAGAGTTCCACGGAGGTCGTGCCCAGCAGGATGGGGCGTCCCTGCACGTGGTAGCGCATCACTTCCTGCATGATGGCGCGCAGTTTGGCCTCCTCGGTGCGGTAAACCACGTCGGGGTAGTCCTTGCGCTTCCAGTAGAGCGGCTCTTTGTTCGGGTCGTCCTTGCGGGCGTAGTAGGTGTACTTGTAGCCGTATTCGTCGGTCGCCTGGAGGGTCACCAGGTCGGAATCCGGCAGACCGGCGCGGTATTCCAGGTTGGTGGGGATGACTACCACATCCAGGGAGTAGATTTCGTCGAACTCTTCCGCCTCGGTGGCCGCTGTACCGGTCATACCGGAGAGTTTCTCGTACATGCGGAAGTAGTTCTGGATGGTGATGGTGGCGTAGGTGATGTTCTCGGACTGGACGCGCACGCCCTCTTTGGCCTCCACGGCCTGATGCAGACCGTCCGACCAGCGGCGTCCGGGCATGAGGCGTCCGGTAAATTCGTCGATGATGATGACCTTGCCGCCCTGGACGAGGTAATCTTTATTGCGCTTGAAGAGGAACTGGGCGCGCATGGCCTGTTCCAGATAGCCGAGCAGACGGGCCTGCTCCGGGGTGATGTCTTCGGGGCGTTCGGGGTCGCGCAGGGGCTGGCCGATGAGTTCTTCGACGCGCACTTCGCCGATTTCGGTCAGGGTGACGTTGCGGTCTTTTTCGTTGATTTCGTAATCTTCGGGGCGCAGTTGGCGCACGATTTCCGCCATGCGGATATAGTTCTCGGCGTCTTCATGGGATGGACCGGAGATAATCAGCGGGGTGCGCGCCTCGTCAATCAGGACGTTGTCCACCTCGTCGATGATGGCGTAGTGGTGGCCGCGCTGGACGCGGTCTTCCAGGCGCATCGCCATATTGTCGCGCAGGTAGTCGAAGCCGAACTCGTTGTTGGTGCCGTAAGTGATGTCGGCGGCGTAGGCTTCGCGGCGCGGCACCATGCGTAACTGGTGCTGGTCTTCGTGGGTGGATTCGCGTTCCAAATCTACGAGGAAAGCCTTTTTGCCGTTCTCGGTGCGGGCGGCCATTTGCAGGACGCCGATGGACATGCCCAGCAGGGTGTAGATGGGTGCCATCCAGCGGGCGTCACGCCGCGCCAGGTAGTCGTTGACGGTCACCAGGTGGACGCCGCGCCCTACGGGGAGGCCTTCCAGGGGGATGAATTCCCAT
>JANTFR010000064.1 GCA_024763355.1 Anaerolineales bacterium
TTTAACGGGAGCACCTGCGAGCCGCGCGCGCTGCGGCCTCTCAGGGGGGCGGAATCCAGGCGCAAACTCTTGGCGGCCAGTTTCTTCAGGTGAGCAATCACCTGTACGTTAGGTTTGTCCACGGCGGCGCCTGCCAGCCGGGCTTTGGCGGGTATCTTCCAGGCAATCACCCCCTTGCCGTAACGTCCCTGCCGGGGGAAATCCTTGATGGCAACGCGCTTGGCGTAGCCGTCGGAACGCAGCAGGAAGAGGTCGCCGCGGCGGGGGAGCGCAAAGGCGGCCACCAGGGAATCGCCCGCCCCCAGTTTGATGCCCATCACGCCCGCGGCTACCAGCCCCATGGGGCGCACATCCCCCTCGGGAAAGCGGATAGCCATGCCGCGGGCCGTCACCAGCAGGATTTCTCCCTCCCCGCTTGTCAAACAGACGTCCAGAAGCGCATCGCCGGCGTTGACCTTCGCCAGGGTAAAGGTCTGGGTGGAAGGGCCGGGCAGGTCGCCCAAAGCGCTCTTCTTGAGCATCCCCTCCCGGGTAACGGTAAGCACGAAACCGGCGTCTTCCTCCAGTTCGCGTCCCGGCGGCAGGCTAAAGACAGCCGCCAGGGGGAGGCCGCCGTTCAGCGCGCTGACCTGTTTGAGGGGCGCGCCCTCGGCAGGTTTGGCGGCCACCGGCAGGGCGTGGACGGGCACGGCGGCGGCCTGTCCGTCCTGCGCTACGAGGTAGAGCACCTGATGGGTATCGGTGCGCAGCAAAAAGCGGGGAGCCGCCGAACCGCTGCGGCGGGGGGGCTTCTCATCGCGGGTGCGGGCAATCCGCCCGTCGGGAGAGACCATCACCCAGGTCGGTTCGGAGGGGAGCATATCGGTGACGGTCAGCACGCTGGAAACCTGCTTGCCCTCCCCCAATTGCACAATCTGGGTGCGGCGATGGTCGCCGAAGGTTTGGCGGATTTCCTCCAGTTCTTCGGCAATCGTGACGCGCATCAAACGCGGGGAGCGGAGCAGTTTTTCCAGCGCCTTGATTTGGGCGCGCACTTCCTTGTACTCCTGCTCGATTTTTTTGCGCTCCAGAGCCGCCAGACGGCGCAGGGGCATGGCAAGGACGGCCTGCGCCTGGGCATCGGAGAGGCGGAATTCCTTGCGCAGGTTCTTGCGGGCGGTCTCCACGGTGCGAGAGCGGCGGATGAGAGCGATGACGGCATCCAGATTGGCGAGGGCAACGCGCAGCCCCTCCAGAATGTGCGCCCGGTTGCGGGCGCGGCGCAAGTCGTATTCGCTGCGCCGCCGCACGACCTCCATGCGGTGCTCCAGATAGACCTTGAGGGCCTGTTTGAGGCTCAACAGGCGCGGCTCCCCTTTGACCAGGGCCAGCATGATGATGCCGAAGGTGGTTTGCAGGGCGGTGTACTTGTAGAGTTTTTGCAGCACCCCCTCCGGTTCCACGTTCTTGCCCAGTTCGATGAGGATACGCATTCCCTGACGGTCGGATTCGTCCCGCAAATCGCTGATGCCCTCAACCTTGCCCTCCCGCACGAGGGTGGCAATACGTTCCATCAGGCTGGATTTGTTGGTCATGTAGGGCAGTTCGGTGACGATGAGCCGAACGCGGCCGCGGTTCCCCTCTTCGATGTGGACGCGCGCCCGCAAGGTGATACGCCCCCTCCCGGAGCCGTAGGCCGCGGCCAGGGTGTTGCCCTCCTGCTCCTGGATGACGACCCCGCCGGTGGGGAAATCCGGCCCCTGGATGAAGCGCATCAGGTCTTCCACACTGATGTCATCCAGTTTGTTCCATTTTTCGAGCATGAACTTGAGGGCATCCACCACTTCGTTCAAGTTGTGGGGGGGAATGTTGGTGGACATCCCCACGGCAATGCCGGTAGCCCCATTGACCAGCAGGTTGGGGATGGCTGCCGGGAGAACCTGCGGCTCATCCAGGGTATCGTCGAAGTTGGGGACGAAATCCACCGTCTCCTTCTGGATGTCGCGCAGCATGTGGTGGGCAATGGGGGCCAGGCGGGCTTCGGTGTAACGCATAGCCGCCGGGGAATCGCCGTCGATGGAGCCAAAGTTGCCCTGCCCGTCCACGAGGGGGTAGCGCATGGAAAAATCCTGCGCCATGCGGGCCATGGCATCGTAAACGGCCATATCTCCGTGGGGATGGTACTTGCCCAACACTTCGCCGACGATGCGGGCCGATTTCTTGTGGGAGGTATCGGCGCGCAGGCCCAAATCGTGCATGGCGTAGAGAATGCGCCGATGGACGGGCTTCAGCCCATCGCGGGCATCGGGCAAGGCCCGCGAAACAATCACGCTCATGGCGTAATCCAGGTAGGCTTGCTGCATCTCGCGCTCGATGTCCACCTTGCGCACGGTTCCGAGGTCACCAACGGTCATAGTTGCTTCTCCACAGGGGAAAGGGGGCAGGAATCTTTAGCGGGAGCCGCTCAAAGGGGCGTAGAACATTTTTTCTAAAGAAATACTACCGGCAAACGGGCTATTCGTCAAGGAAAGGAAAGCGGGGCGCCGGCAGGACGCCCCGCTAAGGTATCAGGGAAATTTCAGGGAGCGGACCAATCCATCAGGAAAGGTCTTCGTCCGGGAGGTCGTCTTCTTTCTCCTCCAGCGCCTCCAAACTGAGGTCGCCCTCCTCTTCAGGAAGCACCTCTGCTTCCTCTTCCAGCGTCTCCTCCGGCTCTTCTTCCTCGAGTTCTTCAAGTTCTTCTTCCAGGTCTTCCAGGTCTTCTTCGAGTTCCTCTTCCAGCGCCTCAAGGTCTTCCTCGATGAAATCCAGGTCGCCATCGGTGACCTCGGCGTCCAGGGCTTCGGGAGGCACTTCGGGCAACCCCACCTGTCCCGAGGCGCCGCGCGCCAGGGTGGATTCGGCTTCTTCAAACACCGAAGGCTCGTCCTTGCGGCGGAAACGTCCCGGCTCGAAGCCGGTGCCGGCAGGGATAAGTTTACCGATGATGACGTTTTCTTTCAAGCCGTAGAGGGGGTCTTCTGCGCCGGCGATGGCCGCCCCGGCCAGCACCTTGATGGTGTGCTGGAAGGAAGCCGCCGAGAGGAAGGATTCGGTATTCAGCGAGGCTTTGGTGATACCCAGCAAAACCTCCGCGAACTTGGCGGGCTGTTTGCCCTCGGCCAGGAGTTTCCGGTTGACCCGCAGGATTTCCAGGCGGTCTACCAGGTCGCCGGGGAGGTAGTCGGTGGCGTCCCCGGGGCGGGTAATCTGCACTTTGGACATCATCTTGCGGATGATGACTTCGAAATGCTTGTCGTTGATGTTCTGCCCCTGAGAACGGTACACTTTCTGGATTTCGGAAAGGAGGTACATCTGGCATTTCTGGCGTCCCTGGATGCGCAGGATGCGATGCGGGTTGAGGGAGCCTTCGGTGAGCGGCTGCCCCGCCTCCACATGGTCGCCGGATTGGACAACCAGCCGGGCCGAACTGGGGATTTCGTATTCGGCCTCGTCGCGGTGTTCATGCGAGACGATGACTTGCCCGTCTTCGATGCGTACCCGCCCCTCGTTCTGGGCAGCGATGAACTCACCATCGGTTTCAATCAAATGGTCTCCGGCTTCCACCTCGTCGCCATCCTCCACCAGACATTGAGCGCCTTCGGGGATTTCATACGCATCGCTGACCATTTCGCTGTGTTCGATGCGGACGACGCGCAGGTCGCTGTAACGGTCGGATTGTTCGATGTGTACCACGCCGCTGATTTCGGTGACGACAGCCTCGCCTTTGGGAGTCTTGCGGGCTTCGAAGAGTTCCTCCACACGGGGAAGACCGGTCGTGATGTCACCGCCCGCGGCCACGCCGCCGCTGTGGAAGGTCCGCAGCGTCAACTGGGTGCCCGGCTCGCCGATGGACTGCGCTGCCACAATACCCACGGTGGAGCCCAGTTCTACTTTCTTGCCGCGCCCCAGGTCAATGCCGTAGCACATGGCGCACACGCCGTGCTGCAACTCGCAGGTCAGCGGGGAGCGGACGCGGACTTCCTGAATACCGGCCTTGGCAATCTGGCGGGCGATATCCTTGGTGATGAGGGTATTCCGTTCACAGATGATTTCGCCCGTTTCGGGGTCTATCACCCGGTCGGCGGTCACACGGCTGAACAGGCGGGCGCTCATGGATTGCCCGGCCACATCATCACTGGCCCGAATCCAGATGCCATCCTGCGTGCCGCAGTCTTCTTCGTTGATGATGATGTCCTGGGCGACATCCACCAGACGGCGGGTGAGGTAACCGGCGTCGGCGGTCCGCAAGGCGGTATCGGCGAGGCCTTTGCGGGCGCCGTGCGTGGAGATGAAGTATTCCAGGGCAGTCAGCCCCTCGCGGAAGTTTGAGCGGATGGGCAAGGGGATGATGCGCCCGGAAGGGTCGGCCATCAAACCGCGCATCCCGGCCAACTGAGAAATCGGCCCGAAGCCGCCTTTGGTGGCCCCGGAACTCGCCATCGTCGCCAGGTTGCCGGAGGGGTCCATGCCGGCACGTACGGCGGCAGCCACTTTGCTGGTGGTCCGCTGCCAGATTTCAATCAGATGCTCGTTTTGTTCCTGCTCGGTAAGCAGGCCGCGCCGGAAATCGCGTTCCACGCGCTCGGCTTCTTTGAGGGCGTCGGCGATGATTTGCTCTTTCTCTTCCGGCACGGCAACATCCGAAACCGCAATCGAGTAGCCGGAGCGGGTAGCATATTCGAAACCGATGTCCTTGATATCGTCCGCGGCACGGGTGGTAACTTCATCGCCGCACACTTCATAGATTTCAGCCACCAGGTCCTTGACGCCGCCTTTGTCCAGTTCCCAGTTCACGAAGCGTACTTCGGGCGGCAGGATGTTGTTGAAAAGCACCCGTCCCACGGTGGTATCCAGCCAGCGGGATTGCGGAGATTCAAGGCGCGTGCCCTTGTCGTCGTACCAGGTGGTGGTGTACAACTTGATGGGGGTGCGTACCACGACCTGTCCCAGTTCATAGGCCATGATAACGTCGTCGAAATCGTCAAAGTAACGCCCCGCGCCGGGGTGCTTGTGCTCGTCGGAGGCGGTCAGGTAGTAGATACCCAGCACCATGTCCTTGGAGGGACTGATGATGGGTTCTCCGTCGGCGGGTTTGAGCAGGTTGCGGGAGGCGAGCATCAGTTGGCGGGCCTCCATGACTGCCTTCTGCGAGAGAGGCACGTGGACGGCCATCTGGTCGCCATCGAAGTCGGCGTTGAAGGCGGTAGTCACCAGGGGGTGCAACTGAATGGCGCTGCCCTCGATGATGGTAGGCTCGAAGGCCTGGATGCCCAGACGGTGCAGGGTAGGAGCGCGGTTGAGAAGCACCGGGCGTTCTTTGATGACTTCCTCCAGCACCTCCCACACTTCGGGGCGGTTGCGCTCGATAAGGCGTTTCGCCCCCTTGATGTTGTTAGCGTACCCGTTGTGCACCAGGCGGGAGATGACAAAGGGGCGGTAGAGTTCCAGCGCCATGTTCTTGGGCAGGCCGCACTGGTGGATTTTGAGTTTCGGCCCCACCACGATAACGGAACGTCCGGAGTAATCCACACGCTTACCCAACAGGTTGCGGCGGAAGCGTCCCTTCTTCCCTTTGAGCATATCGCTCAGCGATTTGAGTTCGCGACGTCCCCGGCGGGAAAGCGCCTTGCCGCGCTGGGAATTGTCAATCAGCGAGTCCACCGCTTCCTGCAACATGCGTTTTTCGTTGCGTACAATCACGTCCGGCGCGCCCAGTTCCATCAGACGTTTGAGACGGTTGTTGCGGTTGATGACCCGGCGGTAGAGGTCGTTCAGGTCAGAGGTAGCAAAACGTCCGCCGTCCAATTGCACCATGGGGCGCAAATCGGGAGGAATAACGGGCAGGACGGTCAAAATCATCCATTCCGGGCGGTTTCCGGAGCGCCGGAAGGCTTCTACCACCTTGAGGCGCTTGGTCGCACGCTTGCGCTTCTGCTTGCTGCGGGTGGTGCGGATTTCATTCCACAATTCTTCGGAAAGTTTATCCAGGTCCAGGCGTTTGAGGATATCGTAGAAGGCCTCCGCCCCCATGTCGGCGCGGAAAACCTGTCCCCACCGCGAACGCAATTCGCGGTAACGGGCTTCACCCAGAAACGTCAGGGGGCGCAAGTCCATCAACTCATCCCGCAAACGGTTGTATTCGTTGCGGGCATGATTCATGCGCTCGTCTTGCAGGGAGAGGGCTTCCTGAGTTTTTTCTTCCTGCTCACCGCGCAAGGTCTCGATTTCGTCTTGAATTTGCGCCAGTTCCTGTTCGCGCTGCTGGCGCAAATCCTGTTCCAGAGATTCAAGGTTTTGCTTGACGACTTCCTGAATGCGTCCCAGATGCTGCGCCTCAATGGTCTCCCCCGCTTCTACGATAGGAATATCGGTACCGGGGAAAAGCACGGCCGAACGAGTGGTCTCCCCCATACGTTCCTGCAGGGTAGTCTCGAGGCGTTGTCCAGCCTGCATCACAGGTTGGATTTGTTCGGCCAGCATCTCGTCATACTGCGCCTCCAGGGCGGCGCGGCGTTCCTGCAACTCGGCAATCCGTTGTTCAACGGAGGCGCGCATCTCAGCAATGCGGGCGTTTTGCCGCGTCATCTGTTCACGTTCCAGTTGGGCGGCTTTCTCATCCAGGCGCTTGAGGGCCTTCTGACGTGCTTCCTCGTCCACGTAGGTAATCACGTATTGCGCAAAATAAAGCACGCGGTCCAGTTCGCGGCGGGAAATATCCAGCAGCAGCCCCAAATAGGATGGGATGCGGCGGGAATACCACACGTGGGCTACCGGCGCCGACAAACTGATGTGTCCCATGCGCTCGCGGCGCACAGAGGAACGCGTCACCTCCACGCCGCATTTGTCGCAAATGATGCCTTTGTAGCGGATGTTCTTGTACTTTCCGCAATAGCACTGGTAATCGTGGGTGGGGCCGAAGATGGCCTCGCAAAACAGGCCGTCTTTTTCAGGGCGCAGACGCCGATAGTTGATGGTCTCCGGCTTCAGCACCTCTCCGTAAGACCAACTTAAAATCACTTCGGGAGATGCCAGACGAATGCGCAATGCGGCCAATTCTTTTGTTTCCACGCGAAAGCCTCCTGGAGGAAAGGAAATTCAAAATAGACAAACAAAAGCAAGCGCGTGAGAGCCTTTGCTCTCAGCGCTCGCTGTAGCGTTCCACCATTTCGGTATAGCAGATTTGCATGCGGGGCGATTATATCAGCAGGGCAAGGAAATGACAAGTGGAGAATCGCCGCGACCGGAACTAACCGGACGGCACCCTCTCCCTTTGTTTGATGGGCACCAACAAGTAAAACGTGCTGCCCTCTCCCAACTGGCTCTTGACCCACACGCGCCCTCCGTGCCGCTCGGCAATGGACTTGACAATCGCCAATCCTAACCCTGTGCCACGTTCTTGAATGTGCCCGCGTCGCGCGACCCGATAGAAGCGTTCAAACAGACGAGCCTGGTCCACCGGAGCAATCCCCATCCCGTTGTCCTGCACAGCGAAAAGCAAACTCTCCGGCTGCAAAGAGACTTGCACCTCTACCCACCCGCCAGAGGGGGTGTACTTGATAGCGTTCTCCACAAGGTTGTGAAGCGCTTGCTGCAACAGAGCACGGTCGGCTTCGATAATAGGCAGCGGCTCGTCCGGCAATTGGAGGCGCAAGTTTATCTGTTTATGCTCAGCGCGAAGTTGTAGACCGTCAATCACGTTATCCACAATCTCTCTGGCAGGTACTTTTTCAATCATCAACCCCACACCGGCCTCGATGCGTCCCAGGTCCAGCAGGTTATTCACCAAGCGGGACATGCTCTCAATCCCTTTGGAAATCTTGTGCACATAAGATACCTGCTGTTCGTTGAGGTTCCCGACCATTTCCAGCATGGTGGTGTAGCCGCGCATCAGGGTCAACGGAGAGCGCAAGTCGTGACTGACCGTAGAGACGAACTCGGTTTTGAGGGCATCCAGTTCTTTGAAGTGGGTCACATCCCGCAGAACGCAGACGCGTCCCAGCAGAGCATCGTCTATCCGAATAGGGGAGGCAATCGCCAGATAAACGCGACCATCCGGCAGGGCAGCCTCCGCCGACTGCTTCTTCAGGGAGGATGAGCGCAGCAGGGACACCAGTTCCGCTTGATGCAAGACCCGCTCAATAGGCACACCGGAAAGGCTGTCCTCACCCAAATCAAGTACCCGCCGCGCCACGGGATTGGCAAGCAAGAGACGATTCTTGTGGTCTGTAACCAGCACCGGGTCGGGAGTGGAATCCAGAATGGCGGCCAGGCGCTGCCGCTCTACTTCAGAATGGCGGAAAAGGCGGGCATTGGAAGCGGCCAGGGCGGCCTGCCCGGCAAGAGTCTCGAAGAAGCGCTTCTCGTCCTGCGAGAAGACGTGCGCCTCATCATGGGCAACCCACATGACACCGTAATACGTATTCTCGTAGTACAGGGCAAAAGCCAACAACGAACCGGGTATCCTGGCATCTGGCGGGAAGCGCAGCAAGGTCAACCGCCCCGGGTGGGTAAGAGCGATAGTCTTCTGGCGGCGGGTAAGTTCCAGAATCTGCAAGTCCAGGTAAGCATAGACATCACTGGATTCACCCACGCCAAAGGCATTGGGTATCACCGATATCTCCTGGTCGAACCCCGGTAAGAGCGAAGAGAGGAGCACAATACGCGCCGCGCTGACTCCGCTCTCTGTGGCGGCGTTCAAGACAGGCAGCATGGCATCTTCCACTTCCAGCGTAGATGCCACTCCCTGGCTGACCGAGAGCAAACGGTTCAATTCGTCCAGGCGGGCCTTCAAACTCTGGCGCATTTCTTCAAAAGCCTGGCGCAACTGTCCGACTTCATCCACACCGCCCGTGGGCAAGGGGCGTTCCAGGTTGCCAGAGGCGATGTACTCAGCCTCCTCCCCCAAAGCACGCAGGGAACTGGTCACCATCCGCAGCATAACCCGCAAAAGCAGGGCCATCATCACGGCAAACAAGAGCATCATGCCCGCCAACGGCCCGGCTGTCTGGAGAGCCAATTTCTGACTAAGACGCAAGGGCACCCACACAACCACCTTCCAGGGACGCCCCTCGGCAGTCCCGGCCATGAGCAGCCGGCGGGTGCCGTCCGGAGCGGTGACCACGGCCAGCGGCTGAGAGAGACCATTCGGAGCATCGGCGGTATCCGGGGAGGCCGAAGGAAGCGGCTGGTCGTAAACGCTCATAGCCAGTGAGGGGAAAGTGGCATACAAGATGTTGTTCTCCTCGTCCAGCAAATAGGCGCCTCCGCCCAGGTCACGGATGTCCGCGAAAGCGCTTACCACCGGCTCCATGAAGGGGTTAACCGACAGGTCGGTACGACCAATCAAGGCCCCGCGAGGCAATCCCTTTTCATCGGCGGGTAAGGCGGCGACAAACGCCACCTCGGCACTGTATTCATCGCCGACGCCCGCTACAGGGTAGGACTGAATAGGTACCCCTTGCAAAGCCAACTCCACAGCCATGCTTTCTTCGAGCGGGGCGGCATTCAAATCGTAACCGGCATCGGGGAAAGCCGCCACCACTTGCCCATCCCGATTCACCAGGGCCAGTTGTGTAAAGAACGGCACGCTGTGCATATCCGTCTCCAGCGCCTGCCGACTGTCCGCATCGGTTCCGTTCCACAAACGCTCATCCTGCGCCCACTCCAGAAGCAATGACTGCCCGGTTTCTAAAAAGAAGGGGACGCGTCGGGTGACAATCGCCACCACGCCATCCATGCGCTTTTCCAGAGAATGACGGGCCGAACGTTCCGCAACTATCCAATTGCCCGCGATGACCAGCCCCACCAGGGTCACCAGGATGACCGTCATCGTATAAAAGAAGCGCAATCCCAAACTGCGCTCTGCGGGAGACGGCTCCCAGGGAGGCCGCGCCCCCCACCCCGGCAGTTTGCCAACTTTCCAGGCTTCGGCCACAATACCCCCAATCAGCAGCATACCGGCCATAGCAACCCAGGCCGAAGGCAAATTGGAGACGGCATAGTTCAGGTTGGTGGCAAAATCTGCACCAGGCAGCACCACCGTATCCAAAATGAAGACAAGAGGGTAAAGAAGAGAAAAAAGCAGTGCGCTCCCCAGCGGACGGCGCACAAAACGGTAGAAAGGCGTGCGGTATTTCTGCCGCAAGAAATCCCCCAAAAGCGCTCCGACGGCCGCAAGTTCGAGAGGGAAGAAGATGGAATGGCGATTCCACAAGCCAATAATCAGCCCGGAAAGGAAAGCCAGCGCCGCCGACCAGAAAGTTCCGTACATGCCTGCCGCCCAAAACCAGGGAATAGCGGCAAACAAGAGCAGGACTGCGCCATTCGGGTCTACCGGTCTTTCAGGAAAAGCCAACGCCCCCCAAGATGGTAGTCTCCATCCAAAAGAGAAACTGGTTATGATGACAAGCGCTACCGCCCCCAGATACCCCAGCCACCTCTGCGGACGTCTCTGCCAGGTGCGCCCCCCCCAGAGAAGGTACAGCAAGGTACCCAGCCACGCGAGGAAGAGCAGCCACCCCATCCACGTGGAGGGCCACTCAAGGTAAGGCGCATCACTAAATAACGGAAAGATGAAATTCATCGGCGGGCAGAGAAACAGCGAGCAATGGTCTTTTTTCCAGGTTTTCAGGTGAGAGTCACTTGAGAAGTGACTCTCACCTGAAAAGAGAGACAATCACCCAGGTCATGCAAGAAGCATGCCAGTTTTACAACAGCGACGGGCAATCACAGGTCTATCGCGGCCTGTAGGCAGACCTGTGAGGTCTGTAGCGGCGCTTCCGGGCGTATCTCCCGACAGGCGAGACCTCACAGGTCTATCGCGGCGGGCGAATGGTCTCCAGGGGACGGTCTATCTGGTCGGCGTAGACTCCGCGGCGGTGGGGCGGCAACATGCGCGCCAGGACGCACATGGCATCATCGGTCATCTGACGCAACTGACGCCGGGAGGGGCGTTTCTCGAACAGGTCTTCCCGGAAGCGGAAGGGAGCGCCAAAGCGCACTTGCACACCCGGCCCGCGCCAGCGTTTCGTGCCGCGCAACGCCGGAAAGCCTTCGGTGCCATCCAGGGCTACCGGCACAATAGGCGCGCCCGTACGGCTGGCAAGAAAGGCGACGCCTTCCTTGCCGCGCTGCAGAGCCGGGCTGCGCGTTCCTTCCGGCGCGAGG
Source organism: Anaerolineales bacterium (assembly GCA_024763355.1). Taxonomy (GTDB): domain Bacteria; phylum Chloroflexota; class Anaerolineae; order Anaerolineales; family DRKV01; genus DRKV01. The sequence continues at coordinate 11,188 of JANTFR010000064.1, forward strand.
AGCACGATTTCCCCGGCCTGCAACACCTGGATAGCCATGCGCAGAGCACGGCGGTCGACCTCGCCCCGACGCACGGGGATAACACCCCACAGGCGCGGCGCTATCCCGATAACGGGATAATCGTAGACCTCAATTTTCGCCATCGGAACAATTTGGCGCGGGAGCACATGCATCACCACGATGGGGTCAATGAAAGCAATGTGATTTATCAGCAAAATAGCGGGGCCGCGTTTGGGAACGTTCTCCACACCTTCCACCGAATCGAGTTTCGCCAGCAGGGGAAAGAGAGCGTATCGCAGCACACCCAAAAGCACCTTGCGGCGGATGACAAAGCGAGAGTGGTCGTATTCCTGCCAGGCAGGAGCGTCTTTCCTGCGTTTGGCAATCCGTTTCGGGGCAACCGGCTGTTCCGAAGCAGAGGTCATCGCCGCTGGGCCTCCCTCGTACACAACTCCACGACATAGGCCAGGACTTCCTCGATGGACATGCCGTCGGAATTGACAATGACGGCATCCTCGGCAGGTCGCAGAGGGGCTACCTGGCGGGTCGAATCCAGTTCGTCGCGGCGGCGCATGGCGGCAGTAATCTCCTCCAGCGAAGCGGAGACGCCCCGCGCCTGCAATTCGGTGAAGCGGCGGCGGGCGCGTTCTTCTACCGAGGCATCCAGGTAGATTTTCAAATCGGCTTCGGGTAAGACCACTGTCCCGATGTCGCGCCCCACCATGACGACCCGCCCGCGCAGTCCGATGCGGCGCTGCTGCTCCGTGAGAGCGGCCCGCACTCCCGGATAAGCGGCCACCACGGAGACCTTGCTTTCCACATCCTGGCGGCGAATTTCCCAGGTGACATCCTGCCCATTGACGAGCACATCAGCGGTACGGCCGTCATCCCGGGTGGGAGGGCGCACGTCAATGCGGGCGCTCTCCGCCAGGGCGGTCACGGCGGCCTCGTCGTAGACATCCGTGCCGTTATCCAGCGCGAGCCAGGTAACGGCGCGATACATCACGCCGGTATCGAAATACAGGTAGCCCAATTTGCGGGCCAGTCTATATCCCAGGGTGGATTTTCCGGAGGCTGCCGGGCCGTCTATGGCGATAATGGAAGGAAAAGGCATGGTAAATGATAAATGCAAAAGGGCGGAATCAAGGGGTAAGTTGCTCCTCCGCGGGGGGAGAAGAATTCTCGGAGGCAGGAGGCAGAACAGAGCCACCGGGGAACAAGTCGCCGCGCAGCCACACAATGATGCGCTCTTGTTTGAGCGGAGCCTCTCGGAAGACGAACCAGCGCACCCCGGCGGGCGGCAGCGCGCCTTCCCAGCCGACATCCTGCGCCCAGAGAAGACGCTGGCCGCGGTAGAACACATCTCCGCTGGGGGGCTGCGTTTCTTCGGGCGCAATCACAGCCAGAGGCATGGTTTCCGC
>JANTFR010000065.1 GCA_024763355.1 Anaerolineales bacterium
GGCGCGGCGCGCAGATTATCCACCCAATCCAAATTCGTGGTCAGGGCGTAGAAGGCTGCATCCAGATGGTGGTTGAGAACGGTCAGGGAATACAGTATGGTTTGCAGCAGGGTATGCTGCCCACTCATCGGGTCGGCTACCAGAAAGAGCGTCCCGGCAGCAGGATTGTTCAATTCTAGAATGACGGGAAAACCGTCGTCGCCCATTCCGAAAAGCGCGGTGGGATTGGGGAAAGGACCGGCCTCGTAGAGCAAACGATTGAGATATTCGTAGTGCAGGGGCGGTTCCGGGTGAGCCAGGGGAAACGCGGCGGTATCTGGAAAAGTGAGCGTGGAAGTGATGGTATTGGCAGGGGGAAAGGCGGTGCTCATATGCTGGAAAATGCGCGCAACGATTAGTGGAAGTTGAAAATCTCCAAGGGGACGCCCGTATGGCAGTCGCCGAGGGGCCTTGACGCTTGTATTTTAGCACAAATGTTCTACTGACGCAAGTTTTGATAAAACTTTTCAGGATAGCGAAAAATGAGGAAACCGGTCCCCCAACCCCTTTTTGGCATCATTCTTCCGGAGCAACTATTCAGTCCTGCGGCGAAAAGCATTTGTCAGGGGGAGAGCACGGCATTGCCGTGCTCTCCCCCTCGCTGTGTGCAGGGGAGCGGCGGCCGCAAATTCCAACCAGCGGCATCGAATCCACTGAAGAACGCGGAGGCTGAACAGTTACCTTCCGGAGAAGATGGAAGAGACTTTTTTGAGACGTTTCTCAGTACCAATCAGCGCGCGTCCACGGCAGACCCCCAGGGCGATGTGGTGCTTTGAGCAAAAGCGTTTGGAAAAGTTTGAGCCGTCCATCCTCGAAGCCGTATGCCGAACCGGACATAAAAAGTCGCCAGACGCGATAGGTTGTCTCATCTACGTATTCCAGGGCTTTTTTGTGATGCATTTCCAGATTGTGCACCCAATGCCGTAAGGTCAAGGCGTAGTGTTCGCGCAAATTTTCCACGTCGCGCACATCGAATCCAACGCGTTCCGCCTCCCGCAATGTGAGGTAAATCGGTTCGAGTTCTCCATCGGGGAAGACGTAGCGGTTGTTGAATGTCGCCCCTCGATTCCAGGGGATATTGGCGTCACGCGCGATGCCGTGGTTGAGGAAAACACCGCCTTCCTCCAGCAAGTCCCAGGCTTTTTGAAAGTAAATCGGCAAGAGTTTTTCCCCAACATGCTCGAACATCCCCACGCTGACGAGTTTGTCGAATTTTCCATCTACGTGCCGGTAATCTCGCACTTCGACCCGGCAGCGCTTTTCAAGCCCGGCCTGACGGATGCGTTCGTTAGCAAGGTCTGCCTGGGGCTGGCTGAGCGTAATGCCCAGCGCCTCGACTCCATAATGTTTGGCGGCGTGGATAACCAGACCACCCCATCCGCAACCGATGTCCAGCAGGCGCTCTCCGGGCTTCAGGCGCAGTTTCCGGCACAGATAATCCAATTTGCGTTCCTGGGCGGTATCCAGGTCTTCATCGCCGTTCTCGAAGTAGGCGCAGGAATACATCATGTTTTTATCGAGAAAGAGGGCGTAGAAGTCGTTGGAGACGTCGTAATGATAGGTTACGGCCTGTCGGTCGCGCTCGGCGGAGTGTCGGCGGCCTCGCACACGGGCAGCCTGGCGTGTGGCGGGATTGATTTTTCGCTCTCCGGGAATGTGCAGCAGGTCCCATCCTAACCGTAACCGGTCGGCGGGAGTAAGGTTTTGATGAAGCAGCCACTCGCCTACAGGATAGATGGCGTAGATATCCCCCTCGATATCAAAATCATCGTAGATGTATGCCTCGGCGATGCTCAAATCGCTGCGTGTATCTCGAAACATGCGCCGCAAGGCGCCAGGGTGTTTGAGCACCAGGGTAAATTTTGGCGTCTCGGTTTCGGATGCCCACACGCTGCCGTCCCAGAAACGGACAGCAAAATCTCGCGGATGATAGCGGGCAAACAGGGCGTCTAAAAATTTTCGTGAAGCGGTAACTTTGGCTGGCTTTATCCCTTCGATAGTCACGAGTACACCTCCTTAGATACGATTGACTAACGGTATCTCTGGGCCGGTATCCAGAAGCGCCGTATCTTTTGATGCGGCCCCGCTTTCCACCGTACTCGCGTCTCTATTGTACCTCCGCACGCGCAGATTTCACTCATTTCGCGGGGGAATTTCCCGGCGGCTCAGGAGGCCCGCCGCCAGAGGCTGATGCTCTCGATGTGGTAAGTTTGGGGGAACATGTCGAAGGGGGTGACCTGTTCCAGACGGTATCCGCCCTCGTGCAGGCGGCGCGCGTCCCGCCCCAGGGTGGCCGGGTTGCAAGAGACGTAGGCAATCGTCTCCGCCTTCAGGGCCAGGATTTGCTCCAGGGTACGGCGGCCCACGCCGGCCCGCGGCGGGTCCAGCAGGACGACATCGGGACGTGTATCCTGGAGGGCGGGCAGCGCCATCTCCACGGGAGCCTCGTACAGTTCCACATGGTCGTATTCATCCAGATTGAGGGCAAAATCCTCACAAGCCCAGGGATTTTCCTCCACGGCAATCAAACGGGCGGCGCGGGGAGCCAGGAAGGCGCTGAACAGGCCGACCCCGCTGTACAGGTCAAGGATGGTGAACGCGTTTTCCGGCAATAGGTCCAGCAGGTGGGCGACCATACGTTCCGCGACCGGCACGTTGACCTGGAAAAAAGCCCCCGCCGAAACGCGGAAGGTGCGCTTCAGGACGGTGATTTCCTGGTCGGGATAGCCGGCTAACAACGTGCGCCCCTCCGGCCCGATGTGCATGGCCGAGATGGAAAAATCCACCGCGAATTCGGGAGGCTGGGGGTCGGCGCTTTCCAGCACCAGCATCAGGTCGTCCCCATCGCCGACGCGCAGGGCAATCCGCTCCAGGCCGGGCAAGGGTTCGATTTCCAGATTCGGCCAGACTTCGGCGAGGGCGGGGTGCAGAAGGGGACATTCTCGAATGGGAACGATTTCCTCCGAGCGGGCGGCTTTGAATCCCAATTCCCCCTGGGGAGTGAGGTGAAACTGGACGTGGTTGCGGTACTCCCACGGATGCGGCGAGGGGACGATGGGACGCACGGGCGGGGTTTCCAGCCCGCCGAGACGCGTCAACTGGTCGCGCAGGATGCTTTCCTTGAGGCGCAACTGCGTTTCGTAGGGGGCGTGCTGGTAGTGGCAGCCTCCGCAGACGGTGTAGTGGGGGCAGCGGGGGGCGATGCGTTCCGGGGAGGCTTCCAGCACGGCGAGCAGTTCGGCGCGGGCATAGCCGCGCTTCTCCTCGGTCAGGCGCACCCGGACGCGCTCTCCGGGCAGCGTGTAGGGAACGAAGACGGCCTTGCGGCGTCCGTTTTCGTCGGGCGGCAGGCGTCCGATGGTCTCGCCTCCGTAGGCGGGGGTGGCGAGGGTTAGTTCATTGGTTGCCTTGGTTGGTTGGTTCATTGGTTGCATCGGTTCATCGGTTGGTTGGTTCATTGGTGCATTGGTTGCATTGGCACTGTCCGGCGGTTGGAAACCGCAACAACAATTGCAAAACCTGCCTTCGCGGGTTAGCGTTTAGTCGTCGAAGGGCGACATTGCAGGTGTTGCTGCGACTTGAGTCGCCGGGTTGAACCGTTCATCCGTTCATCGCACGCCGCACCCCGCACCCCGCACGGTCTACCGTCCCTCGCCCGTCGTCCCCCCAACAACAACGGCGCGCCCCTGGGGGACACGCCGTTGGATTGGGGAAAGAGCGGCAAAGGCCCTATTGCGCCATGTATTCGTCAATCGCGGCCAGCAAGGTATTGACATCCTCCATGTGGACTTCGCCCATGTGGGCAATCCGGAAGGTTTTGTTCTTCAGGTCGCCGTAGCCGTTGGCGAGGCGCATACCGCGTTGCAACAGGAAGGCATTCAGGTCGGCGATGCTGATGTTGTGGGTGTTGGCGACCGTGGTGACGGTGTAGGAGCGGTAGCCTTCGGCGGCGAACAACCCGAAGCCGCGCTCCAGCGCCCACTGCTGGACGCGCTCGGACATGGCAAGATGCCGTTCCCAGCGGGCTTCCACGCCCTCCGCCAGGATGCGGTCCATCTGGGCATCGAGGGCGTAGACCAGCGCCACGGCGGGGGTAGCGGGGGTGGAGTTCTTGATGCGGTGCTTCTCCAGGCGCAGCAGGTCGAAGTACCAGCCGCGGTTGGGAACGCTCTCGGCGCGCTCCAGGGCGCGGTCGCTGACTGCCGCCAAACTGATGCCGGGAGGCAGAGCCAGCGCCTTCTGCGAAGAGGTGAGCACAAAATCAATGCCCCACTCATCCATCTTCATCGGCGCGCCGCTCAACGAGGAGACCGCGTCCACGGCCACGATGGTGTCGGGGCTAACCTCGCGCACCGCGGCGGCGATTTCGTCCACGGGGTTCATCAGCCCCGTAGAAGTTTCGTTTTGGACGACGGTGAGCAGGTCGTAGTGCTGCTGCTTGAGGGCCTCGGCTACCGCCTCGGCGGTCACCGGTTTGCCCCACTCTACATCCAGTTTGTCGGCGGCTTTGCCGTTGGTGGTGGCGACATCGAACCAGCGTTTGCCGAATGCGCCGTTGACGCAGGCCAGGATGCGCTCTTTGGAGAGATTGCGCACGGCGGCCTCGTGCAGGCCGGTACCGGAGGAGGTGCTGATGAACACCCGGTACTGCGTGCCGAAGAGCGCTTTGCTCTTGTTGGCGGCGCGATGGAAAATTGTCTCGAATTCTTTGCTGCGATGCGGAATCATGGGGCGCGCTTGCGCCTGGGCCACACCGGGGTCCACGTCTACGGGGCCGGGTACGAAGAGATATGCCATAGGAAGTACCTCCAGACTAAATTGGAATCGATTTCAGGTAAGGTCGAAAAACAACGGCGTATCCTGCGCCGTTAAGAAAATTATACCCGCGCCCAGGCTTCTTGCGCACTAAAAGGGAAATTTGTCAGACAAATTTGGATGGTTTTCCCGATAAAAATGCCGTCATCGAGAGTAATGACGGCATGGAAGCGTGCTTGTTACGGGCAACCGGGGATGAAGGGGGCTACCGTACACCATAGGTAGTGGCTGTCAATATACCACAACGCGCCGACGACCACCACACACAGGAGAATCACCGAAACGCATCCGATAGCCAGGCAAGGTACTTTACTGCTTTTTTCCGGCGGTTGCGGGAATTTATTCTCCAAATCGCCGGTGGGTGCGGATGAAGCAGCCGGCGGGACGTACCCTTGGGGTGGAGGAGAGACCGGCGGCGGCGGTGGAGGCGGCCCCTGAGGAACGGCTACCGCCGGCGAGGCTACCGTAGCGTTGGGGTCGTAGGAGGTCTCCTCAAAAACGAGGGTGACGTTTTCCCCCAACAAAATCACGTCTCCGATACGCAGGACGTGCGGGCCGGCCAGGCGCTGCCCGTTGACGAAAGTCCCGTTGGTGGAACCTAAATCTTCGAGGACGAATTGCGTCCCCTGACGGGTGAGGCGGGCGTGGCGGCGGGAGACCTCCACGTCGTTGATGATAAAGTCGTTGCTTATATCCCGACCGATGATGATTTCATCTTGCTCTAGCGTGAAGACCTTGCCGGGCGCGGGGCCGGTACGCATGGAAAGTTGGAAAGACGGGGCTGGCATACCATTCTCCTCTAAAACGTGAATTTGAACACAGTGTACAGGCTTTTCAGGGGGATGTCAAACAAAATGCCTTGCAACTTTGTTAGGCGCATCACCCCAGGATTTGCGCCTCCGGCAGGACATTTCGCAGGGCATCTTTTTCATCAGGGAGAAGCAGATTGCCACGCAGGATGACGATTTCCAGATGACGCAGGGAGCGCAACGTTTTGGGCAAATGCCTCAGGCGGTTGTTCCACAGGTACAATTCGCGCAAAGCCGCCAATTCCCCGATGGAATCGGGCAGCATCTCCAGGCGGTTGTCTTGCAAGTGCAGTTCTTCCAGATTGCGGAGGCGGGAGATTTCCGGGGGAAGGCCGCGCAGACGGTTCCCGCTCAAATTGAGATGCTCCAGGTTGGGGAACGAGAGCACCTCGGGGGGCAGGTCGTCCAATCCCTGCTTGCTGAGGTTGAGACGGCGGACTTTTTCCGGCTCGCGCAGGGCGTCCTGCAAATCCCGATAGGTTTTTTCTTCAGGGGGCATTGTTTCTTTCCTCCATCCGGTAGCCGAACACGTTTCCGAACGATTGCACCACAGCCCGATGCACTGCCTCCATAGGGGGCGGCTCCCTTAACATCTCAGCCATGCTGGTTACAGCATATCCCTTTAGCCCACAGCCGATGATACCTCCCCAATAGGCCATATCGGGATGGACGTTGAGGGCGAAGCCGTGCTGCGAGACGCCGCGCACGTCCACTTTGACGCCGATGGCGGCGATTTTGGCGGGAGTCTCGCCATGTTGCACCCATACCCCGGTCATGCCGGCGATGGGAAATCCCGCCAACCCGAAAACGGCCAGCGCCTGGATGAGGGTTTCTTCCAGGCGGCGCACGTAGCCGACGTAATCGGCCTGGGGCAGGCGGGCCTTGTTCTCCGTTGTGCGGCGCAATCCGCCGGGAGCGAGAGGCAGCAAGGGGTAGCCCACCAATTGACCGGGACCGTGGTAAGTCACATCGCCGCCGCGGTCCACCCAAACCACGTCCACGCCCCGGCGGGCGCGTTCATGCTTGTCCCAGAGCAGGTTTTCCTCGTGCCCGCGCCGTCCGAAGGTGTAGACGTGGGGATGTTCGAGCAGCAAGAGGGCCGGTGGACGTTCTCCGGCGGCGATTTCCGCGGCGAGACGTTTTTGCAAATCCCAGGCCTCCCGGTAGGGCAGCAGGCCGAGGGTGTATACGTGACAGACGGGCATGGGGAAAGTATAACCCGAATTTCGGTGTGGGCAGCGCCCTGTCGGGGAAATCAGCCGGACGTTCGATGTTTCGCGACGCCGACTGCAATCCAGACCGCTCCAACGACCACGTACAGCAATCCTGCCCCTACGAGCACAAATTTGGGGATGGCGCACCAACGGGCGAGCAAGGGCCAGGCGGTTTGTTTGCTCCCCAACAACAGGCGGATGAGGGCGTAGTTCTCCGTGCCGTCCAAAAGGGCGGCAGCCCACATTCCCCAGGCCAATGCGGAGCCCAGACGTGCGCCGCGGCCTTTTTTGAGGCGCTTACCGACGAGTACGCATCCCAACCCGATGGCGCTTGCATACGCCAGGATGAACAGGTAGTCCATCCCCAGGCTCAGGCCGGCGTATACCCCTCTTTTTCCCTCCCAGGAAGCGAGAATGCGTTGAGATTCCGGCAAACTCCCGGCAAGTTCGAAGGAAACAATGCCGGAGGGCGCGGCGGGGGTAATCAAGGGCGCGTTCACTACCTGGGTGAAGCCTGCGAGTATCAGCGCGAGGAGAAAGAAAACGACGAAAACGCGTTTCCGTTGGGTGGGAACAATCCAGGTGAAAGGGTGGTGTGAGAGCATGGGTTGTCTCCTCGTTTACAGGTGCTTCTGCGCCCACAAGGCGGCTTGTGTACGGTCTTTCACCCCCAGTTTGTTCAGGATGCTGCTGACGTAGTTCTTGACCGTGCCTTCGGCCAGATAGAGCCGCTCGGCAATTTGTTTGTTGCTCAACCCCTGGGCGATGAGTGCCAAAATCTCGCCCTCGCGCTCTGTCAGGCCGTGTTCGGCGGAGGCGGGCGGCAGGTCGGGCAGGCGGGAGAATTCGGCCAGCACCTTGCGCGCCACAGAGGGTTCAATCAGCGCGCCGCCGGCGGCCACCGTGCGGATGGCCTCGGCCAGTTCCGCGCCGGAGACATCCTTGAGCAGGTAGCCCAGAGCCCCGGCACGCAGGGCGTCGAAGACGTATTCGTCATCGTCGAAGGTGGTCAGGATGATGATGCGCGCCTGCGGGTCGCCCTGCAGGATGCGGCGGGTGGCCTCCACGCCGTCCATCTCCGGCATACGGATATCCATCAGCACCACGTCGGGGCGGTGCCGAGTGTAGGCTTCGAGAGCCTGCAGGCCGTTTTCGGCCTCGGCGGTCACCTGCAGGTCGTCTTCCAGTTCCAGCAGCGTGCGCAGCCCGTCGCGCATCAGGCGCTGGTCGTCTACGAGCAAAAGTTTGATTGGTTGCATCGGCTCATTAGTTCATCGGTTGCATCGGTTGCATTGGTGGCATTGGTCTGTGGTCTGTCGTCCGTTGTCCTACAGCGGCAGTTCGACTTCCAGCAGGCTGCCGCGCTCCGGGGCGGGGCCGAAGCGGACTTCGCCGCCCAGGTGCGCAGCCCGTTCGCGCAGCCCGCGCAGACCGAAGCCGCCGCCATTTCCCTGCGGGCCGCGGCCGTCGTCACGGACGAGAAGCCTCAGGCGGTTATCGGCTGCTTCCAATTTCACCCAGGCGCGCTTCGCGGCGGCGTGCTTGTGGATGTTGGTCAGACCCTCCTGAACGGCGCGGTACAACGTCAGGCGCTGGGGCGCGCTGAGCGGCGGCAATTCGTCGGGCAGCCTCAATGCCACCTCCAGGCCGGTGGCTTGCTGAAACTCGTCTACCAGGCGCGGCAGGGCGCGCTCCAGCGGCAGGTCGTCTTTCAGCGGCTGGCGCAGCGCGGCGACGGTCTGGCGCAATTCAGCCAGGGCGGCGCGCACCTGCCCGCGCACCGTGGCGACCATCTCGGCGGCGCGTTCCGGCTGGGAGGGGATGAGCCGCTCGGCGGCCTCCAGTTGCACCGCGCTGACGGTCAGGCGGTGGCCGAGGGTGTCGTGCATCTCGCGCGCCAGGCGGTTGCGCTCCTCGGAGACGGCCAGCGCCTCGGCCTTTTGGGCGTATTCCTGCAAAGCGCGGTGCGCTTCCTGCAACTCGGCCAGCAGACGCTCGCTCTCCTTGCGGGCGGCCTCGGCGCGGCGGGTGAGGCCGGCGAAAGCCCAAAAGAAGACGAACCCGCTGGCATAAACCGCCGCGCTGGTCAGCCCGCCCACCCAGCCGTAGGCGTAAATCAGGATGGCAAAGGTAATCACGGCCAGCGCCGCCAGCCAGACGTGTGCCGCTCGCTGCGGTAGCGTGATGATGGCGTATACCACCTGCAGGTAATACCAGATGATGAAGAAACTCAACTCCGGGGCCAGCAGCACCAGAACAGCGACGATGAGCGTCTGCGCGGCGAGCATGGCGTGAACGCGCTTCGCCGCGACGGTGATGCAGGAACGCATATTCAACGTGCTGAGCACCATGTAAAGCACAATCAACCCCGCCACGGGCAGCGGATGGGCAATTTCTTGGAGGAAAACCAGCCCGCCGATGCCAACCGCGTAGATGGTCAGGTAGTAAGAGAGAACCTCGGGGTGTTCTTTTGCGAAAACAAGGAACTTTTGCATACGATGATTATAGCGGATACCCGCCTCTACTCCCAGCGGAATCGCCACAGCTCGATGCCGAGGAAGAGCGCCCCGAAGCCCAGCAGGATGCCCGCTTCGGGCAGGACGGCGCTCACCCCCAGCCCGCGGCTGATGATGTCCTGAAAGCCCTGCATCCCCCAGTAGGTGGGCAGCGCCTTCGCCAGCGATTGCATCCACGGGGGCACAATCTCAATCGGCCACCACGCCCCGCCCAGCGCCGAGAGCGCCATCACGGTGAGGGTGCTCAATCCGTCGGCCTGTGCCGAGGTGCGCGCCAGGGCGGCCACCAGGATACCCAGCGCGGTGGCGGCAAAGGCGTAGGCCAGCACCATCAGGGTCAGCGCGGCGGGGGACTGCCCCCAGTTGACGCCCAGCGCAAAGCGCCCGAAGAGAATCAGGAGCGCCAGTTGCGCCAGCGCGCTCAGGTAGATGCCCAGCAGTTTGCCACCCACCAGAGTGGCCTTGTGCAAAGGCATGACCAGCAGGCGGCGCAGCGTGCCGCGTTCGCGTTCGACGAGCAGGGTGCTGCCGCCGCCAATCGTCAGGAAGAGGACGTACATGACGGCCATCCCCGGTGAGGATTGCGCCGCCCCGATGGGAATCTGGGTCCCCTTCAGGCGGGTGACGGGCGCGGCACGCACCTCGAGGGGGGCTTCCGTTTCCCAAAGGTGGGCGGCATCTTCCAAACTCTCCGCCGGGATGGGCATCCCCAGGTTCTGGAGCGTGTGGGCGGCAATCTCGCGGGTGTCTAGGATGCCTTCCACCGAGGCCAGCGCCGCCTGGACGGATTCTTCCACCACTTGAGCATCCATGACTTGCTTCGCCGAGCGGTACAGGTGGACTTCGAAGGACTGTCCATCCAGCAGGGCCGCGCCGAATCCATCGGGGACGAGCAGCCCCGCAGGGGCCTCGCCGGCATCCACGCGGGAGGCCAGTTCCCCATCGGGGACGCGCACCACCTCCAGGGCGGGGTCGTCTTCCAGTTGACGGGTCAGGGCCGCGCTGAGGGGGGAGCGGTCTTCATCGGCCAGCAGCAGCGTCCACTGGCGGGGGGAGTCGTCCGGCCCCATCCCCTGCATGGCGAAGCCCAGCACGACGGTGAAGAGAAGCGGCATCAGGAGGCTGAAAATCAGCACGCTGCGGGAGGAGAAGGTTTGTTTGAGGTAGGTGAGGGCGAGGGTGAGTAGTTTCATTGGTCGGGTGGTCTGTTGGACGGTAGACGGTAGACGGTGGTCTGTCGTCCGTCGTCCATCGTCTATCTTACGAATCGGCGGCGGAAGCCGGGCAGGGCGAGCAGGAAGAAGACCGCGCCGAGGCCGAAGAGGACCGCGATGTTCGGCCACACGGCGGAGAGCGGCGCGGCGTCCAGCGAGAGGGCGATGAAGCCGTCCAGCGCCCAGCGGTTGAGGGTGAGTTTGCTCAGCCCGTCCAGCCAGGGAGGAAGATTGCGTGCGGGCAGGAAGTTGCCGCCCAGGACGGCGAAGGCCAGGGAGATAAATGTGCCCAGGATGCCGGCCTGGTTGTCGTCGCGGGCGAAGGCGGCCACCAGCGCTCCCAGGCCGGCGGCGGCGGTGACCGTGCCCAGGCTGAGCAGCGCCACGCCGGACGGCGCGCCCCACTGCACGCCGAACACCAGCCCGGAGACCAGTACCAGTACGGCCATTTGCAGCAGGCCGGTGAGCAGCGTGCCGCCGATTTTCCCCAGCAGGATTTCGGAGGGGTGGGTGGGGGTGGTCATCAGGCGGGGGAGCGTGCCCTGCTTTTCCTCCTCCAGAATGGAGCGCGTTCCGGCGAACATGGCGAACATGAGAAAGAAAATAGCCATCGAAGGCATGAAGTAGCCCATGATGTCGAATTCCTGGGTTACGCCCATGACGCGGCTTTCCAGGCGGATGCGCTGACGGGCGGCGTCCGCGACGGCAAAGTCGGCCTGGACAGCGGCCAGCGCCTCCGGGAGGGCGGCCAGCGCGGGGCCTTGCCGGGCGGCGGTGGTTGCCTGTGTCACGGCTAATTGACCGCCCAGAGCGGCGCTTTCGAAGCCGAGGGCGATGCGGCGCACCACGCTTTCCAGGATGAACGGCGAGATGCGTGCCGTTGGGTCGGTGAGCAGGCGAATGCGCGCCCGCGGCGCGTCAAGGGATTGCAGCGCGGCGCTGAAATTGGGCGGCAGGATGAGCGCGCCGCGGAAGTCGCCGCTCTCCACGCCGGCGCGGGCGGCCTGCGGGTCGTCCAGCGCGGTGAGGGCGAAAAGCGGCTGCTTCCCTTCGGCGGTGTCCACGGCGATGTCGGTCAGCACGTCCACGAAGGTCTGGCCGAGATCGCCTTCATCGGCGTTCACCACCGCTACCGGGATGGCGTAGATGGGGGAATCACCGTTATTTTGTCCGCTGAAGGCCGCGCCCATGATGAGCGCAATCAGCAGAGGAGCCACCAGCATGTAGAGCAGGGCGCGCCGGTCGCGGAAGCGGGTGAGGATGTCTTTGAGGGCGATGGAAGTTAGTCGCATTGGTCGGTTAGTCGGGTGGTCTGTTAGTCAGTTGGTCGGTTGGTCGCATGGTCGGGTGGTCGGTGGTGGGTGGTCGGTGGTCTGTCGTCCGTCGTCTGTCGTCCACCGTCTATCGTCTACTCCCGCAGGGCGCGGCCGGTCAGGTGCAGGAAGACGGCTTCCAGGTTGGGTTCCTGGATTTCGATGCGGCGGATGGGCAGACCGTCGGCGGTCAGGTGCTGCAGGATGGCCGGCAGGCGACCGTTGGCGTCGTCCACGTCCAGGAAGACCGTACCATCGTCCACGTGGACGCTCTGCACGCCGGGCAGACGGCTCAGATTGTCGCGCTGCAGGTGACCGGCATCTTCCCCAATGGACAGCGCTAGCCGCTCGCCGACGCCGGTCTGGGCAATCAGTTCGTCCAGTGTGCCTTCGGCAATCAGTTGGCCGTGGTCGATGACCCCGATACGGTGGCTGAGTTCCTGGGCTTCTTCCATGTAGTGGGTGGTGTAGAGCACGGTCAGTCCCTGGCGGTTGAGTTCCATCACTGTGTCGAGAATGCGGCGGCGGCTCTGGGGGTCGATGCCGACGGTCGGTTCGTCGAGGAAGAGGATGCGGGGGCGGTTCAGCAGGCCGACGGCAATGTTCAGGCGGCGCTTCATCCCGCCGGAGAACGTCCGCACCTTGTGGGCGGCGCGGCCGTTGAGTTC
>JANTFR010000066.1 GCA_024763355.1 Anaerolineales bacterium
TCCATTCCGGCGGCCTGCTGCCGGCGCAGGAGTTCGACAAACAGGGAAAGCCCCTCCTGAACGCGGCGGTAAAACTGCCGACGGTCTACGTGGGCGTTTTCAGCAAGCGTCTCCACGCTGAAGGTGATGGGCGCGAGATAGCGGTAATACAACGCGCTCCAGGCCTGCAGGCGGGTGTTGTTTCCTTGAAAGTCACGCTCCAATGCCCGCAGCATCTGGCGGCGCGTGGAGATGGCCTCCGGATGTGCCAATGGCAGGGATTCTCGCTCGCGCTGGGCGTTTAGTTCGGCAAGAGCCAGGGAGCAGAGATATTCTCCGGCATCCACAGGGCGCGTCTCTTGTGCAGCCGAAAGCGCCTCCCAATCCAGCCATTCCGGTGGGATTTCCTTCCCCTTGCGCATGGCGTTGAGAAGTTGTTTGAGATTTTCCGGAGTAAGCGATGCAGACAACATGGGAGTAGTATACCGCGAGGCGGAAAGAGAGCAACACAGAGGCAGCATCACGCGAAGTGACAGTCACTTCTAAAGTGACTGTCACTCTCTGAGGGTTATCCCGCTTTTCTGTAGTGGTCAGGAATACCTTGAGCAGTAATCGTGTCATTGCGAAGGAGCGATAGCGTATGAAGCAATCTCCCGGTTTGAGAGGGGGATTGCTTCGCTCCGCAGGCTACGCTCGCTACGCTCGCAATGACAGTTGTCCAAGGTACCTTTGACCATTACAGTTATCCCGCTTTTCCCCGGTTGTTGCGATTCTTCAGGCGGTTGCTTCTTTGACGATGGCCACGCCCGCGCTGGCCCCGATGCGGGTGGCTCCGGCGCGTATCATGGCCTGGGCGTCGGCCAGGGTACGGATACCGCCGGCGGCCTTGACGCCCATCTCCGGGCCAACGACCCGGCGCATGAGAGCCACATCCTCAACGGTAGCCCCGCTGGGGGCAAAACCGGTGGAGGTCTTGACAAAATCCGCCCCGGCGGCCTGACTCAACAAGCAAGCGGTGATTTTTTCCTCCCGCGTCAGGTAAGCGGTCTCGATGATGACTTTGAGGTGGGCATCATATTCCCTGACCACATCGGCGACGGTTTTGATGTCCGTGTAGACCAGATACGGAGCGCCGCTCTTCATAGCCCCGATGTTCATCACCATATCCACCTCTCGCGCCCCCGCCTGCAACACGCTGCGCGCTTCAGCGGCCTTTTGGGCGGGCAAATGCGCTCCCAGAGGGAAAGAGATAACAGCACAGGTAACCACATCTTTGTCGGTGAGGATACCCTGTGCTAAAGGAACATACGCCGGATTGACGCACACGGCAGCAAAGTGATATTCCATCGCTTCGCGGCACAACCCCATGATTTGTTCGTCGGTAGCGGTGGGTTTGAGGAGGGTGTGGTCAATCCAGGCAGCAATTTCCGCCCCTTGCGGGACGGGGAAAGGAGCAGGCTCGGGAGGCAGCGCCTGCGCGTAGGCCTCAGCCTTCTCCATGGCTGCTTTGAAGATATCCATTGTACTCATGAAAAGTTTCCTTTCGTAGTACCCACGTGCAGGGGACTGGAGGTCATCTGCTGCGACCGGGAAGTCGAACAGGGTGGCCTTTTTTGCGGCGTGTTGTTGGTTTACTCGTAGGCCCGGAAAGCAAGGACGGCGTTATGCCCGCCAAAGCCGAAGGCGTTGCTGATGGCGACCCGCACCGGCGCCTGACGCGCCTGATTGGGGACGTAATCCAGGTCACAGGCAGGGTCGGGGGTTTGATAATTGATGGTAGGCGGAATAATGCCATCCCGGATGGCCTGTACACAGAAAATAGCCTCCACTGCCCCGGAGGCACCCATCATGTGGCCGGTCATGGATTTGGTGGAGGAAACCGGAATTTGATAGGCACGTTTCCCAAATACCGTCTTAATGGCGGCTGTCTCAGCAGAATCATTCAGTTGGGTGCCGGTTCCATGGGCGTTGATGTAATCCACTTCCTCGAGGGCAATACCGGCAACATCCAGCACCTGCCGAATAGCACGCGCCCCGCCTTCGCCATTTTCCGCCGGAGCAGTGATGTGATGGGCATCCGCCGTGGCCGCGTATCCCGCAAATTCGGCCAGAATTCGCGCCCCGCGCGCTTTGGCATGGCTCTCGGTTTCCAGAATCAACACGCCAGCGCCTTCTCCCATCACCAGGCCGTCCCGATTGCGGTCAAAAGGCTGGGGAGCGGTGCTGTAATCGTCCCTCAGGGAAAGTGCGCCCATGCGTACAAAAGCGCCCACGCCTACCGAACACAAAGTCGATTCGCTGGCTCCGGCGATGGCGACATCTATCGCCCCGCTGCGCAGCATCATCCAGGCCAACCCCAGCCCATCATTGCCAGAGGCGCATGCGGAGGCGACAGCCATCGAGGGGCCTTTGGCCCCAGTGTGGATAGCGACCAATCCGGCGGCTCCATTGGGCATCATCATGGGAACGACGAAGGGATTAACGCGGCGGTAGCCCTTATCCCGCATGGTATAGACGGCACTCTCAAGCGATTTCAAGCCCCCAATAGCAGAGGCGATGAATACCCCAACCCGTCCGGCTTCTTCCGGAGTGATTTCCAGGGCGGCATCCTGCAGCGCATCGCGGGCCGCAACAACGGCAAATTGCTCGAAACGGTCCATGCGGCGGGCATCCCGCTTGCCCAAGTAGTCCTCCGCCTTGAAATCCTTGACTTCGCAGGCATGGTCTACCATCCAATCGGAAGCATCGAATAAGGTAATCGGGGCAAC
Source organism: Anaerolineales bacterium (assembly GCA_024763355.1). GTDB lineage: Bacteria > Chloroflexota > Anaerolineae > Anaerolineales > DRKV01 > DRKV01. The sequence goes on from JANTFR010000066.1 coordinate 2,748, forward strand.
ACCTGAAACGCCGTGAATGGCATTGTCCCACGTTTCTGCTACAGTTTTTCCGATGGGGTTGACGGTCCCCATGCCGGTAACAACAATTCGTTCCATGTGTTTTTGCTCCTGGTTCGGTTGGTTCATCGGTTCATTAGTTCATTGGTGCATCGGTTCATCGGTTCATCGGTTCATTGGTGCATTGGTGCATTGGTTCATTGGTGCATTGATTGGCCGTGGTCTACCGTCTATGGTCTATCGTCTGTGATCTACCGTCCGTTATCCGTCATCCACCGTCTTTAAGCCCGGACCCGGTGAGGACGACCACAACGGGGTCGGGAAGACGCTCCAATACTCCGGGCAAAGCAGCCCAGGGAAGCGCAGAGGTCGGCTCTACATAAAACCCCCGATAGGCCAGTTGGTCGCGTGCGGGCAGGATATGTTCTTCCTGCACGGCTACAAAAGCGCCGCCCGAGGCGCTGACTATGCGCAAAACAGCATCTCCACGCACCGGATGTCGGATGCGCACCCCCTCGGCCACGGTTTGCCCCTCCGTGACCCACTGCAATCCCGCCGGGCCGTAGGCGTACAAGGCCCACAGGGGCGCGCAGGCTTCCGCCTGAACACCCACCAGCACGGGCATCTTTTCAATGACGCCGGCCTGCTGCAAGGCCCAGAAACCGCGTCCCATCCCCAGCATCAGACCTCCCTGGCCAACGGGGAGAAGCACCGCGCCGGGTGCACCGTTCATCTGTTCGACCAGTTCGTAGGCCAGGGTAGCATAGCCGGGCAGAACGTGAGGCAGATAAGCATGGCTGGCATACACCGCTCCCTGGGCAGCAGCCTGACGGGCCTTTTCGGAGACCACAGAACGCGCTCCCAGGATACGGGTCACTTGCGCGCCGTACCTCTCGATTTGAGTACGCTTGCCGCCGGCGGCATAATCGGGGACGAAGATGCGCGCTCGCACTCCGCCGCGGGCGGCATAGGCCGCAAAGGAAGCGCCCGCGTTACCAGATGAATCTTCTACTGCCTCGGAGACACCCCGCGACCGCAAAAAACTGACCAGAACGGCCATGCCGCGGTCTTTGAAGGAACCAGTGGGGTTGAGGTACTCACACTTGAGAGCCACCCGCCGCCCCTCGAATTCCTCCCACACCAGGGGGGTGCCGCCTTCCCCAAGGGAAACGGGAGCCGCCTCAGAGGGCAGTCCGAACCCGCGGCGGTAACGCCAGATTCCGGGCAAACGAGCATCCTGGGGGGGAAAATCCACAGTCGGCCAGATTTTGTAGTCAAAAATGCCGCCGCAATGCGGACAGCGGTAAGGGACGCCGGTATCGGGATAGGGTTGACGGCAATTCAGGCAGTGCAGCAAATCCATACGCGCCTTTCATGAACATTACTCTGCTCGGACGAAGGTGAAACGATTATACCCTCTTCTTTCCGTGCGGCATGATAAAATACCGACCGCACATTCTATCCATTTCCCTGAGAGACTTATGAGCGAAAACATCCTCAATAAATGGCGCGACGGACTGGCGCGCACTCGAAAATCTACCTTTGGGCGGATTGCTTCCCTTCTGGGAGTCACACAAATTACCGAGGAGACCTGGGAAGACCTGGAGGCCTTGCTGATTCAGGCCGATTTGGGCATCGAAACCAGCGAAGCCGTGATGGAAGCCTTGTGGGAGCGCGAACAAGCCGAGGGTATGACCCGCACCGACGAGTTGAAAGCCGCCCTGCGGGAGGAACTACGCCGACTGCTGAGCGCGCCGCCGGAAATCACCCTCCCCGCAAGCCCTGCCGTTATTTTGATAGTGGGGGTAAACGGCTCCGGCAAGACGACCTCGATTGCCAAACTGGGCAAACGCTTTCAGGAGGAGGGACGCAGCGTCATCTTCGGAGCGGCGGACACCTTCCGGGCCGCGGCGGTGGAGCAACTGCAAGTGTGGGGAGCGCGCCTGGGTATCCCCGTGATTGCCGGGCAGCCCGGCGGCGACCCCGGAGCGGTGGCCTACGATACCATCCAGGCGGCGCAGGCTCGCGGCATAGATATCGCATTGATAGACACTGCCGGCCGCCTGCACACACGTTTCAATTTGATGGAGGAACTGAAGAAGGTGTACCGGGTGAGCGGCAAAGCCATGCCGGGCGCGCCGCATCATGTCTGGCTTGTCATGGACGCCACTACGGGGCAAAATGCTCTCCAACAAGCACAGGCTTTCAAAAAAGCGGTGAATGTGACGGGCGTCATCTTGGCAAAACTGGATTCTTCCGCCCGCGGGGGAATGGCCTTTGCCATCCAGCGCGAACTGCGCCTGCCGATTTATTTCGCCGGCCTGGGCGAAAAGCCCGACGATTTGCAGCCTTTCGACCCAGAGGCCTTCATAGACGGCATCCTGGTCGGATTTTAAGCGGAGGAATATCTTTCCATGAATATTTCCACCCCATCATGGTACCAACGCTGGCTGAGGAGATTTATCGAGCCATCCCCTGCCGTAGAAGGGTTTCGCAATCGCGCTACAGCCCGGACACTGGCCGCACTGGTAGCGACCTTGTTGCTGGTATATTTCATCCCCGAGGCCTTACGTTCAATACACGATGCTTCCAGAGCCGTGTACTTCTGGCCGGTAACACTCATACTGCTGATGGCCTACGTACTAAGCCGCACTTCGGCCTACCGATGGGGGACGGCACTCGTGCTGGGAGCCTTTACGTTAAGCCCCTACTTTGCAATTCTCTACAAACCGTTGGAAGGGGAAACGCAATTCCTGCCCACCCTGGCATGGGTGGTCTCTGTGGTCGTCGTAGGAAGTTTGCTGCTCAGTCCTCGCGCGACCCTGGGATTAATGCTATTCAACCTGGGCCTGATAGGCAGTTTGCCTCTTTTGAGAACAGAGATTTCTTTTTCGGACATCGCTTATCCCCTGGCCTTCATCGGGGCTACTTCTCTCTTACTGCTGGTAGGTGTTTTGGTGCGAGAAAATGCCCAAAAACAACTGGAAGCCCGGACAGAACAACTCCAACACCAGGAAACTATCTTCCATACCCTCACCGAAGCAACCACCAGCGCTATCTTCGTTCATCGGGGCGGCAAATTTCTGTACGTCAACCCCGCCACGGAACACATCACCGGGTACAGCAGAGAAGAATTGCTCTCAATGAATTTCTGGGAAATCGCCCCCCCCGATTGGCAGGAACGCGTCCGCAAGGACGGCCAGTACCGCTTGACGATGTCTCTTGTCAAACCGACGCGCTACGAACTACCCATTCAGCGCAAGGACGGGGAAATCCGGCAGATACACACCACTACAGGGCTGGTTCCATGGGAGGGAGAGACGGCGGTTATCGGGACGGGATACGACCTGACCAAACTGCGACGCGCCGAGGAACAGGTGCTCATTCTTTCGCGGGCCATCGAGCAAAGCGCCAGTTCCGTTGTCATCACCAAACCGGACGGTTCCATTGAATACGTAAACCCGGCCTTCACTCGCGTCACCGGTTATACAGCAGAGGAGGCCCTGGGGCAAAATCCCCGCATCCTGAAATCCGGACAGCATCCACCGGAGTTCTATAAAGAAATGTGGGATGCCCTCAGCCAGGGAGAAACCTGGCAGGGAGAACTGGTCAACAAGAAGAAAAACGGAGAATTGTACTGGGAAGAGGCTGTCATCTCGCCGGTTCTCGATAGAGAAGGGGGAATCCGGCATTACGTAGCCGTCAAAACCGACATCACGCAGCGAAAAGCAGCAGAAGCACAAATCCGGCAACAACAAGCCTTCTTGCAAACCGTCATCGATTCCATTGATGCGCCCTTCTACGTGATTGACGTCAAGGACTACCGCATCCTGCTGGCAAACAAGGCCGCCAGAGCAATGGGTATCATGCAAGAAACCACTTGCTATGCCTTGACTCACCAACGCGCCACCCCTTGCGATGGGTTAGAGCATCCCTGCCCCTTGCAGCACGTGGTAGCCCAACACGAACCCTACACAGTAGAACACATCCACTACCGCCCAGATGGTTCTCCCTATTACGCAGAGGTGCATGGCTATCCCCTCTACGATGAAAGGGGAAAAGTTATCCAGATGGTGGAATACTCGCTGGACATCACCCAACGCAAGGAACAAGAAATTGAGTTACGCAAGATGTATCGGGCGACAGAACAAAGCGCCAGTGGAATCGTCATCACCAACGCGCAAGGCATCATCGAGTATGTCAACCCGGCATTCACCCAAATGACCGGATATCGCCCCGAGGAGGCCATCGGCCACTCCAGCAACCTGCTCAAATCGGGCAAACACGACGAGGCCTTTTATGAGGAAATGTGGCGCACCATCGAAGAGAAAGGGGAAGTGTGGCGCGGGGAAATCGTCAACCGGCGCAAGGACGGGTCGCTGTACTGGGAATATCAGACGATTTCGCCGATAAAAGATGAACAAGGACGCGTCACACATTATGTGGCTATCAAAAATGACATGACCCGGCGCAAAGAATTAGAAGAGGCGCTGCAACGCTCTCGCGACGAGGCTTTGGAAGCCAGCCGTTTGAAAACCCAACTCTTGGGGAATGTCAGCCACGATATGCGTACTCCCCTTGGCGCTATCGTGGGATACACGGAAATGCTGCAAACCGGTTTCTACGGCTCCCTGAGTGAAGAACAAGACAAGGCGATACAGGCTGTCGGCAAAAGCAGCCGCCAGTTATTGGACTTCGTAAACGACCTGCTCAACCAGGCGCAAATCGAAAGCGGGAAAATAGTGTTCCGCCCCAGGGCATTTGCGCCCGCCCATTTGTTGGAACTGATAGGTGCGGACATCGCCCTGGCCCAGGGGCAAGGGTTGGAAATCATCACCGAGATAGACCCCAGCCTGCCCGAAAAAGTGATTGGCGACCGCTACTGGGTAGGACAAATCTTGCGCAACCTGCTCAGCAATGCCATCAAATTCACCGACGAGGGACACATTCGCATCGCGTTACAGCGTCACGGAGAAAAACATTGGGCCATCCAGGTAAGTGATACCGGACGGGGAATTCCTCCTGAGGCCCAGGCATACATCTTCGCTGCCTTCCGCCAGGTGGACGGCAGCCCCAGCCGCAGGGAACACACCGGTTCGGGATTGGGGTTATCCATCGTCAAACATCTCGCCGAATTGATGCAAGGAGAGGTACAATTACACAGTGAAATCGGCAAAGGGACGACTTTCACCATCGTCTTGCCGCTTGTCCTGGAAGTCGAGGAGCAAACTGCATGAATCCCACAAGTCCTCCGTTTGCGCTCATCGTCGAAGACGACAATATGCAGGCCGACATCTTTCAACACGCCATCGAAAACGCCGGGTTCGAAGTAGAGGTCGTCGACAATGGCCCCCAAGCGCTGCAACGCCTGGAGACCCGTCCAGCCCCAGTCTTGATTGTCCTGGACTTGCATTTACCGGGCGTCTCCGGCGAGGACATCCTGCATCACATTCGTTCTGTTCCCCATCTCCAGAATGTACGGGTCATCCTCGCCACCGCGGACCCCCGTTTGGCCTCCCAACTGGATGAGCAAAGCGACCTGGTGCTTATCAAGCCGGTCAGTTTTGTTCAGTTACGCGACCTGGCAGCCCGCCTGCGGGCCCAATACGAAGATTCGAGAGCATAAGCGCCATTCATTCGCCGCCTTATTCAAGAAACTATGCCAACCTCCGAAACGCTTATTCCGTGGGTTTCTTTCATCTCGTGGGGTTCAGCCCTCGTTTTGATACTAACCGCTGCCGCCAATGGTTACCTGGCATGGCGCATCCTGCGCAAGCCCCGCCGCCCCGAAGGCAAAACGCTCGGCTACCTGTTGTTTGCCATTGCCTGGTGGGCATTCTTCTATGGATTGCACATCGTTGCGCCCGGCTTTGAGGCAAAATACGCCTGCAACATTATCAAGTATTTTGGAGTCATATCAGCCCCCGTTCTCTGGCTGATGATGTCACTTCAATATACCCGTCAATGGAAGACGCTCCCGAAAGGGTACAAAGCGGTGATTTTTGCCATTCCCATCATCGCCCTGGTACTCGTATTGAGCAATCCATGGACGGAATTGTGGTGGAGAGATGTGGCACCTAAAGCCCGAACACTCCCCTACCTGCCCGACATTGAGGTGCAAGTGCTCGCAGGCAAGCACACCCTCCTGTATTACCTCCACACCCTGGTCATTTACCTGTATTTGGTGGCGGGAGCAGTTATCTTGTGGCGCTTCCAGCGCACTTGCGCCCCCATCTATCGGGCGCAGGCCCGCTTGATGGTGACCGCAGGTCTGGTCCCTATGTTTGCCAATATAATCACTCAGGTAAAACCCCCATGGTATTGGGGATTAGACCCGTTCTTCTTCACCATCACAGCCATTTTCCTGGCATGGGCTATTTTCCGCCACCGATTGCTGGAACTCGTCCCGGTCGCCCGCCAAACCGTCTTGGAGCAGATTCCTGAAGGCGTCATCGTGCTGGATGAGGGCACCACCATTTTGGATATCAACCAGGGAGCAAGTCGTATGCTTTCGGGCACTCCAGAGGGCCTACCGGGAAGCAACATTCTGGAGCACACGCCTTTCCCCATGTTGCGGGAAGCCCTGAAGGATATGATTGCCTCACCCATTGATGAGCACGTTACCCAGGAAATCTCCCTCAGCGACCAGGGGACTTACCTGTTGCAGAGCATCCCATTGCACTACAACAAGCACACCATGGGGCGCATACTCATCATGCAGGACATTACGGAGCAGGTCAACGCCCGCCGGAAGGTAGAGGCACTTTACGAGCAGGCTGAACAGGAACGCCAGCGCCTGGCTGCGACGCTGGAAAGCGCCAGCGAGGGCATCATCCTGTTGAACGCCGCCGGCGAGGTCACTACCAGCAATCCGCCCGCGCAACGGCTCTTGCCTTTCGAAGACCTTCAGCAGTTCCCGTCATCTTTGCAGGAGGCCATTCGGGAGGCGCAGGAAACCCAAAAGGCGGTACGCCGGGAAATCTCCATCGGCCAGCAGACTTTCCACGTGGGTATCGCTCCTGTACCGGAGGTGGGCATTGTACTCACCCTGCACGATGTTACTCCGCTGACAGAGGTGGTGCGGCTGAACAACGAATTGATTTCCATCCTTTCCCACGATTTGCGCGGCCCGCTGAGTTCCATCTCTGGCTATGCGCAACTCGCTCAGATGGACAATCTCTCCCGCCAGGAATACGCCGAAATCTTCCAGCGCATTGATGCCAGCGCCCGCCGCCTGGCACATTTCGCCACCGATATTCTTACCCTCTCCCGCCTGGAAACGGGCATCCGCTCCCACACGCCCGCGGCCCCCATCTTGATGGATAAAATCGCCGCCTACATCGTGCAAGACATGGAAGGCGCAGCCCGCTCCAAAGGGCTGCTGGTTCACACCCACCTGCAATCTCACCCTCCCCTCATGGGGGAGACGCGCCTCATCGAGCAAATGTGGCGCAATCTGATTGACAATGCCATCAAATACACCGATGCCGGCTTCATCAGCGTGACTGTCAAACCGGATGGCGACACCCTCGTGGCGCAGGTCGCCGACACAGGGCGGGGCATCCCTCCCGAAGACCTGCCGCACATTTTCGAAAAATTCTATCGTTCAAGAGGGGCAGCCTCCCGTTCCAAAGGCATCGGGCTGGGCCTTTCCCTCGTCAAGAACGTCGTCAAACAACACGGCGGCACCATCAGCGTAGAAAGCATCCCCGGTAAAGGCACCACCTTCACCATGCGCTTCCCGTTGCAAAACGGCAACGAGGGCAAAGAAGGCTGACGGACGACAGACCGCAGACGACAGACCACAGACAACGGACGACAGACAACGGACAATTCCCTTATGCAAGACCTTATCGAACGCCTTACCACCCTGGATGCCCAAATCCAACGCCTGTGGAGGTATCTTTGACCTCCCCGGCAAACAAACCCGCCTGGACGAACTCGCCCGCCAGTCCGAATCGCCCGACTTGTGGAACGACCCCCAGTCGGCGCAGAAAGTGATGAAAGAACTTTCCGTTCTGCGCGAGGAGGTCACCGCCTGGCAGGAACTCCGCCAGCGCGTTCAGGATGCCCTCGAACTGGCGCAGATGGAAGACGATTCCCTGCGCGCCGAACTGGAGGCCGAAACCAACGCCCTGGAGCGCGCCTTCGCCCGCCGCGAACTGGCCGCCATGCTCAACGGCCCCCACGACCGCAGCGACGCCCTGCTCGCCATCCACGCTGGCGCGGGCGGCACCGATTCGCAGGACTGGGCCGAGATGCTTCAGCGCATGTACCTGCGCTGGGCCGAGCGCCGCGGCTACCGCACCGAAATCCTGGATTACAGCCCCGGCGAAGAAGCGGGCCTCAAGAGCGTCACCATCGCCATCAGCGGGCCGTATGCCTACGGCTACTTGCGCCCCGAGAAGGGCGTCCACCGCCTGGTGCGCCTCTCCCCCTTCGACGCCGCCCATCGCCGTCACACCTCCTTCGCCCTGGTGGAAGTCCTTCCACAGGTAGAAGACGATACCGAAATTATCATCAACCCCAACGACCTGCGGATAGACGTGTACAAATCCGCCGGCGCGGGCGGCCAAAACGTCCAGAAGAACGCCACCGCGGTGCGCCTCACCCACCTGCCCACCGGCCTGGTCGTCACCTGCCAGAACGAGCGCTCTCAAACGCAGAACCGCGAAAACGCCATGCGCGTCCTCAAAGCCCGTCTGCTGGAAATCAAGGAGCGCGAACGCGCCGCAGAGTTGGCCGAATTACGCGGCGAATACACCAAAGCCGAATGGGGCAGCCAGATTCGCTCCTACGTTCTGCACCCCTACCAGATGGTCAAAGACCACCGCACCAACTACGAAGTCGGCAACGCTCAGGCCGTCCTCGACGGCGACCTGGACGGCTTCATCGAAGCCTACCTGCGCGCCAATGTCGGCAACAACTGACCCCCGCCTCACGCCCCGCCGCAAGAGGATGAGCCTTTTCCCGCTCATCCTCTTGTTGCTTTTCACCACCGCCTGCATTCCCCTCACCGATTACGAAAATACGCAGGAAGACTCCCGCGAGGCCCTGCTCTATCTGGATGAGACCCGCCGGGCGCAGCAAACCCTGGTTTTGCGGCGCGTCCCGGCGGAATCCATCATCCTGTGGATAGCCCACCCCACCCAAGGCCCCCCCGCCGCCAGTTTGACTCTCACCCTGGAAGGAGAAGGCCGACGCGGCCCCCAGCGGGTCAGGCAGACCTATGGGTTGCCGCCCCTCAAAAGTCGCACCGCATCCCCCTTCGTCCTGCCCCCGGCGGATTTTCTTCCCAACCGAACGGTCACCCTCACCCTGGAAGTGCGCGGCGGCGGCCTGTGGCTCTACGGGCGCGGCGAAGACGCCTACCCGGAGGGCGCGCTCACGCTGCTCTCCGAGGGGCAGACCACGGAGAATGGAGTACAGACGACAGACGACGGACGACAGACCACAGAGCAGCCCGGCGACCTGGCCTTCCGCCTGACCTACGACTACGGCCCGGCAGCCCTGTGGGAAGACCTGCGCGCCCTCCTGCCGCGCCTCTGGCTGCTCCTTCCCCTGGCCGCCCTGCTCATCCTGCCCGGCCTTGCGCTGGGAGAGACGGTAGACCATAGACCGTTGACCGTAGACCACAGACCACAGACGACAGACGATAGACCACAGACCGCCCGCCTTCCCCATTCTGCATTCCGCATTCTGCCTTCCGCATTTACCATCCCCCTCTCCGCCGCCTTCTGGCCC
>JANTFR010000067.1 GCA_024763355.1 Anaerolineales bacterium
GAGCGAAGCAATCCCCCTCTCAAACCAGGAGATTGCTTCATACGCTATCGCTCCTTCGCAATGACACGATTACTGCTCAAGGTATTCCTGACCACTACAAAATTAAGAGACTTCATATCCACAGGAGCGCCTGACGTCCCCGCGAATTGATATAATGAAGGCGCACCCCACCCTAAAGGAACTCACATGACACGCATTCACATCTACGGGGCAGATTGGTGTCCCGACTGCCGCCGCGCTAAGCGCTTTTTCAACAAGCACGGCATCCCCTATGTCTGGCATGATACCGCCGCCGACCCGGAGGCAGCCCGCTTCGTGCGGCAAGCCAATGATGGTGGAGCAATCATCCCGACCATCGTTTTCCCCGACGGCAGCATGTTGATGGAACCGACCACCCCGCAATTGATTGCCAAAATGCAATCGTTGCCTGGCGCGGCCTAGCCATCGCTGGGGAAAAACCCGCCAGTCCTTTCCCGACGATGCAAGAGCAAGCATTTCATTCAACCAGCACGCAAGGAGGTGACACAATGGCAAAACCTAAGACGATTGGTCTCCCCCGGATGCTCGTTGAGGCAGGGGAAAAGCGCGTTTTCCTGCCGGAATTCGTCCAGTTTTTGAGCGGCCTGGGGCTGAAGGTCTTTATCGAAGAAGGGTACGGTTCCCGCCTGGGATACAGTTTCGATGCGTACCGGCGCGGCAGCGGCGACAGAGTGGTACGTTGCTCCCGCGAGGAGGCTTTCCGGCAAGACATCGTCCTCATTCTGCGCTGTCCGGCGGAAGAGGAGTTTGAAAAATTGGGGAAGAACAGCGTCCTGTTCTCCATGCTCCACTTCCCTACCCGCCCGCTGCGGGTCGCCCGCCTGAAGGAACTGGGCATCAAGGCCATCTCGATGGACAGCATCGTGGACGATTACAACATCCGCCGGGTGGAAAACATGAAAGCCGTGGCCTGGAACGGACTGGACGCGGCTTTCGACATTCTGGAGAAGCGCTGGCCCGATTTGCGCCGCCTGGACGGCCTGCCGATACATGTTCTCATTCTGGGGACAGGCATGGTTGGCAAACATGCCATCGAGGCTGCCACCAAACTGGGGCACACCGAGCGTTATGAAGACCACCTGGCAGCCGGCGGGCCTGGTGCGCTCGCCATCTCCGTAGGACGTTCCATCACCCGACAACCGGAGCAAATGGAACGCCTGATGCGGCAGACTGATATTCTGGTGGATGCCACCTACCGGCGGGACCCCTCCAAACCCGTTGTGCCCAACGCCTGGATAGCCTACCTCCCCGAACATGCCGTGGTGGTGGATTTGGCCGTTGACCCCTACTTACCCGAAGCCAATCCCCCGGTGGTGCGCGGCATCGAGGGCATCCCTCAGGGCAACCTGGACCAGTATATCTTCTACCCCGACGACCCCAACTGGACGAAGACCATCCCAGAAGGCATTCCCACGGAGAACCGCCGTCCTACGGTGACCTGCTACTCCTGGCCGGGCATCCACCCCGAAGCCTGCATGAATCACTACGCCCGCCAACTCATGCCCCTGATGGAAGTCCTGGTCGAAAAAGGATACGACGGTCTTTCCATGCAAGGCGGTTTCTTCGAGCGGGCGCTGTACCGAGGCACGCTCAAGGCGTTTCTGGAACAGCACCCGGAATAAACACCCCCTACAGAAAAGGTGACGGTCACTTTCGAAGGTGACCGTCACCTTTGTCGGTTACGAGGCCCGCTGAAAACGCCTCGGTAATCTCCAGGCGCGGCCTCGACGTATCGCCCGCCGCACAGGAGGAAGACGCAAGGCCAGCAGTACCGTCAGTACGGTGCTGTAAAAAAGGGGGAGGTCAATGCTGCCGCTCAACCCCAGGAAATTCCCCTTGACTACCCAAAAGTAATGCACCAGGGCCAGCACCGCGGCCAGGTACACCAAGCGGTGCAACTGCTTCCAGCGCTTCCCCAGGCGCGCCATCCACCAGCGATGGGAGGTCAACGCCAGGGCCGCAAGGATTGCAAGCGTCAGGCTGCCCACCCACACGTAAGGCTTCGTGCCGACATCCAGGCGCAGGGAGCCCCAGTCGAAGCCGTAATCCACCCACACGAAGAAGAGGAGATGCCCAACCGCCCAGGTAAAGGCGTACAGCCCTAACGGACGCCGCCAGGCAAGCGCCTTGTTCCATCCGGTGATGGTGTGCAGCGGCGTGCAGGCCAGGGAAATAAGAAGGATGGTCAACGCCGTCCGTCCGCTGAAACGGGTCGCTGCCTGGATGGGATTTACCCCCAAAGCCCGCGCCTCCCAGGCCCACAAAAGCCACACAGCCGGCAGCCAGGCCGCAACGTGTGGAACAACGCGCCGCCAGCGCGCCCCCCACCCCTCGAGCATCTTGCGAGAATAAGTCATCGTGGCAGACCGCCTAGAAGTTCCGCCGCAAGTCCATGCCTTCGTACAAAGAGGCGACTTCCGCCTCGTAGCCATTGAACATCAGCGTGGGGCGGCGGTGGGCTTCGCCAATCCGGCGCTCGGTGGCCTGCGACCAGCGGGGATGGTCCACCTGGGGATTGACGTTGGCGTAAAATCCGTATTCCTGCGGGGCGACGGTGTTCCAGAGTGTTTCGGGAGGGAATTTGGTGAGTTCAATCTTGACGACCCCCTTGATGCTCTTGAACCCGTACTTCCAGGGAACCACCAAACGGAGCGGCGCGCCGCTTTGAGGGAGCAACGGCGCACCGTAGAGACCGGTTGCCATGATGGTCAAATCGTGCATAGCTTCGTCCAGGCGCAAGCCCTCCGTGTAGGGCCAGGGGTAGAATTTGCTCTTCTGCCCCGGCATAGCGTCCGGGTCGTAGACGGCCTCGAAACGCACGTATTTAGCCTCGGAGGTCGGCTCGACGGCTTCCAGAAGGGAGGCCAGCGGAAATCCCTGCCAGGGGATGACCATAGACCAGGCCTCCACACAGCGCATCCGGTAGATGCGCTCCTCCGAAGGAAACTTCTTCAACAGGTCTTCCAGGCCGAAGGTTTGCGGCTTGTGTACCAGCCCGCCAACTTCCACTTCCCAGGGGGAGGTTTTGAAGTTTTCCGCCAGACGCGCCACCCGCTGCTTGTCGGTGGTGAACTCGTAGTAGTTGTTGTAGGTGGTAATTTCTTCGTAGGTGTTGAGCGGGTCGCCCAGTTCATCCGTCTGCGCGCTGACGGAGGGGGCAACCGGCGTTGCCACGCTACCACTCTCCGATGAAGGCTGGACACCGCAGGCAGCAGCCAGCAGCGCCCCCGCGCTGACGATACCCGCTGCTTTCAGAAATTCGCGGCGCGACAGGTAGAGATGGTAGGGAGTGATTTCAGAAGGGGGAATGGGAACAGACGGTTTCACGGGAACCTCCGGCAAGGTACAGCACGGTCACTATCCCCCCAACTATACCCGAATTCGTCCGCTTTACAGGTTAAGGCTTGGTAAGACCATCCGGGTTCGCGCGAAGTTCCTCCAAAAGGGCACCCTGCTCCGGCCAAAACATGGGGGGCAGAGCATCGAGGGGGAACCACTCGCAGCGGTAGGCATGGTGCTTGTCCGTAGGAAGCCCTTCCCGTTGCGTAGTCAAGAAAAGGAAATAGTGCGTCACCTTCCAGGCCGTCTTCTTGAAGTCAAGACGTTCGTGTACCCCCAGGTCGCCCAGCAATTGCAGTTCCTCCAGGCCGGCCTCCTCCAGAATTTCGCGGCGGGCGGCCTGCTCCGGCGTCTCCCCCGCTTTGAGGCGGCCCTTGGGAAGGATGTAATCGCTCCACCCGGCCTCGCGCACCAGTGCCACGAGGAGACGCGCCCCCTCCCAACGCAACACCACGCCGCCGGCAGCGAGGCTCACCGGCGCGTCCGGCGGACAGCGGTACCAGGTTTCGTCAATCACCGCGCCGCCTTCGGGAGAGGAACGATGGCAACTCCCGTCTCGATGATTTCGGCCTGCAATTTGCCGTTGGAAAGTTCCTGCAGGGCGCTTTGCAAAGCATCCAAATGCTCCACCGGCAGGCGCGCCGTCAAGGTGACATCCGTTCCAAAATCGGCATCCAGCACTTCTCCGCCGCGGGCGGGTATCAGGGCACGGACGCGCTCGAAAAGGGGATAGGGAACTGCCAGCATGAGCGTGTGCGCCAGGACCTTGCGCGCCCGCGGGGTGTGCGCCAGCACCTCCTGCACGGCCTGAGTGTAGGCGCGCACCAGCCCCCCTGTCCCCAGTTTGGTGCCCCCGAAGTAGCGCGTCACAACGACGGCCACATCGCCCAGCCCGCTGCCGCGCAACACCGTCAAGGCCGGACGTCCCGCCGTGCCGGAGGGTTCGCCGTCATCGCTGCTGTGGGCAATGACCGAATCGCCATACCCCACCAGGTAGGCGGGGACGTTGTGAGTGGCATCGGCAAATTCGGCGCGTATCTGCCGAATGAAATCCCTGGCCTCGGCCACATCAAAAACCGGCGCGAGGGTGGCAATAAAGCGCGAATTGGCTACCCTGATTTCGCGCCGCACCCGCCGCGCCGGCACGGGATAAGAAACCATCTCCGGCAAGTTGACCTCAGGCTTCCGGCTTGCGCAGTGTCTTGATGCCCACCACGACCGGAATAGCGACAAAGATTACCCCTCCGCACAGCATCCCCACCCCCATACCCAAAGCCGCTTTGGGGTCGCTGCTGCCAAAGATATCTATATCGGCATTGGGGATAAACGAAGTGACTGCCGCCATAGACCCCATACACAAACCAAACAGCCCCGGACAGCCGCACAACAAGGTCGCGGTCAACGTAGCGATGATGCCTTTGGTTTTGTCATCCATTTTGTACTCCTGAAGTGGTCAGCGCAGATGGGAGCGAGAAAATCCGCGCCCTTTCGTGTCAATTCGTGCTATCCGTGTCTATTCGTGTCCATTCGTGCTATTCGTGTCCATTCGTGCTATTCGTGTCCATTCGTGTCCATTCGTGGACCTTAACGCGCAACCTCCAGAATGTGTCCCTTCGGAATGTACAATACCTGCCCTACGAAGAGATAGTTCTGGTCGTACAAATTGTTGACATCTACCAGATAAGCCACTTCCGAGTTGTACTTGGTAGCAATCCCGGTCAACGTTTCGCCGCTGGACACCATGTACAGCCGTCCGGCGCGCACCTTGAGAGCCACGCACAACTCTTGGCCGGGGTAAATAAGGTTCGGGTCGGGCACCTGGTTGAGGTACACCAGGAACAAAACGTTCGTGTTATACTTCGCGGCAATCTGGGTCAAATCTTCCCCGCGCACTACGGTATGCCACGTCTTGCACAACTCCCGCGGGTCATTGATTCTCTCCGCTGCCTGCGCCGAACGGGGCATGGACAGCAGAGCCACTCCCAATATCAATACTACCGCTACAAACCACCCCATAGACCGACGATTCATGACAAAACCTCCTGCAAGATGAGCAGACTTCCGAGATTTCCGGGGGACGATGTTCACCCGGAGCGGCTCTCGTCAAAATCTCGGAAGTCTTACTCCCACAAATCTGGGGAGAGCCGCGAACCTTTAGCATAGTACTTTGATTATAGACAATTTTCAACCAAACGCAATGACAAAGTCTTGCATCTTCGAGGTATTTTCAATCCCACCCTGCCATGAACCGAGAAAACGCTTCCTCCAAACGTAAATTCTGGCTGGCGCTCTTCACCGTCATTATCCTGCTGATGGGGGCTTGCCCCTTCATTCAGGACTTTCCCATAGCCGACCTGCTCCCCATAAAGGAGGAGGTTACTCCCGCCACATCCAGCGGGAACACTGCCCCCACCGAGGTCGCCGCGCCCGGTGAGGAGAATCCCGCCCCCGATGATTGGCGCGCCATTCCCGGCGCAGATTGCGTCCCGGCGCACAACAAAGGCGTCCTCGCCACGGTGGTACGCGTCGTGGACGGCGATACCATCAAGGTGGAAATCGGCGGTCAGAAATACACCGTGCGCTACATCGGCGTAGATACGCCCGAAACGGTAGCCCCCAACCGCCCGGTAGAGTACATGGGGCCGGAGGCCTCCGCCAAAAACAAGGCCCTGGTGAGCGGCAAGCAAGTCATCCTGGTGAAGGACATCTCCGAGACCGACAAGTATGGGCGGCTGCTGCGCTTCGTCTTCGTGGATGGCATCTTCGTCAACCGGGAACTCGTGCGCCTGGGCTACGCCCAAACCGTCACCTACCCCCCCGACATTTCTTGCAAGGATTCCTTTCGCGCCGTGGAAAAGCAAGCCCGCGAACAGGAAATCGGGTTGTGGGCCCCTAATGAGAAGTTTGCCCCCTGCAATTGTTCCGGCCCCGACCTGGATTGCAGCGATTTTGATACCCAGGCCGAAGCCCAGTTGTGTTTTGATTACTGTGGCGGCCCGGCGGAAGACCCCTTCCGCCTGCACCGCGGCGATTCGCCCCTGGTGTGTACCAGTTTACCCTAAGAGGCTTCTCCCATGACTACAACCGAACTTTCTCTACTCCTTTTCGCCCCCCAAAAAGGCGATAGCGTAACCGTCCGCCGACGCCGCCGAGATGCCGACGGCCCCCAAGGACGCGCCGAGGCTCCCCACCGCCGACGGGAACGGCAAGCCCCTCCGGGGGGAGGTCTGCCGCCATCTTCGAGTTCGGGTGGCAGCAGCAGCGGCGGACGCAGACGTCTGCCCACCTGGATGCTCGTCCTGCTCGTCCTCGGCTATATCGTCTTGCAAGTGATGGGAGGCGGCGGGGACAACCAGGAAAGCGCGCCCCCGCCGGATGGCTACACGCAAAACGAGCAGCCGACAACTGCCCCGCTGCCTACCGCCGTTCCAAATTTCACTCCGCCCCCCGCCAGCAGCGAGGGCGATACCTGGCTGGTGATGCTCTATCAGGACGCCGACGACCAGGTGCTGGAAAAGGATATCTACATTGACCTGAACGAAGCCGAGCGGGTCGGCTCCAGCGACCAGGTGCACATTGTCGCCCAGATTGACCGCTACCGCGGGGCTTATAGCGGGGACGGCAACTGGACCTCCACCCGCCGCTACTACGTCACGCAGGACAACGACCTGAGCGCCATCCACTCGGAAGTAGCCGCCGATTTGGGCGAGGTCAACATGGCCTCCGGAGATTCGCTGCGGGATTTCGTCGTCTGGGCTGCCCAAACCTTCCCCGCCGACCACTACGTGCTGATTCTCTCTGACCACGGGATGGGATGGCCCGGCGGATGGACGGACCCCACCTCCAGCCGCGAGGGAAATGCCGCCCCCATTGCCTCCCTGGTTGGCAACGCCCTCTATCTGGACGAACTCGACCAGGCCCTGGGAGAAATCCGCCGGGAGAGCGGCATAGCGCAGTTCGACGTCATCGGCATGGACGCCTGCCTGATGGCACAACTCGAAGTAGCCGATGCTCTCGCCCCGCACGCCCGTTATTTCATTGCCTCCGAAGAGACCGAACCCGCCCTGGGCTGGGCGTACACCGGCTTCCTGCAAGCCCTGGTGGACAACCCCGGCATCTCCCCCGCCGACCTCTCCCGGCTGGTGGTACAGAGTTACATCGTGGACGACCAGCGCATCGTGGATGAGGGGGCGCGGGCCGACTTCTTGCGGCAAGGCTCCCCGCTGGGCGGTCTCTTCGGGGCCGGCAGCGTCAGCGCCCAAGACCTGGTGCGTCAATTGGGGCGCGATATCACCATCTCGGCGATTGACTTACAGCAAGTTCCCGCTCTGATGGACAGCCTCAACGCCCTGGCCTACCAGATGCAGAACACCGAACAGGCGGCGATTGCCAGCGCCCGCAATTATGCCCAATCCTTCACCAACGTCTTCGGGCGCAAAGGGCCTCCCTCCTACATTGACCTGGGCAACTTCGTGGCAATTCTGATGCGCGAGGACGGCGACCCCGCCTTACAGAAGGCCGGGCAGGCCGTTTTGGACGCCCTGCAAAACGTCGTGATTGCCGAGAAACACGGCAAGGGCAAACGCGGCGCCAGCGGCCTCGCCATTTACTTCCCGAACTCCACCCTGTACCGCTCTCCCTACACCGGGCCGCAATCTTACACCGCGGTGGCGGAACGCTTTGCGGCGGATTCGCTGTGGGACGATTTTCTCGCTTACCACTACAACGACCAGACCTTCCGCCCCGACACCCGGCAGGCCGTCATTCCTCCCCCGGAGGCTCCCTCCCGCATCCCCGGCGCGGGGCAGTTTCAGGTCAGCCCCATCACGCTTTCGGCGGAGAGCGCCGCCCCCGACCAGCCGGTGGAACTCAGCACCCGAATCAGCGGGGAAAACATCGGCTACGTCTACTGGTTCGCCGGCTACTACGACCAGCAATCCAACAGCATCTTCGTGGCCGATACAGACTACCTGGAAAGCCCCCACAGCCGGGAAGTGGATGGCGTAACTTACCCCCAATGGCCGAAAACGGAAGCCTTCACCCTGAATTTCTCGTGGAATCCTACCGTTTTTGTGCTTACCGACGGCGAGGCGCGTCCCACCGCTCTTTTCACTCCGGAGACCTACGGCGCTTCTCCCGAAGAAGCCACTTACAGCGTGGACGGAATTTACACCTTCGCCGAGAGCGGAGAGCGCCGCCGCGCCCGCCTGTACTTCCAAAACGGGGCGCTGGTGCAGGTTTTCGGGTTCACCGGCAGCGAGGAGACTGGCACACCCCACGAAATCACGCCCCAAAACGGCGATACCTTCACTTTACTGGAGAAATGGATGGACCTGGATGCCGGAGGGCGGATACAGGAAGTCGTCTGGCAGGAGGGCACCACTTTGACCTTCACCGGAGAACCTTTCCGGTGGGAAGAAGTCTATGCCGCCGCAGGGGAATACGTGGTGGGCTTTATCGTCACCGACCTGGACGGCAACGGTCAGGCCGTCTATGCCCGCCTGACCGTTCACTGATGCCCCCGATGTTCCCAAGGAGTATCGCATGAAAAATCTCGCCCTATCCCTGTGCATCCTGGCTTCTCTCTTGCTTTCCCCTTTGCAGAACGGACGCGCCGCCGCGCCATCCCCCCAGGAGGGAGTGACCCTTACCTTCGAGACGCCCGATTTCCGCCTGGAGAGCCGTCCCGACGGCACGTGGAGCCTGACCGTCCCGCAGGCCGCTCTCAGCAGCGAAGCGGGATTCCCGCAATTGCCGGTCTACAGCCGCCTGATAGCCGTCCCGCCGCAAGGAGCGCTCAGTCTGGAAATCGTGCAGGCGGAGGGCAAGCCCGTAACAGGCCGCTATGACCTGCCTCTCGCACCCGCGCCCGCTCCCCTGCGAGATGACCTCACTCCCGGTCAATGGGAGGCCGCCCCGAACCGCCTGACGGCGGGGCAGCCCTACCCCCGGACGATTGCCCGCATCGCCGAGGAGGCCTGGGTGCGCGACCAGCGTCTCGTGCGCGTGGAGGTCTTTCCCTTCCAGTATCAGGACGGGCGTTTGACGTGGTACCCGCGGGTGGAGGTGCGCCTGCGCTTTGAGGCGGGTGCGGCATCCCCTTCGGGCGGCTCCCCCGCTTCCTTTAGCGGCAGCCCCCTGGAAGGGAGTCTGGCCGCCGCGGTGAGCAATTACGAGCAAGGGAAATCCTGGCGGGGCAGCGCGCCGCCCATCGTCTCGGCCTCCTCCGCCATCACCACCACCGCTTACCGCATCGGGGTCAGCGAAAACGGCCTCTACCGCCTGACCTACGCCGACCTGCAAAGCGCGGGGATGCCCGTGGAGACGGTGAATCCCGCCGATTTCCGTCTGAGCAACCAGGGACGCGAGGTAGCCTACGCTTTCGAGGGCGACGCCGACGCGGTTTTTGAGCCGGGAGAGGCCATCCTGTTCTACGGGGAGAAGTTCCGCGGCGATTACCTGGCCTCCCTGCACGCCGGCGATATGGACAACTGGCTGTGGCTGTGCCCAAATTGCAGCCTGAAGGGCATGTTCGAGAAATACACCGACGAAAACGTGTACTGGCTGTTCACCGACGGGGGCGGAACGCACATGGCAACCCTGAACGGTGCGCCCCAGGACACCGCCGAGACGCCTCCCTGGTACCCCGCCACGGTACACGCCGAGGAGAACCACCAGTGGTACTCGCATCACTTCAGCAGCGAGGCCACCTGGTTTTGGGACAGAATCCGTTTTGGGTACACCACCCTCACGCGCACTTACACCACTACGCTCTCCGATGTAGCATTCACTGCCGCCCTTTCTGGTACACTCCGGGCTTCGGTGGTAGCGCGCAGCGACAACGTCACCCATCACACCACCTTCAAACTGAACGGCAACACGGCTTACACAGCCGAGTGGTATGGCAAGACGGGACATTCCTTCAGCACAAATATCTCCACCGCCTGGCTGGCGGAAGGGGACAACGCGCTCGATTTCGTCATCGAGGCGAGTAGTTTTGCGGAAGATATGTACTTTGACTGGTTCGAGGTGACCTACCCGCGTCAGTTCGTTGCCCAAAACGACGAACTGCTTTTCGATTACCCCTACGCGGGACACTGGCAGTTCCGTATCGAGGGGCTGAGCGGCAACACGGCCTATGCTCTGGATGTGAGCGACCCCCTTCAGCCGGTGCAATTGCTCAACCCCAGAGTGACCGCCTCCAGCGGGGGATACGCCGCCGAATTTGAGGCGAATGCCACCTCCCAGAGCCGCTTCCTGCTCGCCGCGGATTCCGGCGTCCGCACCCCGGCCGTAACGCGCTACGACCCCGCCAATTTGACCCCGCCCTCCGGCGGCGCGGACTACCTCTTCATCACCCACCGCTCGCTGCTCACCAGCACGCAGCAACTGGCCGCCTACCGCCAGTCCCAGGGGCTTTCCACCTTCGTGGTGGACGTGCAGGAGGTCTACAACCAATACGGCTACGGTATTTTCCACCCCGTTGCCATCCGGGATTACCTGGCCGACGCCGTGAGCAACTGGAACAACCCTCCCGTGTACGTCCTGCTGGTGGGTGAGGGCAACTGGAATTTCAAAAATTACGAGAGTTCCTACGGCACGGAACCCATCCTGATGCCCCCCAACCTGGCCTTTGTAGACCCCTGGCAGGGGGAGGTGGATTCCACCAACCTGCTGGCCGCCGTAGCCGGGGACGACATCCTGCCGGACGTGGCTATCGGGCGGCTGCTGGTCTCCACGCCGGAGGAATTCGAGACCGTCTTCCAGAAAATCGTGGATTACGAACACGCCCCGGCGCAGGGCTGGCAGAATCGGGTTACCTTTGTGGCCGACAACGTTCCTGATGAGTCCGGCGATTTCGAGGCCCTGAGCGAAAGCGTCATCGACGGGCACATCCCCGCCGGGATGGAGGTGCAGCGCATCTACGAGACGAGTTACTGCGGCGCGCCCACCAGTCCGCCCACGCCCTGTCCGGCAGTCAATCACGCCATCACCACCACCCTCAACACCACCGGCACGCTCTTCCTGAACTACATCGGGCACGCCAGCCTCAACCGCTGGGCGCACGAACAGATTTTCGTCAACGCCGACGTGAATGACCTGACTAACCGCCAGCAATTGCCGGTGGTGCTCTCGATGACCTGCCTGGACGGTTTCTGGCTCTTCCCCAACGCTTACCAGGCCAGTTTGCAGGAGGACATGCTGCGCTGGGCCTCCGGCGGCTCGGTGGCGGCTTTCTCGCCCACCGGCCTGGGTGTAGCAAACGGCCATGATTATCTCAATCGCGGTTTTTACGATGCCGTATTTCAAGGACACACTACCCTGGGGCCGGCCAGCATCGCCGCCAAACTCAACCTGTATGCCACCGGCGGCAACTACGACCTGATTCACACCTTTACCGTCTTCGGCGACCCGGCGCTGCGCTTCCCTCTGCCGCTTACGCTGGAAACTTCTGACGAACAATCCGGAGAACCCGGCGAAACCCTCACTTACCGCCTATGGGCGCGCAACACCACTGCCATTACCCAAACTCTCACCCTGGCCCTTTCCGGCGTGGACTGGCCTGCCGCCCCGCTCATGCAAACGACGGGCGCCCTTTCTCCCGGCGCGGGCGCCCCCCTGACCGTTACGGTGACTATTCCAGGCGAGGCTTCCCCTCCCCAGGCGGATACCATCACCGCCACCCTCACGGCGGATACCGGCGGGGAAACGCTGGGCCTGGTGCGCCTGACAACCCGCGTGAACGGGGCGCGCGGTGTGGCTCTCGCCCCTGCCTACTTGACGCAGGATACGCTCCCCGGCCA
Organism: Anaerolineales bacterium; assembly: GCA_024763355.1. Lineage (GTDB taxonomy): Bacteria > Chloroflexota > Anaerolineae > Anaerolineales > DRKV01 > DRKV01. Next base: position 12,183 of record JANTFR010000067.1, read on the forward strand.
GGTCGTCACCTACACGCTGACGCTCACCAACACCGGCACGCTGACCGACACCTACGGTTTCTACATCAACGGAGCCGTATGGCCTACCAGCGCGCCCGCCAGCATCGGGCCGCTTTCCCCCGGCGCGGAGGACACTTTCGCGGTCACCGTACAGGTGACAGCCGGCGCGGCGGACGGCGTCTTTGACGAAATCACAGTGAGC
>JANTFR010000068.1 GCA_024763355.1 Anaerolineales bacterium
TTGAAGTAAGTTTGCAGCAAGATGACGACTACCAGGAAGGGGAATGCGTAGAGAAAATCTACGACGCGCATCATAACGTCATCGGAGCGTCCTCCCACGTACCCGGAAATGGTGCCGTACAGCGTCCCGATGATGAGGCTGACCATGGAGGCCACTACGGCAAAACTGAGGGAGACTCGCGCCCCGTAGATGACGCGGCTGAGAATATCGCGCCCCAGGTGGTCGGCACCGAGGGGATATTTATCCGTAATGCGCACGTAATTCTCGGCATTGGCGGGCAGAATGGACAACATCCATTTAGGAACGGAGTTATTCGCCATTAAATCCTGTTCAGCGTAATCGTAGGGAGCCACAAAATTGGCGAAGGCGGCCACAAAAGCCAGCACCAGGATGAACAATAGGCTGACAACAGCGACTTTATTACGTACCAGCCGGATGAAAGACTCTTCCCACAGGCTGCGTTGTTTGCGTACCAGAGTTTGCTCTTGAGGAAGTTTGGCAACAGCCATACTATCTTCTCCTAATCGTAGCGGATGCGCGGGTCAAGCCACGCATACGTAATATCTACCAGCAGATTGGCAATCACCAGGATAACGCCATAGACCAGGGTCACCCCGGTAATAACCTGATAGTCACGATTGCCCACGCTCTGCACAAAGTGCTTGCCCATCCCATTGATACCGAAAATTTGCTCAACGATGAAAGTTCCTGTTACCAACCCGGCAAAAGCGGGGCCGAGAATGGTCACCACAGGGATAAGGCTGTTCTTGAGGGCATGCACCGTGATAACCACACGCTCGGCCAGACCTTTAGCCCGCGCCGTACGGATGTAGTCTTCGCGAATCACTTGCAGCAAACTGGCCCGCGTCAGACGGGCAATCCCTGCCGCCGAAGCCGTCCCCAAGGAAAAGACCGGCATGAGGGCATGCGAGAAATAATTCCAGTTCCACTGCGATGGCTGGGGCAAGAACCCAAGAAGATAGGGCGGTTTGGCTCCCCATCCGGCTACCGGCAACCAACCCAATTTGAGGGCAAAAATCCAAATCAAGATGGGAGCCAGCACCAGGTTTGGAATTGAAAGGAAAATCACCGCCCCAAAGGTACTCACGTAATCCAGCCAGGTATTTTGATTGAGCGCAGCAATCGTCCCGGCAGGAATACCAATGAGGATTGCCAAAAGCAAGGACATAAAACCCAATTGTGCCGAGGTGGGAAATGTGGTAGCGATAATGTCATTCACCGATTGAGAGCGGTAACGCAAAGAAGGCCCTAGGTCGCCGCGGATGACACCTCGAGAACTGCCCTCTTCTCCCAGCAAATCATCGCCAATCAGGTAGGACAAAAATTGCTTCCAAAGAGGCCAATCCAGGTGGTACTTGGCTTCTATATTTGCCACCACCTGCGGGGGTAGACTTTTGTCACCGGCAAAATCAAACGGGCCTCCCGGTATGGCACGCATCAGCACGAAGGTAAACAGTGCAATGGCAAACAAAACCGGAATGAAGCCCAGGATTCTACGGATGATGTAACGGGTCATAGTTTCTCTTCCTCAGAGTTAGCCGTAGGATGGGGATAGGGTGGAGATTACGTAATTGGAGATTAGGAACCAATCGGCCCGTCCAGCGCAGACCATTGATGCCTAATACCCAATCACCAATCCCCAGCGAGGGAGAGGCCGGAGATAACTCCGGCCTCTCGCAGTGGGGACAAGGAAGGGTTATTTGCCCTGTGCAGCCAGTTTGGCGCCCATGTCCAGTTTCCAGTTGAAAAAGTCCACGCCACCCAGCGGCGGGAAGTTGCGGGTCAGCCACGGTTTGGTGACGTTGGTGCTGGTGTAGTGGTAAATCGGAGCGTAGGCCACTTCCACTTCGGCCAGTTCCTTCTCGGCCTGGTAGTACAGTTCGGCGCGCTTGTCGGGGTCGGATTCCTGCTGCGCCTGCATGGTGAGTTCATCGAACTTCAGCGGGGTCGCTTCGGTGCAGGTCTCATCCACACAACCGCGGCGCAGGCGGTTGGCACCGGCCTGGTTATTGAAGACCTCGTGTACCCAGTTGTTCTCGTCCGGGTAGTCGGCGCACCAGCCGAGACGCCAGATGTGCGGCATCTCGTCCAACGGGGTGGAGTTCTTGATGGTGGTCAGGTAGACCTTCCATTCCTGATTCTCAACCTTGACATCCACGCCCAGCACGTCTTTCCACATCTGCTGAATGGCGGCGGCAATCTGAGCGTGACCTTCGCTGGTATTGTGCATCAGGGTGATGCCCATAGCGTTGAAGTCGTCCAGGCTCATGCCTTTCTCGTCCAGATATTCCTGGAGAGAAGCCTTGGCAGCGTCGGGGTCGTACTGCAAGCCGACGGTACCCGGAGCGGGAGCGCCGAAAATGCCCGGAGGAGCAAAGGAGGTGGCAGGAATCTGCCCGCCCTTGAGGACGTTGTCAATCAAGCCCTGGCGGTCAATGGATTGCACGAAGGCTTTGCGGACACGCACGTCGTCAAACGGTGGTTTGTTGTTGGTGAAGCCGTAGTAGTAGGTGCAGGGCACGGGGGCGCTGTGGTACTCGGCGCTCAGCACGGGGTCGGCCTTGACGCGGTCCATTTCGGGCAGCGGCACGCCGGTGCTGTCGAGTTCGTTGTTCTCGTAGAGAGAGAAGGCGGTGGAAGCCTCGGTAATCATCACGCCGTGGACGCGTTCGATTTGGACATCGTCGGCGTTAATCCACAGAGGATTCTTGACGAGGTTAAGTTCGCCGCCGTGAATCCACTCTTCGAGTACGTAAGGGCCGTTTGTATTGATGAGGCCGGCCTCAGTCCACTTGTCGCCCCATTCTTCGATAGCCCACTGGGGCATAGGGGCGTTCACCCACATGCCGGCAATGGCCGGGAAGTACGCTGCGGGGCTTTCGAGGGTAAACTGCACGGTGGTAGCATCCAGCGCCTTGACGCCGGCGTCGTCCACGGTAACGCCTTCTTCGCCCTCGTTGATGGCCTGACCGTTCTTGATGATGTAATCAACGTAAGCATAGTCAGAGGCGGTAGCCGGGTCGAGGGTGCGCTTCACACCATATTCCACATCGAAAGCGGTGACGTAGCGGGGGTTGCCATCGTCATCCATCACAGCAGTGGTCTCACCCGTGGTGGGGTCATACTTCACCCACTGGATGTCGTCGCGCAGGTGGAAGGTCCAGGTCTGGTTGCCTTCATCATCCGTGCCGCTTTCCCAGGAGGTAGCCAGGTAGGGGCTGAGCGCGCCGGTTACCGGGTCAAACTGGGTCAGCGTGACGAACAGGTTGTGGATGACATCCACTGAGGTGGTGTCGGTGGCCAGGGAGGGGTCAATGGTGGGGGGCTCGGTGCCCCAGTTCCAGTCCAGGGTAACAGGCTGTTCCACCACTTCGGGTTCGGGGGTCACTTCCACAACCTGGGTGACCACCACTTCCTTACCCTCTTTTTCGACAACTTGCGTTACCACTACGGTCTTGACGACCTCAACCTGCTGCGGCTGGCAGGCAGCCAACAGGAGACTGGCAATCATCAGGAACGCAAAGGCGAAGGAAAAACTCTTCTTCAGATTCATGGTTCAATCTTCTCCTTCCTAACAAAGTCAGGAAACTAATTGGGGATGGTCCAGAGTCCCGGATAAACGCTATCGGGACTGCAAGACAATATTTTGGGCATTACGCCCTGGCACAAGAGAAATTACGTGGCTTTCTTACAGGAAGGCATCACCTCCTTTCGCAAAAAGCACCTTGCAATTCTTTCGAAAAAAGCGTGGAGAGATACACGCATACTGGCTCTAATGATTGTATCTCAAAGGCCGTGATTCGCCAAAATTTGAGCGGCGGCTCTTACACCAGATGACATGCTACCCAGTGGTCTGGTGCGACCTCCCGCCATTCCGGCTCCTCCTGAGAACAGATTTCTTGCGCCAGAGGGCAGCGGGGATGAAAACGGCAACCCGAAGGCGGATTGACAGGGCTGGGGACATCGCCTTGCAGAATAATGCGTTGCCGCTGCCGCTCCACCACCGGGTCGGGCACCGGCACGGCGGAGAGCAAGGCCTGGGTATAGGGGTGCAGGGGGTTGGCGTACAGTTCATTTCGCTCGGCCAGTTCCACCACTTTACCCAGGTACATAACCGCAACACGGTTAGATATGTGCCGCACCATGCTCAAATCGTGGGCAATAAACAGGTAGGTCAGGCCAAATTGCTCCTGTAGTTCTTCCAACAAGTTGACCACCTGTGCCTGAATAGAAACATCCAGCGCCGAGATAGGCTCATCGCAGACGATGAATTCAGGGTTGAGCGCCAGAGCGCGAGCAATCCCGATGCGCTGCCGCTGACCGCCGGAAAATTCGTGGGGATAGCGGTTGATGAAATAAGGATTCAGCCCCACCAGGTTGAGCAGTTCCTTGACACGTTCGCGTTGCTCCTTGCGCGTCCCAATCCGGTGTACTTCCAGCGGCTCAGCCACAATATCACCAACGCTCATGCGGGGATTTAGCGAAGCATAGGGGTCCTGGAAGATAATCTGCATGTTACGGCGCATGTGGCGCAGACCTTCCCCTTCCAGTTGGGTCAGGTCCTGGTCGCGAAAATACACCTTGCCCGAGGTGGGGCGATACAGTTGCAGAATGGTGCGCCCGGTTGTGGACTTGCCGCATCCGCTTTCACCTACCAACCCCAGGGTCTCCCCTTCTCGCACGAAGAAGGAGACCTTATCCACCGCCTGCACAGCGCCTACTTGTTTTTGAATTACAATGCCGCGCGTAATGGGAAAATGCTTGGTTAATTTTTCTACACGAAGAAGGATATTGTCCTGGCTCATCGTAGTTCACCTGTTTCCATATCAATCCAGCAGGCCACAAAATGTTTGGGCGCACGCTCTACCAGCGGCGGATTTTCTGCCCAACACTTATCTTGCGCGAATTTACACCGCGCTGCAAAGGGACAGCCTTTGGGCAAGGCAATCAAATCGGGGGGCAGCCCCTCAATAGTCTCCAGTTTCTCGGCCCGGTCGCGGTCCATCTTCGGCAGAGAGCGCAGCAGCGCCGCCGTGTACGGATGGAGGGGGTTGGCGTAAAGTTCATCCACGGAGGCGTCTTCTACGATGTACCCGGCGTACATCACCAGGATACGCTCTGCCAGGCCGGCTACCACACCGAGGTCATGTGTAATCCAGATAAGCGCCATACCAAACTGTTCCCGCAGGCGCTTCACCAATTCCACAATCTGCGCCTGGATGGTCACATCCAACGCCGTGGTCGGCTCGTCGGCAATCAACAATTTCGGATTGCAGGCCAAGGCCATCGCAATCATGGCGCGCTGTCGCATTCCACCGGAGAATTGGTGAGGATAATCGTTGAGGCGGTTTTCCGCTTCGGGGATGCCGACCAGTTTCAATAGTTCCGCCGCCCGTTCTGTGGCCTCTTCCTCGCTCAGCCCCAGGTGCAATTTCAGAGGCTCTTTCAGTTGGAAACCAATCGTCAAGACCGGATTGAGGGAGGTCATTGGGTCCTGGAAAATCATGGCAATCTGGCTTCCGCGGATGTTGTGCATCTCGTCTTTGGAAAGTTCCAACAGGTTCCGTCCATAGAAATTAATCGCATCAGCCTTGATATGGGCAAAATTCTCCGGCAGCAAGCGCATTACGGAAAGCATGGAAACACTTTTGCCGCATCCGCTCTCTCCCACTACGCCGACTGCTTCCCCCTCATGCACATTGTACGAGATGCCATTGACAGCATGCACAATGCCATCTTGCGTCTCGAACTCTGTACGCAAATTCTTGATTTCCAAAATGACTTTACGGTTGTCCAACGTCATCCTCCTTTGATAAAAATTTGCTCTACGGTCGCCTGTTGCCAACGCAGAAGATGCAAGGCTCTTTGCGATTTTGCGTGGATGGTAGTGTATATGCCCAACACCTTGCAAAATGTCAAAGACCCAGAAGTGAGCCACAGCGCGTCGAAGCCGCCTGGGGACGACAACGCCATCGCGTCCAGATGCTAATCATATGCCATTTTGGGACAAATGACAATACTTCCGTATCACTTTTCTCTATGTAATCCGACACTAACTCGCACAAAAAGGGACATATCTACCAATAAAGATACTGAATCTTTTACCTTTTAGCCCCTGGTGAGGTTCACGCCAGGTCTTCCCGTTCTTCCCCGAGACGCATCCGCACGTAGGAGCGATAGCGGCTGGGCGCAATTTTGCCCGCTTCCAGGGCGGCGCGCACCGCACAGCCCGGTTCGTCGAGGTGCGTGCAGTCGTTATATTCGCACAGCGGCACCAGGTCGCGCATCTCCGGGAAGTAGCCGTCCAGTTCCTCCGGTTCGATATCCCACAGTCCCAGGGATTTGAGACCGGGGGTATCCGCCACGTACCCGCCCCTCTCCAGGGGATACAAGGCGCGCACCACGGTGGTGTGCCGTCCCTTTTGGGTTGCCTCGCTGACATGGCTGACCGCCAGCCCCAGCCCCGGCTGGATGGCGTTCAGCACGCTGGATTTCCCGACCCCCGAAGGGCCTGCCAGCGCCGAAATTTTGCCCGTCAAACGGGCGCGCAGGTCCTCCAGCCCAAATTTCCAGGGAACGGATGTGTACAGTACCGGATACCCCAGAGGGGGATAAATGCCGAACATCTCCCGCGCCCGCGTTTCACCCACCAGGTCCACCTTGTTTGCCAGGATGATAGCGGGGATTTCCTGCTTCTCGGCAATCACCAGAAAACGGTCCAGCATCCCGAAACGCGGGGCGGGCTGGGCGCAGGCAAAGGCGAAGACCACCTGGTCGGGGTTGGCGATAATCACCTGGCGGTAGGTTCCTCGCGGGGTGGGTGCCAGCCGTACCAGAGCGCGTTCTCGCGGCAGCACTTCTTCGATGATGCCGTTCCGGGCATCCACGGAGCGGAAGCGCACCCAATCGCCCAGGGCAGCGATGTCACCGGTGCGCGGCCCGCGCTTCAAACGTCCCCGCAGGCGGCACACCCACTGCTTACCCTCCGCCGTCTCCACCGTGTAAAAACCGGATTGGGTGCGGATGATGCGGCCTTTCAACATTTCAGGGATTGGTCTCCTCTCCTTCCGGGGTAGGTGTAGGTCTCCACACACCGGGGCTCGATTCCCAAGGGAACACCGAGCGCCGCCCCTGGAAGTAAGTCTGCACCATACCTTTGAAGATGGGGGCGGCCACTTCGGAGCCTTCTCCGCCATTCTCCACCAGAACAACTACGGCGATGTCAGGGAGGTCTTCCCGCTCCGCGAAGGTGTAGCCGGCAAACCAGGCATGCGGGTCGCGGGGCGTATCCTGGGCGGTGCCGGTTTTTCCGGCGATGGGAATGCGGTAATTCTTGCTGTAACTGCCCAGTACGAAATACGCCGTCCCCCGCCGGTTAGAGACCACGCTGGTCATCGCATCCTGAATGGTCTGTAAATTTTCGGGGCTGAGGGGGAGGGTTCCGGCAGGCTCCGGCTCGAAAGTGTAGGTGGGTTCTTCCCCCGGCGCGGCAATTTGTTCGATGAGTTGCGGACGGTAGAGGGTGCCGCCGTTGCCGATGGCGGCAATGAAACGGACTACCTGCAGGGGCGTGACCAGTGTGCCTCCCTGCCCGATGGCGTTGTTGACCGCATCTATCGGCTCGCGGGGGTTGAGAATCTGTCCTGCTTCCTCCTCGTCTTCCATCAGACCGTAAATCCCGGTACGGCTGCCCAGCCCGAATGCGCGGGCCATATCTGCCACGGCGGTTTCGTAGCCATGGGTGAATAAATCCAGACCGATATGCCAGAAGAAGGGGTTGCAGGAGCGCATCAATCCTTCGGGGAGGGTCAGCAGCCCGCTGGGGGGCGTTTTCTCATCTCGCAGATAATGCTCATACGTCCAGTCGTTCAGACGCACGCCGGGCAGTTCGTCGAAGAAGTAGCCGCACTGGTAGGTGGTCTCCGGGGTGTAGAGGCCGCTCTCAAGGGCGGCAGCCATCGTCACGATTTTGAACACCGAACCAAGCGGATACTGCCCCTGGGTGGCGCGATTCAGCAAAGGGGCGTTCTCATTCCCCAGAAATTCCAGCAAGCCGCCGCTGTTAGGGTTGAGATACTCAAAGGCGTTGGGGTCGAAACCGGGGGAAGAAGCCATCGCCAGGATGCGTCCCGTATCCCGTTCCATGACCACAATCGCCCCGTTGTATCCCGCCAGCGCCTGTTGGGCGGCCAGTTGCAGGCCTTTATCCAGGGTGGTGGTGACAGCCTGCGGCACGCCTGCCTCGCGCTCGGCCAATTTCGTGACCACCTTGCCGTTAGCATCGAAGATGTACAACGCCCCGCCGCGCTCCCCGGAGAGGTACGGTTCCCCCCAGCGTTCAATGCCGGCCCGCCCGACGCGTTCATCCAGGGCGTACCCTCGCCGCAGGTAAGTGTCTTTTTCGTCGCTCTGAATCGCGCTCACGTAGCCGACCACGTGGGGAGCGATGCCGCTGCCAAAGTAGTACCGCGCCCGGTAGGGCTGCAAAACCACCCCGGAGTAACTTTCCAGCGAGCGGCGGTAGGGCGCAATCGCCTCGGTGGAGAGTTCCCCGATGGGCAGGTACCAACCGTATGAGCGGTACAGGTCCACGCGCGGGCCTAAGAGGGATGGGTGTAAATCCGGGCGGCGTCCAAAAGCCTGCCACAGGAGGGTCAACAAGTCGTCCTGCTTCTTCTTGCCTACTTCGGCGGCGTTCAAACCCACCGAGACGGCATCCGCCTGGGCAACAAGGGCATGCCCGTTGCGGTCGTAGATATTGGAACGGCCAGGGACGTACCGCTGCATGACCAGGTAGTTGCCGTTGGTCAGTTGCGGGAGGATGAGGGTGTCGTCCCATTGCACCCGCCAGGCGCCCTCTTCCAGCGAGAGGTTCATCATCGTCTCCGCCTGGATATCTCCCACCAACACGCTGTGGAGCGTGACGCGGTAAGCCGCCTGCGCGTGGCGGGGCTGGGTGAGAGCCTGCAAAATCTCAGTGTCCACGCCGCTCAAGGCCGCTTCGACGGCCACCTGCTGATAGCGGGCAGTAAATTCTTCCTCCGTGATGGCATCTTTGCTGAGTTGAGTCAGCATGGCGTACATAGCGGAGTAGTCTTCCGCTTTCCAGGCATCCAGATAGGCCTGTACGGCAGCCGTAACATCCGGAGCGGGTGTGACGTGGACTCCCGGCGCGGCCAGCGTAGGTGTCAGCACTGTGGTGGGCGAGGGCAGCGGGGTGCTCTTTGCCGGGCTGCACGCGCTCAGCAGAAGAAAGACGACCGCAAACAGGAAAACCGGACGGATTGGCTTCATGCTTCCCCCCGCAAAACGGCCTGATAAATGGGACACTGGTAACGCAAGGCACGTTGACATGCTCGCGGCACGTCTGCCAGCGGAGGAACGTCCAGTTTCTTCAGCATTCGCACCAGATGGCACAAGGGCAATCCCACCACGTTGGCGTAGCAGCCTGTCAGCCCCCCTTCCGCAACCGGATGAAAGCCGCGATGCTGGATGGCGTATCCCCCCGCCTTGTCCAGAGAGTCTCCGGTTGCCAGGTAAGCACGGATTTCATCGTCCGAATACAACCGCATGGAGACGTCGGTGATGCACACATCGTCCACGAAGTGCTCATCTGCGGGGCGGTATGCCGCAATGCCGGTATACACCTGATGCGTGCGTCCCCGCAGACGGCGCAGCATCTGCTCCGCTTCGGCCATATCGGCAGGCTTCCCCAGGATGGCGTCCCCTTCCACCACAGCGGTATCCGCCCCAATGATGACCGCACCCGGCCGGGTCTGAGGGGCCACCGCCAACGCCTTTTCACGCGCCAGCCTCCGAACAAACGCATCGGGAGATTCTCCCGGCAGCCGCGTTTCATCCACATCGGCGGCAAGGACGTGGAACATCCAACCGCCCAGGGAAAGGAGTTGCCGCCGCCGCGGAGAGCGGGATGCCAACACCAGCATGATTTTAAAAGTCACGACTACTGCCTCCGGATGCGTTCATCCACATGCAAATCGGGATTTATCAAGTGCCAATTTTACCATTCTGTTGCCCAATTGCTTCAGACATTGTACAATCGAGGGGGACAATTCCAAATTTGTCCAGGCAGTATCCGCAGATTACCCAGATTGCACGGATTTTTTCTTCCTTCATCTGCGGATGAGGCGGCCATATCAGAAAATTCCGAAGGGCTTTGCACCACAGCGTTTGGATTACCCACAACTTTATAAAGGAGGCTATCGTGCAATTATTGAAAGAACGCATCCTGCGGGAGGGCAAAAATCTGGGGAACGGCATCCTCAAGGTGGACGGATTCATCAACCATCAGGTGGACCCCCAATTGATGGATGCCTGCGGAGCGGAACTTGCGCGCCGCTTTGCCCACGTGAGGGCGACGAAAATTCTCACCGCCGAGATTTCGGGCATCGCTCCCGCCCTGATGACCGGCAAACATCTCGAACTCCCCGTCGTGTACGCCCGCAAACACAAACCCGTCACCATGCCCGACCAGGTCTTTCTCACCCTGGCTCCCTCCCACACCAAAGGACGTATGGTGGAATTGATTATCTCGCCGGAATACCTGAAAGGCGGGGAACGCGTCCTCATCATCGACGATTTTCTGGCCTCCGGGGCGACCATCGCCGGGCTGGTGCGCCTGGCAGAGGTGGCCGGCGCGCAAGTCGTGGGCATCGGCACGCTGGTGGAGAAGACCTTCGAGGAGGGGCGCGCCTCCCTGAAGCATCTCGGTATCCCCATCGAATCGCTCGCCCCCGTCGCTTCGCTGGAAGGAAACCGCATCGTCTTCGCGGAGGAGTGATGTACGACGTATCACGTACCAAGTGCGGCGATGACACCAACCGATGCTCCAATGCAACCGATGCAACCAATGCAACCGATGAACCAATGCAACCAATAACCCAATGACCTACCCCACCATCATCATTCTCGACTTCGGCTCGCAATACTCGCAGTTGATTGCCCGGCGGGTGCGCGAGGCGCACGTCTATTGCGAACTGCATCCCTGGAACGCCCCGCCGGAAAAAGTGCTCACCCATCAGGTCAAGGGCTTCATCCTCTCCGGCGGGCCGGCCTCGGTTTACGCCCCCGACGCGCCGCAAGTGCCCGATTGGGTGCTGGAATCCGGCCTGCCCGTGCTGGGCATCTGCTACGGGATGCAAGCGCTCACCCACGCTCTAGGGGGCCGTGTCGCGCCCTCCGGCAAGCGCGAATACGGTCCCGCCCTGCTGCATCCCCTGCGCCCCAACCCCCTCCTGCCGGAGGGGGAGCAGCGCGTCTGGATGTCTCACGGAGACCGCATCGAGACGCCGCCGGAGGGCTTCTTACCCCTGGCCGAGACCGACAACTCTCCCGTGGCGGCCATCGGCGACCCGCAGCGGGGCTACTACGGGGTGCAGTTCCACCCCGAAGTACATCACACTCCCCGCGGCGGCGAAATCCTGCGCCGCTTCGCCGTGGAAATCTGCGGAGCAACCCCCGACTGGACGCCGGAATCCATCATTGGGGAGAGCGTCGCCCGCATCCGCCAACAGGTCGGGGAGGAACAAGTCCTGGCAGCGGTCAGCGGGGGGGTGGATTCCACCGTCGCCGCCGCCCTGGTGGGACGCGCCGTGGGCGACCAGTTGGTCGCCGTCTTCGTGGATACCGGCCTGCTGCGCCAGAACGAGCGCGCCAACGTCCAGCGCGCCCTGCACGAAAACCTGGGCGTAGAACTGGTGGTCGTGGACGCCGTGGAGGCGTTCATGCGGGCATTACGCGGTGTCACCGCCCCCGAAGAGAAGCGCCGCATCATCGGGGAAAAGTTCATCCGCATTTTCGAGGCCCAGGCTCGCCGGTTGGGGATGCCCCGTTTTCTGGTGCAGGGCACGATTTACCCCGACGTGGTGGAATCCAGCGCCCCCGATAGAGCGCAGGCCGCCCGCATCAAGACCCACCACAACGTCGGCGGCCTGCCCGAAGATATGCACTTCGATTTGGTGGAGCCGCTGCGCTACCTCTTCAAGGACGAGGTCCGCGCCGTGGGAGAGGCCCTGGGGCTGCCCCGCGAGATGGTCTGGCGGCAGCC
>JANTFR010000069.1 GCA_024763355.1 Anaerolineales bacterium
GCCGCTTTCGACGAGTACCACCCCGTCTTTGTGGGGGATGGCGTATACCGCGATGGCGTGAGGCACGCCTTGAAAATTGAGGTCGAGGGTATGGATGGGGTTCATGGGTTTGTTAGTTGCATTGGTTCATCAGTTGCATCGGTTCATCAGTGCATTGGTTGGTACAGGGTACGGCGTACCACGTACCTCTACAGCGTCCCCTTGTACATCCCGCCGTCCACGGGGAGCATGACGCCGGTCAGGTAGGAGGCTGCGGGGGAGAGCAGGAAGACGGCGGCGTTGGCGAATTCTTCCGGTTCGGCCATGCGCCCCAGGGGGCTTTGGGCAGCCTGCTTTCGGATTTCCTCTTCCACGCTGGTGCCGTTCTGCCGGGCGCGGTGCTCCATCAACTGGATGACGCGCTCCGTCTTCGTCCAACTGGGCAGGATGGAATTGAAACGGATACCCTCGTTCCCCAGTTCCAGGGCCAGGGTTTTGGTCAACCCCACGGTGGCGGCGCGCACGCTGTTGGAGAGCACCAGGCCGGGGATGGGCTGTTTGACGGTAATGGAGGTAATCGTCAAAACGCTGGGAGTTTCGGATTGCCGTAGGTAGGGCAGGGCGGCGCGAATCAGGCGCACGTGGCTCAGAAACGACAGTTCGACGGCCTGCTGCCAGGCGGCCTCGTCGAAGGCCTCGAATTTGCCGGGGGGCGGGCCGCCGGCGTTGGTCACCAGCAGGTCGAGGCCGCCGAGAGCCTGCGCGGCCTGCCGGACGATGCGCTCCGGATTTTCGGGGCCGGTCACATCTCCGGGGATAGCATACACTTCGGAGCCGGTAGCCTCCTGAAGGGCGCGGGCGGCGGATTCCACCCTTTGGGGGTCGCGGGAATTGAGAGCGACGCGGCAGCCCTCCAAAGCGAGGCCGCGCCCGACGGCGAATCCCAATCCGCGGCTGGCGCCGGTCACCAGGGCGCGTTTTCCGTTCAGGTGCAAGTCCATGAGGTCATCCTCCCAGGTCAACCAAATCGGTAAGGTCTTTTTCGCGCAACATGCGCCGCTGCCAGACATTCAGGAGAGGGACGATGTAGGGCAGGATGCGCAGGTTGTAGTAAGGCGGCAGGATGGGCACGCCCAGCAAATCGCCGAAGGAAATCAAGACGAAGAGATGTTCCAGGTCGGCGCGTTCGCGCTGGAAGTGGCGGTAGGCGTCGTAGAAGAGCATCCCGTAGAAGAAGCCCTGGAACCATTCCTTGATGCCGGTGAGGCGCTGCGAGATTTTTGACATTTTTGGGGCGGTAGGCTATGATGGGCGGGTGAAAGGAGGCCGTATGGACGTTGGTCAACAAATCGTGATTGCCGTCAGCCTCGTGCTGGTGGTGTGGTACCTGGTTTTCTCGTTCGTCAATCGCAAGCGGGGGATTGCGGTGTACCACTGGCTGCGGGAGGGGGTCGAGACGCTGGGACCGCTGGCCGATGCGGGCTGGGTCGGTTCCGCCGCCAGCGGGGGGCGGATGGCGGTGACGAAGGCGCTTCCGCCGTTTCAGCGAGTGGAACTGATTTTTTTGCTGCAATCCAGAGAAATTTTACCACTGTGGCTCTTCAACCTGGGGCGCAACAAACGGGACGAACTTATCCTCAAGGCCTGGCTGCGTCGGCCTCCCCTGCAGCAGGTGGAGGCCGGTTTCAAAGATTCCCCGCTGGTAGGCTACCGCCCGGCAGAAAAGGCGGGCGGACTGGCGGTGGCCGTCAAGGGGGAGGGGGCCGCGCCGGGCAAGACGTTGCGCGCTTTTTTGGAGCGTTACGGAGAGCACATCGTCTCGTTTTCCTTGCAGCGGGGAAAACCGCACCTCATCATCCGCCTGCGGCTGGAGTCGGGGCTGGATGCCGCGCCCAGCGCGGAATTCTTTCGGGATTTGCAGCGCATTTTCTCGTGAGGCCGCCCGTTTTGAGGTTTCAGGTGACAGTCACTTCGCAAGTGACTGTCATCGAGTGTTTCTAGTGGCAGCGCCATCGCTGGGCGGCCTCCAGCATTTGTTGGAAGCCCTCCGGCGGACACCAGCCGCTGAATTCCAGCGAGATGCGGCGCTCGGTGTGGGGACAGGTGAACTCAAGGGTCATAAACGTGACATCGTGGCGATTCCAGGGCAGCCCGCGGCGGCGGGTCTTCCACGAGAGCGTGGCGGGATGCCCGTGGACGGCGTATTCCGCAGGGGCGGCGGGCGGGGGAGAGGGCGCGGCGCGCGTCCGGATGGCGAGTTCCAGCGCCCAGCCTTCCTCCGGGCGGTAGACCACATACCAGGCGTCGCCGGCCGCGACCCACAGCAGGCCGCGACGCTCATGGGCGGCTATGATTTCGGGACGGCTGACGCCGGGAGCCAGTTCCCAGCCTGGCGGCAGCCCCAGTTCTATCAGGCGGGCGTTGCCGAAGATAGAGTTGCCGATAGCGATAGTGTGATAGGTAAAGGTGGTGTTCATGGGGGGAAACAGCGGCGAGAGAAACCGACGGCGGGGATGGAACATCCCCGCCGTCGGTAAACTGATACGCTCGGAACCATGAGCCGATGGACGTTCGGAAAAACGCATCAGGCGAAGAGCAGGTGAGCGGTGCGCTTGAGCATATCCACGCCGCGGATTTCGGTATCGAAGAGCGGCAGAACGGAGCGAATCATCCCGTCGAACTGCTTGTAAATTTCTTCCATGTACTCGTCCTGCATGGCAATCCGGTTGCGGACGAAGGGAGCGGTTGCCTCGGTGACGTTGTTCTTGTCGATTACCATGTTGACGATGACGCCGCCGATAGGGATGCCGAACTCGTGGAACCAGTTGATGAAGCGGGTGATGACGGCAATCGGCAGGGCCTCCGGCAGGGTGACGAAGAAGAAGGCGGTCAATTCGTCGTCCGTGAGGAGGTCTTTGGCGCGTCCCATCCGTTTTTGGAACTCAATCAGGTAATCCATGAGGGGGTCTTTTTCTTCTTTCTTTTTGGAGTACGACAGGCGCAGGCGCATGGCCTGGGCTTCCTGGCGGCTCTGCATCATCTTGTTGACCCACATGGAGTACACCGAAGACATGCCCAGCAGGCGGCGGGCATTGGCGGTAGGGGCGGTATCGAAGACGTAGGCGTCGTATTCGTCCTTGAACATGATGTCAATCATGTTCTCGAACATGGCCGATTCCTCAAAAGCCGGGTTCATGGTGGCCGATTCGATGAATTCGTCGGCCTTGCCCTTGATTTCGGCGTATTTCAGGAACCATTCAATTTTCTCGCGAATCTCCACCTTAGAGCGCTCGATAGTGTCCTTGGTGTCAATTTCGTGTGCCCACAGATTGGAGACGCCCTCCACCGCGGTAGCCTTGCCGAAAACGTCTTGGTCCAGCATCCCGGAAAGGCTGTGGACGGGGTTGGTGGAGGCCAGGAGGGTGCGCTTGCCGCGCTCCGCCATGGCAACCGCCGCGGCTCCCGCCATGACGGTCTTGCCCACGCCTCCTTTGCCCCCGAAGAAGACGTACTTCAACTTCGGTTTGGAATCCACGAATTCTTTCATGCTTTGCTGGGTGGCGGTTGTAGTACTCATAAGGTTTCCTCCCCGAACATAGCCTGGGCCATTTTCTCAATCATGGGCAGCCCGGCGATGTCGCGTTCCATTTCTTCTACCCGTGCGAGGACATCTTGACCGAAGAGTTCGTCTATTTTCTGGAGGTACTTCTTCTGCATGGTGTGCCGGTTGCGCAGGTAGGAGGGAATGTTGCCCTTCTCGATGAGTTCATCCGGGATGACGCGGTTGACGATGTAGCCGCTGAGGGGCACATCATACTTGCGGAACAAACTGGCCGCGTTCTGGGTGTCAATCAAAATCATCTCTTCGGGGACGAGGACGAAGAAGAAAGCGGTCTTTTCCCGGTCGGTGAGGATACTGGAGGAGGTGGAGATGCGGTAGCGGATGTCCTGCAACTCCCGCAAGATTTCGTCCTCCTGCAACTCCGATTTGCGCGAGAGGCGGGCGGCCATCTGCTCGTATTCGCGCATCTCCTCACGCAGTTTGGTGATTTTGCTAATCCATTGGTCGTATACGCTCGCCATGCTCAGGTAGTAGAGGGCGTGTCCCAGGGGAACGAGGTCGTAGATGTAGTAATCGTATTCCCCGGCCACGACGATGTCCACCACCTGGTCGAAGATGGCCGATTCTTCCATTGCCGGTTCGGCGGAGGCCGCCTGGATGTACGACTCGATTTCGTCGGGAATCTTGTCGAAGCCGTACATATCCAGAATCTTCTTGCGGATTTGGTCCTGATATTCCCGGATGTGCTGGTCGGCGTCGATTTCCTGGGCATACAGGTTGGGCATGATTTCCACCGCGCCCTTGCCGAATATGTCCTGCTTGAAGATGTCGGAAAGAGATGCTTGCGGGTCTACGGAGAAGACCAGGACGCGTTTGCCCTGCTTTGCCAGCCAGTAGGCGGTTGCGGCAGAGAAGGTGGTCTTGCCCAGGCCCCCTTTGCCTCCAAACATGATGTAGCGACGGTTGGGGTTTTCGCGAAAAACTTTAGCCAGAGACATAAGGCACCTCACGCCAGAGCGTCAACCAGGTCCTTTTCGCGCAACATGCGGCGCTTCCAGGTGGATATTTGCGGCACCACGTAGGGCAGCAACCGCAGGGAGTAGTACGGCGGCAGGATGGGCACGCCCAGCAAATCTCCCATCGTGATGAGGATGAAGAGATGCTCCATGCTGCCGCGCGTCTTCAACGCCTGCCGCGTGGCCTCGTGTGAGGCCATGCCATAGATGAAATCGGAAACGCTTGCTTTGACTTTTTGGAAAAGAGAGCGTTTTTCTTCTTCGGTCATGGTGTTCTCCTGTGTCTTGGAAATTGAAACGGCGCTCAGTTTTTCGGCTACGATGTCTTCCAGATTGTCGAGCGCCTCGCCGGTCAGGATATACTCCGCCCCGATGACGACGGTGGGGAAGGCGCGCACCCGAAAGCGCCATGCCATCCACAAGCCGCCCGGTGACCACGGTTCGACCCACTGGACGCGGACGCGCCCCGGATAGCGGTTCCGCAAATAGGTCAGCCGCCGTGCCAGACGTTCCAAATCGGCGTTCTGCTGAGGGTCGTTTAGCCGATAGGCATGCAAGATTTCCTGTGTGAAAAGAAATCCTCGAGGGCCGGAAGAGGCGGCGATATGAGGGGCGAAAACAAACAGGGTCAGCATACCGCCTCAAGGGAGGTGGGTCTCAATCATCCGGGTCAGGGAGACTTCGTCCAGACCCTGATGCATGTCATCTCCCACGAGAAAGGCCGGGTAGCGGCGTATCCTGCGGCGCAACGCCAGCCACAAGCCGCGGGGACTTTGCGCGTCGGTTACCCGGATGACCAGACGCCCGGCGAAACGTTCCGTCAGAGAGAAAATTACATCGGAGAATTGCTGCCACTCCTCCCACCAGTCCGGGGGATAGGCTTGCAAGTCCTCGGTGTGGATTTTCTCCCCCAACCCGGCCCTGTCCAGAAAAATCTGACAGTGGGAGCAATGGTCGAGGCTGCCCAGCACGTGCGTGACGACTTCGATGGTCAGGGGGGGAACCGTCATGAGGATACCGCTAAAAAGGGAGGGGGAGGAGACGATTCCGCCTCCTCCCTTTGTGGCTGCCCGTCGAGAGAGGGGTACTCAGTCTCCCGAGGGGGCAGTTGCCATTTTGGAGCGCGCCTTGACAAGGGACTTCCAGCCATCCCAGGCGAGTACCAGCGCCGCAATGGCAAGGAAGAGGCCTATCAGCCCGGCGATGACGTTGCCAACCATGAAGGCGGCCGCGGTGTCGGGGGCGAAAGCGGTGGAGAAGGACTTCCAGGCGGTAATCAGCAGGGCGGCTACCGTGGTGACGTACATGAAGACGCCCGGCCAGAAGGCCCAGGAGTGCTCTTTGCCCTCGTTAGCCAGCCAGATGGTGACCAGGAGCAGGGCCAGCCCGGCGAAGAGTTGGTTCGCCCCGCCGAACAGCACCCAGATGCGCTGCCAGAAAGCCGTCCACAAAATGAGCAAGGTGAAAGCGATGGCGACCAAACTGCCGACGTGGGGGTTCTTGAAGGCGATGATTTTGTCGCCCAGTAATTCGGCGGAGGCAACCCGCATGAAGCGCAGTACCAGTTGCATCACCGTCAGGGCCATGACGGCCAGGAAGATGCCGCCGATGGCGCCGCCCAGGTCGGCGGGGATGCCAATCACGCTCAGGAAGCGGGCCATCCCGTAAATCCAGATTCCGCCCGCCCCGACGCTCAATTTGTAGCCGTTGGCGGCGTCGTACAGCACCGAGCCGTCCGCTTTGGCGATGGCGGTGGCGGCGAAGACGACGGCCAGGACGGCCAGGACGGCCTCGGTGTACATGGCGCCCGCCGTCACGGGCTTGGCATCCGTTTCTTTCTCCAACTGGCGGGCCGTGCCCGAAGTGGAGACCAGCGAGTGCCAGCCAGAAATTGCGCCGCACGAAATGGTGACGAACAGAATCGGCCACAACGGCCCC
The DNA here is from genome assembly GCA_024763355.1 of Anaerolineales bacterium. Taxonomy (GTDB): domain Bacteria; phylum Chloroflexota; class Anaerolineae; order Anaerolineales; family DRKV01; genus DRKV01. The sequence goes on from JANTFR010000069.1 coordinate 6,496, forward strand.
AGGTGGTTGGTGAAACTGATGTAGGCCGGTATCTCGAAACTCACGCCGGTCGCGCCGGTGAAGGTGGCGATGGTCACACCCAGGATGGAGCCGACAATCCCCAGCATGACGAACCAGAAGGAAACGTAGTTGACCGGTTGGGCGAAGCGCCAGATGGGAAGCACCGAGCCGAAGTAGGTGAAGATGAGGGCCATGATGCCCCACAGCCAGACGGACCACTTCATCGGCCCGTAAGGGGTGCTGTAGAGCACGCCGTTGGCATCCCCGGCCATGCCGTTGATGGCCTTGACGATGCTCTGTGCCCAGGGCATTGTGCCCAGCCAGATGCCAATCAGGGCAATCAGGACGGTGACGACGGTGGTCATTACCAGGTCCATGTGCCAGCGGTAGGTCATTTGCCCGGCCAGCACACCGGCGAGGGTCAGAATCAGGAAGCCAACCGGCACGGTGGGGGAGGCCAGCAGACCGGCTACCACAGCCCCGAAAGCACCCATGATGAGCAGCAGGTAGAAGTACAGGAAAGCGAGCAGAATACCGCGCGCCCGCGGAGAGATGTACTTGTAGGCCAGACCGCCCAGAGTCATGCCGTCATTGCGCATTGCCATCATAGCGCTGGCGTAATCCTGCACCCAGCCGATGAAGAAGACGCCGATTATCAGCCACAATACCGCTGGCAGCCAGCCCCATTGCACCGCGGTAATCGGGCCGACGATAGGGCCGAGAGCGGCGATGGACTTGAACTGGTAGCCGAACAGCACACTGCCGCTGGCGGGCATGAAGTCCACCCCGTCGTTGTACATTTTGGCAGGGGTAGCGCGTTTGGGGTCGGCGGCGATGATTTGCTGGTCTACTCGGTTGGTGTAGTAGCGATACCCCAAAACCACGATTACGATGGTGATTAACAGAGTCCAAAAAGCCATAGATTTGCCTCCTCGTCAGGCAGCACAGATTCTCTATGAACGTAAACGACACAAATCCCTGTCCCTGCGTTTCGTGGACAGGACGTCAGGGGGAAAGAGTGAGGGGATACGGGATTATGGATACGATAGGCTGTCTCCTTTCCTCGCTGCTCCATGCGGCATATAGAAAATCCCCGGAAAGCGCGCAGGTTTCCAGGGATATCGTGTCTCAGCCAACGGGAACAAGCCCCGCTTGTCCCTTGTCCTTGTAAAATCCGCCGGGCAGGTTTGGGTAGCCGAACATCAACGTGATAAGCATAAACGATATATAGCCGCGGGAACGCACGGCTCATTTTTTACAAACACTATTCAGTAGGGATGGTTACACTTCACTATTTTATTATGGCGAAAAAAGGGGGGAATTGTAAATAAAAAATGCGTAAAAAAGAAGCGGTATATCTAAAAATCGGCGTAACTATGCAGCCCGGCTCCTGGTTGACTGACAAATCTCGTGTTGTGGCACACGGAGCCACAGAGAACACAGGAAATCATCACAAAACATCAAGAAAACTCTGTGCTCTCCGCGTCTCTGTGTGAACAAATCAGCATTTGCGCGTTTTGTCAGGCTGTCAGGTCCGGCTCTCTGTTGCGCGTTGTCGAATGGCAGGCCGAGCGGCTTTTAGCGCACGACAATGCTTTCGTCTTCCACCAGTACGTCCGGCCAGTACGTCTCCACCCATTGGCCGATGGTTTGTAAGGCGCGTTGCAAATGGATGGCGTCGTTTCCCAGCATGGTACAACCGATTTGCGCCGATTGCCATACGTCGTTATGGGCCAGTTCCGCCGTGGAGACGTTGAACTCCCGGTGCAGGCGTGCCAGGAGCGGTTTCAGGCGGCGGCGCTTTTCCTTGAGCGAGCGGCAGCCCGGCAGATGCAGGTGCAGGACGAGGGTTGCGGTTATAATCATGGGGCAAGTGTGGATGCGTGAAAGTTGGCAAGTGAGTGAGAGGAAGGGTTGCGATGAAGTTGCGTCCGATTTGGGGCATCGTTGTGGTTGTGGTAGCGCTGGGGATTCTGGCCTGGGCCGGCTGGGCTGTTGTCGAATCCGTTCGCAAAACGGTCTCGCAGGCCCTGGAACCGGTCAATCAGGTCTCTGATTCCGTGGAAACCCAGATGACTCAGGTGGCTGAGGTGTTGCATCCCACTCCGACGGTCGTCCCCGACCCGATTACCATCGTCCACGACGTGCGCTCCCTGGCTCGCCTGGAGACGGTGCAGTACACCATCGAGAAAGTGGTCACCGCTGAGCAAGGGCAGAACGTCTTCGCACCTCTCTTCGGCGACAAACTGCTCTTCGTGGCACACGGAGTGGTGATTGCCGGAGTGGATTTGCGCAAACTCGGCCCGGATGATTTGCGGGTGGAGAACGGCGTGCTTTACGTCACCCTCCCGCCTGCCGAAGTCTTTGTCGCTACCCTGGATAACGACAAATCCTATGTCTACGACAGGGATACCGGCCTGCTGACCAAGGGGGACGTCAACCTGGAGACCGCCGCCCGCCGGGCGGCGGAACAGGCCATCGAAGAGGCTGCCATTGAAGACGGCATTCTCGATACGGCGCAGCAGAACGCCGAAAATTATCTGGAACGCCTGTTCCGTTCCCTGGGCTACCCCGATGTGATTTTTGAAAAGTGACCGCCTGCCCACGCCTGGCACGCCAGCCAACGGGAATTGGTGTACTTCTCCCGCATCAGCGTCTCGGCGCGGGCGCGCTCGGCGCGGGAGAGTTCCGCTTCTTGCAAAGGGGCACGCAACGTTTCGGCGAAGGCAGTCACAAGGGCTTGGGCGGCCTCTTCCCACGAAATTTTCCGTCCCAGGACCGTCTCCAGGGTTGTGGCGCGGTGCAATAGCCGCCGGGCGGCCTCCTGACGCGCCGCCTCGTCGGGGAAAGTCAGTACCTCGGTGATGCGTCTCAAATCGCCGCCCAACGGCAGGGAGCCGTGCTGCAAAACGCCGACGCGTTTGCGTGCCTGGGCGCTGCCGATGAGTTTTTTCCCCCGGACGGTGATTTCATAGTTGGAAGGTACCTCGAAGCATACCGGCCCTTTGGCGTTGCTATCCGAGGGGGCAGAGGGTTGGGGGAGAGCCTCCGCGGGGACTCCCAGGTGGCGCAGGGCGCGCAACAGGGCTTCCGAGATGCGCCGGTAACTCTCCAGCACACTGCCGCGCAGGACAGGGTTTTCGTGCGGCCCGCAGACGGCATAGGTGACTTCATCAGTGTGCAGGATGGCGCGTCCACCGGTGGGACGGCGCACAATCCCCCAGCCGCGGCTTCTCAGGGTCTGCTGGTCTGCGTCCTTGCAGGGTTGCGCATAGCCAAGAGAAAGGCAGGGCGGCTCCCAGGCGTACAGCCGCAGCGTGGGCGGAACCTCCCCGCGTCCGGCGGCCTCCAGAATGGCCTCGTCCACGGCCATGTTCCATGCCCCGCCTGCCGGGGGAGAGATGATGAGTCTCCAGCGCTTCGTAAGTGACATTACTCGCAAACCTTTTCGCTTACTCACTTGCCAACCTGTCCACTTACCCCTTTGCCCGCTTTCCCGCTTCCCTTACGGCGTTGGCGTCGCGGTAGCCGTCGGAGAGGGGCTGGGCGTGGGGGATGCGTTGGGGTCGGGAGTGTTCGTAATCGTCGGGGTAGGCGTAATCGTGGGGGTGTTCGTGATGGTCGGGGTGAGCGTGGGGGTGAAAGTTGCCGTGGGGGTCGGGGTGTAGGTCGGCAGGGTGGGATTGCGCCGGACGCGCAGCCGCCCCAGGATGGCATACGGGCTTTTCGGCGTCCTCCGCCAGGCGTCCATGTACCCGGCGATGGCAACCGCGGAGTCGCCGTTCAGGTCGGCGGCCAGCCCCAGCAGGGCGTAGGCCCGCGGGCAACTCTGCGGGTTGGTGATGCAGGTGAAGTGCGTCCCGCCCACCAGCGTTTGCAGGCGGGATTGCGCCTCAGCGGGCGGCATCCCCTCGAAGAACAGGCCGCCTGCCACCGTCTCCAGCACGTGCTCGGTGTACAGGTCGTCGAAGTAGCGAGGCGTCTCGAAGCGCAGGAAGGGTTCCCCTTCCGCCGTGCGCCGCAAACTGAAGGGAATCACGCTCCCCAGCCAGACCACCGGAGCATCGGACAGCCCCTCGTAGCGGGAAAGCGGGGTGATGTTGCGCTCCACCGTGGAGACGAAGAAGGCGGACGCCCCCTGCGGCGCTTCCGCTAAAATCCAGAATTCCAGGGCGTCTTCGGGGTGGTGCCGCACCGTGACCCACCTTTCGGGGATACCGTCTCCCTCGAAATCGAACAGCCCCGTAGAGCGGATGCTGACCCCGCACTCCCCCAAGGTGACAAGCGGGGTTTGGAGGGCGCGCCTCCCCAGAGATTCCACCAGCCTTTGGAAGGCGGGGCGCGCTTCGCAAGAGGGGGCGTCCAGGCACAGACGGTACAGGTCGGTGGGAGCGCGATAGTTTTCCAGCAGGGTATTGGCGGGGGCAATCCAGCGGCTGAGGGGCGTGACGGGTTCCGAAACGACTTGACCGAGATACTGGCGCGCTTTTTCTTCCTCTCCGCTCAACAAGGCGTAGAGGCCGATGCGGTAGCGCCACTCGTCCAGGGCATCGGCGGCGGGGGGCTTGCCATCCGCCATTATCTCCGGCGGCCAGAGGGGGAGCAAATCTTCCATTACCTCCACGGCGGCCTGCGGCCCCCAGAAATGGGCGGCGTGGTCGGCCATCAGGGCGCAATAGCCGGTCAGGGCTTCGGAGGGAGAGGGGGTGTAGGTCGCGCTTTCCCGTTGCAGGAAGGTTCCGTCCCAGGCATAGACGCGCTCCACGGTGACGGGACAGGCATCGAAGACGGTAGTCGCAAAGCGCAGGCGGCCCTCGTCGCCGTCCCAGCGGGCGCGGTATTCCATCCCCAGGGCGAAGGATTCCTGGGGGGCAAACGGGAGCAGCCGCGGGGGGGCGGGTTCCAGGGCGAACACCTGCGGGAGAGGGACGTTCTGGCGGGACGCGCCGCCGGTCTGCCACAGAACTGCTTCGGGGAAACCGTCTCCGTTCAGGTCGGCCAGGGTCAGATTGCTCTCTCCGGCGGCCTGGGCGGCGAAGTGCGCTCCCAGCGGGAAAACCATCCCGTCGTCTTCAAGCAGCAGGTAAACCGTGCTTTCCGCGCCGCGCAGCGTCAGGATGGATTTGCCCTCCGGCAGGGCAGTGAAGCTCATCTCGCCGCCGGTGCGTGCCCGGAACCAGTCCGGCAGAGTCTTGAGGGAGAGGGTGGGGTTGGCGAGGGCGGTCTGGATGGCGCGGGCGTAGGCTTCGGCTGCGCGGGGGTCGGCGGCGGCGCTCAGGTCGGCGGCCATGCCGAGTTGCCAGGGCAGGGCGGGGACATCGGGGAAGCGCAGCAGGGCTTCGGCCTGGAGGTAGGCGGCGGCGCGGTGAGCGGCGGCCTGCAATTCCGGCGTGCGCTGTTTGGCCCGCAGACTGTGGGGGTAGGTGCGCAGCAGGGCGATGGCGCGGGGCAGGTCTTCGGGCGACCAGGCGGCCAGCAGGTAGTTCTCGTTCTCGGCGTCAGGGTGTTCGGGGGTCAGCGTCGGCGGCGGGAGAGGGGTG
>JANTFR010000070.1 GCA_024763355.1 Anaerolineales bacterium
GACCTGCGCTGGATGGGCGCGGCGGGACTTGTCATCCTGGCCTGGACGGCGGCGGGCATCGGCGGGGCGGCGCTGCTCTCGGGGCGAGTGGGGTTCCTGGGGAAAGTGGTGGAGTACCTGGCTGTAGCGGTGGGGGCGCTTCTCGCGGCCCCCTTCCTGTTGCTGTTGGCGCTCATCCAGCCGGCTTTCGATGCCCTGACGCAGAAAATCCCGCAAGTGGCGGGGACGCCCCGGCCTACCCCGGCCCCGCTGCAACTACCCGATTCCGCTTTTTTGCAGCAGGCCGCGGATAAAGCCCCGCCGGATATGCGCCCCGTCTTTCTGGCTGTTGGCGGGTTGGTGCTGGTTGCGCTGGTGGTGTGGGTGCTGCGGGCCACCGCAGACCGTCTGGAGAACCCCGCGGAGCGCCGGGCCTTTGCGGATGCCCTGGAGGGCGAGACGCTGGCGGATGGGTTGCGCCGCCGCTTCGGGAATCTGGCGGCAAAATTGCGCGGGGCGGGAGAACTCTCCGGTGGGGAGCGCCGCCGGGCGGCGGAGCGCGTCCGGCAGGTGTATGCCGATTTTGTGGAGGCCTGCGCCCGGATGGGCGTGAACCGTCCCCCGGCGGCGACCCCGCTGGAGTTCATCCCCCTGACCGAGCGCATCCTGCCCGCATCGCGGAGCGAGGTGCGCCTGCTCACCGATGCCTACGTGCGGGTGCGTTACGGGGAATTGCCCGAAACGGCTGAAGAAATTCGGGCGGTGGAATCTGCCTGGAGAGATGTTCGGGAGGCCCTCCGCAAGGCGGAAAAATAAAAGCCCGCCGGTTGACCGGCGGGCGAGGGAGTGCGAAACCGCAAATGGGGGCTATTCGCAACAGACGCGAATGTCAATCAATTTCTCAATCAAGGGGGTGACGATTTCGCGGACTTTTTCCATCTCGATGTCATCCACCTTGAAGGTAATCAGCCGATTGCGCGGCGTAGTGCCGGCAAACTGTCCAAAGGCGATAAAGTTGCCGCCGGCCTGGGAGATGGCCGCGGTCAACTGCGCCAGTTCGCCGCTTTTGTGGGGCACCAGGGCGGTGACCCGCACGCCCATCTCGCGGGCGCCCATCAGTTCCAGAAAGATTTTGAACAGGTCGGTCTCGGTGATGATGCCGACCACATCGTCGCCGCGCAGGACGGGCAGGCCACCGATTTTGTTGTCGGCCATGATGCGGGCTGCCTGCTCAATGGGGGTGTTCTCGGTGACGAAGATGACGTCTTTGGTCATCACGTCTTCTACCTTGACTTTGCTGAGCAGGTAGTTGAGTTCCCACACGCTGAGGGAGGTGGCTGGAGAGGGGGAGGCGTTGAGCAGGTCTTTGTCCGAGACGATGCCGACCAGTTTCCCGTCGGCGTCCACGACGGGGGTGCGGCGGATGTGTTCGCGCTTCATCAGGTCGAGCGCTTCGACAATAGGCATATCGGGGGGAATGGTGATTACGGGGTGAGTCATGCGTTCGCCGACTAGCATGGGAGTTCCTCCTTGTAGGACGAGGGTGATGAGAGATGACCGGGTTGCGTGTGCCGAAATGCTCTTCTCAGGTGACGCTCTCAGGTGACAGTCGCTTCGCAAGTGACTGTCACCTGGCTTCGAGCACCCTTATTTTCGGTAGGTTACCTAAAACATACCAAATTTCTGCGGGAATTACCAGTGATTTTTTCCCCGTTCTGAACGGGGCTTCGTGTGATTATTTTCACAATATGGTTATAGTCCCAGATACGCGGCGCGGACGTGCTCATCCTCCATCAACTCACGGGCGGGGCCTTGCAGGGCGACCTTGCCTTCGGCCAGGACGTAGCCGTAATCGCTGACGGCCAGCGCCATCTGCACGTTCTGCTCCACCAGCAAGATGGTGATTCCCAGTTTCTTGAGTTCGCGGAGGGTCTCGAACAGTCCCAGCACCAGCACGGGGGCAAGGCCGAGGGAGAGTTCGTCAATCATCAACACTTTTGGCTCGGCCATGATGCCGCGGGCTACGGCCAGCATCTGCTGTTCGCCGCCGCTCATCGTCCCGGCCTTCTGGGAACGGCGTTCCTTGAGGCGCGGGAACATCTCGTAAACGCGTTCCAGATTTTGGGCGTAGTGCAGGCGAGCATGACGAGGGGTAGCGCCCATCTCCAGGTTTTCTTCCACCGTCATGTCGGTGAACAGTTGCCGCCCTTCAGGGACGAGCACCAGCCCCATCTCCGCTTTGGCGTGGGCGGGCAGGCGGCTGACATCCTTGCCGTCGAAGAAGACCTGCCCTTCCCAGGGCTTCAGCAGTCCCATCACGGTGCGCAGGGTGGTGGTTTTCCCGGCTCCGTTGCTGCCCACCAGACAGGTGAGTTTGCCTTCTTCCAGGCTGAGGGTGGTTCCCCACAGGATTTGCACTTCTCCATAGCCTGTGGATACGTTACGGATTTCCAAAATGGACATTATTCTCCTCCCCTCATCAGGCGTTGGGCCAGTTTGGGGTCGCCCAGGTAAGCCTCGATAACTTTGGGGTTCTGGCTGATTTCCTCGGGCGAGCCTTCGGCGATTTGCTGGCCGTAATCCAGCACCAAGATGCGGTCGGATACGTTCATGATGGCGTGCATGACATGTTCAATCATGATGATGGTGATGCCCTGCTCCCGAATGCGGCGGACGATATCCACCATGTGGGCAATTTCGGAGGGGTTGAGGCCGGCCAGGACTTCGTCGAGCAGGAGCAGGTAGGGGTGGGATGCCAGGGCGCGGGCCATTTCCAGGCGTTTCTTCTGCCCCACGTTGAGGCTGCCGGCCAGTTGGTCGGAGCGTTCGTTCAAGCCGACGAAATCGAGTACTTCTGCGGCGATTTTGCGGGCATTCTTCAAATTGTGTCCTTCCCGCCCGAAGCAGGCTCCCACCATGACGTTTTCCATCACGGTCAGGTCGTTGAGAGGCTTGACAATTTGATGGGTGCGGGCCATCCCGGCGTGCGCCATGTGGTAGGTCTTCTTGCCGGTGACGTCTTTGTCCCGGAAGATGACGCGCCCCTCGCTGGGGGTGTACACTCCGTTGATGACGTTGAAGAGGGTGGTTTTGCCCGCTCCGTTAGGGCCAATCAGGCCGAGAATCTGCCCTTCGGGCAGGTCGAAGGTGACGTTGCTGAGGGCTTGCAGCCCGCCGAAGTTCTTGGATACGCCTTGCACTTGTAGAATCATCATTGCAGCACCCCCCGCCATTTCGGCCAGCGCTGCCGCGCCCAGCCGATAATACCTGCCGGGACGAAGAGTACAATCAGCAGCAACAGACCACCGGAAACGGCCAGTTGGATGTTCTTGAAAATGGTACTGGTGACCAGCAGGCCGCGCATCCGCTGGTATCCGGCTGCGCCCAAAATCGGTCCCAGTACGGTTCCCTGCCCGCCGAGCATGACCATAACAATCATCTCGATGGAGGTATGCAGGGGAAAAGCGTCCAGCGGCTCCACGCTGCCGTTTTTGAAGAAGAAGAGCGCCCCTACCATGCCGGGGAAGATGGCGGAGAGCACGAAGGCCCAGGTCTTGGCGTCCGGAGCGACCACGCCCATTACCTCGGCAGCGTCTTCGTCTTCCCGGATTGCCAGCAGCCCCAGCCCGAACTTGGAAGTTCGCACCACGTAACTGAGGATGACGACCAGGATGGTCAATACCAGCATGATATAAAAGGTCATTTCCAGGGCCTGCATGGCCCCTCCGTATTGCTGATACACGCTGAAATTCATCGTCATCCCGGTCGGGCCGCCGAAAGGCTCGAAATTGTTGATGAAGGCGCGTACCGCTTCGTTGACGCCGATGGTTGCCAGGGCGAAGTACGCGCCCCGCAGCCGGAGAATGGCCTTTCCCAGAAGGTAGGCCAGCAGCCCGGAGACCAGTCCACCTGCCAGCATTGCCACCCACAAGGATTGTCCCTGGGCGGTAATCAGGTAGAACCCCACATAGCCGCCGAAGCCGAAGAAGACGATGTGGCCGAAACTGACGTACCCGGTATAGCCCAGCAAGATGTTCAAACTGGAAGCCAGGACGATAGCCCGCAGGATGGTGAAGACCACCTCGCGCGAAGCGGCATTCCCGCTGAAAATGGGGGCCAGGGCTATCAAAACGACGACGACAAGAGAGGTAAGCAACCCCGCGTAGTTTTTCAGTGTGTTCATTGTTCCCCTCCGAACAGGCCGTTGGGGCGCACCAGCAGGATGATGACGAAGAGCACGAATTCAATCACCGGCACCCAGGTGGTTTGTGTGAACGTGGGGACGATGCCCTCCAGCAGCCCCAGGATGAGACCGCCGACCAGCGCTCCCACCGGGTTGCCCAGCCCCCCCAAGACGCCGATGACGAAACTCTTCAGTTCGTAGGTTCCGCCCGCCAGGATGTTGAAGGGCAGGAAGGTGGCAATCAGCGCCCCGGCGATGGTCGCCAGCATGGCTCCGATGCCGAAACTGAGCGCCAGAACGCGGTTGGAGGGGATGCCGACCAGTTCTGCAGCGGCGCGGTTGTTGGCGACCGCCCGAATGTATTTCCCCTGCCGGGTGCGGTAGAGAAAATAGTACAGCGCCGCAGTGACGAGCACCGCGATGAGCGAAGCCACCACGCGAGTGCCTTGCAGTGTGACCGGCCCCAGCGAGACGCTCCACAATTGCAGGTCAATGTTGCGGGGGGATGTGGAAAAAATGGCCGTGCCGATACCGATGATAATCATGTTGACCGAAAAGGTCGCCAGTAGACTGGAGAGGTGGGGCGCATCGATAACGCCTTGGACGGCAATCAGGTAGATGATGATGCCTAACAGCAGCCCGAACACGGCAGCCAGTAGAACGCCCACGTAGGGCGGGATGCCCAGAAAAGTGAACAGCAGGTAGACGGTAAACATGCCCAGGGCGATGATAGGCCCGTGCGCCAGGTTGATGACGTTCATCACCCCCCAAATGAGGGTGAGGCCCATGGCGGCGATGCCGTAAATGAACCCGAGCAAGAGACCGTCGGCAAGGGATGCCAGGATGAAATCCATGGATGTGCTTCTCCTGTGACAAAGGGGGCAAAACAAACCTGCCCGGCAGATGGCCGTTGTGTCGAGCGATGTTCCTCGTACGAGGCGGAGAACACCGCCCTCAGGGAGCGAATTCCACCTGCTGGGCAGGGTGTGGATGACCCTCACCCCTGCACCCCTCCCCCTGAAAGAGGGAGGGGTGGGGGTAAGAGTTGGTAAAAATCTAGTGCAGCGGGTAAAGCACTTTGGCGGTGGCGCCGTCCTCCGGCCAGACCACCTGTTTGCCCAGTGTGTCGCCGTCCTTCTGCCACTGGATGTAAATCATGGAGTGGCCGATTTGCAAACCGTGCGCTTCGGGCGAAGTGTCAAACTTAATCTTGCCGAAGAAGAGGGTCAGGTCCATGTTGTCCAGGGCGGCTTTGATGGCATCCGGGTCGGTGGAATCGGCGTCGCGGATGGCTTTTTCCAGCACCAGACCGGCGGCGTAGCCGCCCGCCGAGTGGTAGGAAGGCTCTTCGTTGTAGGCGGCCATATAAGCGGCCTCGAATTCCTTGCCGGTGGGGCCGAAATCAGGCTTGAAGGCGGCCAGCGGTTCCCACTGGCTGGGGCCGATGATGCCCACGGCGGCGTCGCCGAGGTCGGCGAAATCGGGTTCGGGGGGCGCAACCAGGAGCGTGACGAACTTGACGGGGACGTTCTTCTCGAACAACTGGCGGGCGAAGGCGCTCCCATCCTGGAAGTGGCCGCCGCCCAGGATGGCCTCAGCGCCGGCATCCTGAATCTTATTGATGAAGGGGCCGAAGTCGGTGGTTTCGGGGTCGTACCCCTCGTAAAGCACCACGTCGTAACCCTTGTCGGCGGCGTAGTCTTTGGCGGCTTCCACCACGGCGGTGGAGAACTTGCTGTTCTCGTAAACGAAGGCCACCTTCTTGACGCTGGGGTCGGTCTTGGCAAGGAGGTCCACCGCGCCGGTCAGGTAGCGGCTGGCGGGGGTGTACATCTGGAAGACCTTGGTGTAGCCCTGTTTGTAGGTGGCATCGCTGGCCGCGCCGGTGGTGAGCATCACCTTGCCATATTGTTCAGCAATCACGGCGGCGGCAGCGGTCAGGCCGCTGGAATAAGGGCTGATGAGCATGTCGGCGTTATCTTCGGTTGCCAGACGGGTGTAGAGTTCCTGAACACGGTCTTTATTGCTTTCGTCGTCGTAGGAGACGGCCTTGAATGTTACCACCGTGCCATCGCTCAATTTGATGCCGCCGGCATCGTTGATTTGTTTCATCCACAGGTTGAGGCCATTCACCTGGCGTCCCGAGGAGACGTTGTACTTGCCGGTCTGGGAAGCGGTGAAGCCGATAACCAGGGTTTGGGTCTTAGCGGCCGTTTCGCCGCCGGACTCTCCCCCGCTTGTTTCGGTGGCGGCGGGGGCTTGCGGTTGGCAGGCGGCCAGCATCAAACTGAGCGCCAGGACAAGCGCAAGGAGAATGGTGAAAGAGCGTTTCATAGTGTGTACCTCCAGAAAGAGAATCCTGATGGGTGGTCGGGCTTGTGTTGTCCGATACAAGCCGCGCGCGTGGAAGCGCTTTCACCGTCAAGTATACTCAGTCTGTACAAATGGAGGCTAAACACGGGGAAGGAAAACTAAAAATTATGTAAAAAGCCGGGGCAATGTGGAATTGTGAGGCAGGATGATGGGATGTTTCAAAAAGAGATGCCGAATCTTGCGAGCAGGGCGACAATCAGCGGGGCAACTGCCAGGGCGGGCAGGAAATTGCCAACGCGAATCTCTTTGATTTCCAGCAAACTGCTGATGGCGATGCCCACCAGCAGCACGCCGCCCGCGGCGGTCATCTCGGTCATCATTGGGGCGCTGATAAGCGCTTGCGCCTGGGCGGCCAGCAAACTGAGGCCCCCTTGATAAACCAGGATGACAAGCGTAGAAAACGCCACCCCCACTCCCAGCGTGGAAGCAAAAGCCAGCGAGGCGAAGCCATCCAGGACGGCTTTGATTGCCAGGAGGCTGTAATCGCCGGTCAGCCCGTCCTGGATGGAGCCGAGAATGGTCATCGGGCCGACGCAAAACAGGATGGACGCTGTCAGGAAGCCGCGCACGAAGCGGCTGCTCTCCGCCTCGGGGTCGGGAGCGGCAAAGCGCCGCTCCAGCCAGGCTCCCAGACGCGCCAAGCCCTCTTCGATGTGCCACCACTCTCCCAGCAGGCTGCCGATGAGCAGGCTGGCCAGGACGATGAGGGCGTTCTGGGTCTCGAAGAACATTTGCAGGCCGATAGCGGCGGTGAACAAGCCCAGCCCGGCGACGACGGTTTCGCGCACTTTGGTGGGGAGTCTCGCTCCAAAGGCGATGCCCAGTGCGCTGCCGAGCAGGACGGTGGTAATGTTTATCAATGTGCCGGTCATGGAGCGGTACCTTTGGCGATGGTGGTATCTTTCCCGGCGGCCTGGTTTTCCAGCAGTTCCAGGGCGAAGCACAGGGAGGAGAGACGGTTCAGGTAGTGCAATAGGGCCGCGTTTTCCAGGTCGCCCATGTGGAGCAGGCGGGCGATTTCCCGCTCGGCGCGGCGCACGATGGTTCGCCCTAAGGAGAGAAAGGCCCCGGCCTGCGAATCTCCGGGCAGGATGAATTCTTTGGGCATCGGCACCATCTCCGCAAGGGAGTCGGTCTGCTCTTCGAGCCAGGCTACCTGGGGGGCGGCAATCACCCGAAACCGGGCGGCATTATCGGGGGTTGCAGCCACCTCTGCCATCAGGTTGTACAAATCCCGCTGGACGCGGGTTAAGATTTCGACGGTGCGCGGCGAGCGGGCAAAGGCGCGGGCAACCCCCAGGGCGGCAGTGGCCTCGTCAAGCGTGCCGCAAGCCGCCGGGCGGGGGTGGTACTTGGGCACCCGGCCCGCGCCTAACAGGCCGGTGTACCCGTCATCTCCGGTTTTGGTGTAGAAGGATGCGCTCATGCGCTCCATTATACTTGCGATTGACGGACGGCGGTGCTATACTTGACATGAATTTTGGCTCAGGCGGGCCTTTACGACCTCCCCATGTTGGAAAGGAGTTTGTCATGCAAATCCGTTGCACTTACTGTGGAACTCCCTTTGCGTTAGGAAAGCAATCCCTGGAAGCCGCGTTGGAGAAGGTCATTGCGGAAGACCTGAAGTATTACGAGGCGCGCTGTCCACACTGCCGCAAGGCCAACCGTATTTCGCGGGAGCAATTGGAACATGCTCTCCATAAGCGGGAGAAGAAATAGGAACTGTTGTATGAGCGTTGATGGCAGGTAATTGCAGATGTATGGTGGGGAGAAAGTATGACAGAAATGATAGGCCGGTATGAAATCCGCGGGGAAATTGGACGCGGAGGCATGGCTACAGTGGTCAAAGGGTATGACCCGCAATTTGACCGTGAGGTAGCCATCAAAATCTTGCCCAAAGAATTGTTGCATAATCAAATGTTTCGCGCCCGTTTCGAGCGCGAAGCGCGCGTGGTGGCCAACCTGGAACACCCCGCGATTGTGCCCGTGTACGATTTTGGTGAACAAGACGGGCAGCCTTATCTGGTCATGCGGCTCATGTCGGGGGGCTCTTTGCGCGACCGTATTGATGCCCAGAAGAAATTCAGCATCGCAGAAATTGTAGAAATTTTTGCTGTGCTGGCCCCGGCGCTGGATTATGCTCACCAGCAGGGGATTATCCATCGGGATTTGAAGCCGGGCAACATCCTCTTTGACCAGCATGGGCGGCCGTATCTCTCGGATTTTGGCATCGCTAAACTGGCCGAAGCAGGAGCGACTCTGACGGGGGATTCCACCATTGGTACGCCGGCTTATATGAGCCCCGAACAGGTGCGCGGCGACCCGGACCTGGATGGCCGCAGCGACTTGTATTCTCTCGGCATCATCTTGTTCGAGATGTTGACAGGGCGTTTGCCCTTTGAAGCCAATTCTCCTACAGGGCAGATGATGAAGCATCTCACCGCTCCTATCCCCGATGTACGGGAGTTGGATGAAAATCTGCCGCCGGATGTGCAATGGGTAATTGAACGTATTTTGGCAAAAAGTCGGGAAGAGCGCTTTGAGAGCGCTCAGGCGCTGGTGGACGAGTTGCGCAGTATTTCGCGCTCCGGGCATGTTACAGGGGCGTTTGCAGCTCTGACCTCCAGAAAGCCTCCTGCTTCTGCGCGCCGGACACCCGCAGTTGCGCCACGGTCCCGCCCGCGAGTTCCTGCGCAAGGGAAGTTCTCCGCATGGGGGTGGATAGTACCGGTAGTCGTGCTGGTAGGCATTGGGGCTTTTTGGGGTGTGAAGAAGGCGGTATCGGGCGGCGTGAACGAGACCCCGCAGCCAGTAGCCACCACAGCAGTGGCGATAGTCTCTACTACTTCTCCCTCTCTTCCCAGCGCTACGCCGACAACCACTCCTTCGCCGAAACCTACCGCAACGGAAGCGGTAGTGGTAGTCTCGCCTACTCCTCCGCCATCCAGCCCTACACCGATGCCTTCTCCCACTCCCTCCGGGCCGGTCATCGGGGGGGCGGACAAACTGGCATTCGTGAGCAACAACGATATTTGGGTGATGAACCTGGATGGCTCCGAGGCGGAGCAGTTGACTTCTACGGGAGGCAGCAAGGAGCAACTCCAATGGTCGCCGGATGGCCAGGATGTGTTCTACATTACGGGGCGGTGTGTGCTGGCTGTCAATGTGAAAACCAAGGCGGAGCGCACCATTTTTTGCGCTAACTGGTCGGATTATCTGGGCGATTTTGAGATTTCTCCAGATGGTTCTCAGGTGGTTATCACCTTGAAGGACGGATTCTTCATTCTGCCGTATGACCTATCTGCCATCAGCCAGATTACCACAAAGCAACGCTTGACTGCTGCCGATAAATGCATCAGTTATACAGATGCGCCTGCCAAAGCCGCAGTTTGGTCGCGAGATGGCAAACAACTGGCGGTGGTGACCGTTGCTACCCAGTCTGGCCGGCAAGTGGATTTGGTACAGGTTTTTGATGTCAGCCGTTGCGGGGCGCCTCCTGTTCGGGTGGATTCCTTCCCCGGTGAGCGTTTTACGATGAACAACTACTCCCGCAACCCCACGCTAGTGGATTTTGCCTGGAATGGCAATGACCTGTTTGCGTTGGCGGTCAATACGCTCAACAATTTTGGCGAAATTTATATTTACAATGCCACGGAGAAGAAAGCCGAAATCAAGCGTCCCGTGGGACGATGCTGCTACCGCGGTTTCGAATGGAGTCCAGATGGGAATTACTTCATGCTTGCTTTCCAGGATTCTCGTTATGGAGAGGGCGCGCAGTTGTATTACTTCATTTACGGCACGATAGATGCGGGAGGGCAGTTCAAACCCATTCCTTTGCCCGCCGGGGTGCTGACGAACGCGCGGGAGAACCCGCAACCGGCCTTGCGTCCCTATAAACCCTGATAACACGGTGGAAACATGCGGGAATGTCTCTCGGAAATGAGAGACATTCCCGCGTTGTGATGTTGCAACCTGGGGGGAGTTGTCTGTGAGGAGAGCGATGACCTCTGTTGGGGCCTATACCTTGCACACTTTGCTGGATGATGATGGGGTGACACAAATTTATGCCGCCGAAGCGCAAGAAAGCGGCTTGCCCGTGCATGTGGTGTGCTTCCCTTTGAATGAGACCTTGGACCCGGAAGTTTACGCGCGTTTACAACGGGAATGTTCGCTGGTTGCCGCGGTTGAAGGTGCTCCGATATGGCCGATTCAGGATGTGGGCATGGCGGAAGACTGCTTCTACTACGTCACGCCTCCATGGAGCGGGGGGACGCTGGCAGACCGCCTCCAAAAGGGGAGCCTTCACTGGGATGAGATTATCTTCATCGTGCAGCGCCTTGCTCAGGCTTTGCACGCTTTGCACGAGTTGGGAATTGTACACGGAGATATCAAACCCTCCCACGTGTATTTCGATGCCCAGGGGCGTCCTTTCCTGGGGGGCATCGGGCGCTTAAAGATTCTCCAGGCAGAGAGTGCCCTTTGGCCTGCGGCTGTGGCCGGGGCGCTGGGGTACCGTAGCCCGGAGAGGGATATCCCTGATGAACCGCTCACGCCAGCCGGTGATGTGTATGCCCTGGGGGTACTCGCTTTTGAGATGCTGGGCGGAAAATTACCTTTCGATGCGGCTACCCCGCTGGGATGGCGTACTCAGCACTTGTTGACCGTTCCGGCGGATATTCGTTCTTTGCGTCCCGATGTACCGGAGGCAACGGCGCGTGCTCTCCAACGGGCCTTGGGCAAAGACCCGCACAAGCGTTTTGCTTCGGTATTAGCCTTTGCGGATGCATTGAGTGGCGCGAAGCCGGTATCTGCACCGGGCAAAGGAGAAGAAACTTTTTGGGAAGAGTATTTTGCCCGGCGTGTGCCTCGTCCTTCGGTGTGGAGCGTGATAGGACTGCCCGCGAGTATCCTGCTGGTTTCCCTGGTTTTCGCGGCTCTTTTCCTGGCCGCTCCTTTGTTCTCTCCTCCGCCAACTTTGGCGCTGACAACCGCTCCTACCGCTTCCCCCACAACGAGAGTTGTGGCGATGGAATCTCCGGCTGCTTCTTCCGCTCTGGTGACTGGTGTTGCTTCTCCCTCCGCAACGTTTGCTCCTGATGCAGAGTCTCCGGCGGTTTCACCCACCTCTCTCAGCATTGTTTCGCCAGTGAATACGCCCACGCCAGAAGCGCAAGCGATTGTGCTTCCCAATCCGGGGACGGCAACCCCGACATCTACGCCCCCTCCCGTCTTGCCCCTGGTGATGGATACTCCCTTGCCTGTCTCGGAATATCCGATTGAATACGGGGATACAATTTTTTCCGTCGCGGCCTCGGTAGGGCTGAATCAGGGACAGTTTATGGGGGCCAACGATTTGCAATGTGACAGCCGCCTGTACCCCGGAAAGACGTTGCTCGTGCCGCCTCCCGGGATTGTGGCCTA
>JANTFR010000071.1 GCA_024763355.1 Anaerolineales bacterium
CTTCAGGCACTTCCAATGAAACCGCCACGCTGGGAATCCCGGCAATCATGGCTTCCATTGCGGCAGTGACTGTGCCAGAATAAGTGACATCATGTCCCAGATTGGCGCCGATGTTAATACCCGAAACGACAATATCGAACTTCTCTTGAAAATAACCAAGCGTTGCCAGAGCGACACAATCCGAAGGCGCACCGTCACTCGCAAAGGCTCGTGAGCCATCCGAAAGCACCACCTCGCGCACGCGCAAGGCGCGGTCGAGGGTCTTGACATGTCCGCCGCCAGACCAGTTGCGATCGGGGGCAAGAATACTGACTTCACCGAGCTTGCGCATTTCCTGTGCCAAAGCTAACAACCCCGGGGCAGTGACTCCATCGTCATTTGTTACTAAGATATGTTTTTCCATTTACCTGTTCTTCAGATTGATTTACCAACTATTCTTTTTGCTTTTGTACAGCATCGATACTGACAACGATAATAAAAGCAGTGATTATCACGATCAGGTATACGATTTCCATAATCTTCTCCTTAGTTTATGTATCTTACCGAATCTCTTTTAACGGCCAAATAAGGGAATGTTAATGTTTGGAAAAAACTTTTTCCCACTTTCCGCACCCTTTTTTGCCGGCCCAGGAATTATCCGCCTCACTTCAGCCCTAAAATGGCCCAGAGAATGGCGCTCTCGCCCCACTTTTCAAAGACCGATGACAAAAAGGCCTGACTTGCTGCCCTGCTCGTCGCCGGTTTTTACCCCCCAAATTCCATTCATGGAGTGGATGTGGGGGCAAAAGACCGAGAATCGGCTTGTTCTACCTCAAAAGTAGGGGAAGAAATTCAAAAATCATGGGTTTTGAGGGTGCGGAAAGTGGGAGCAAGCCTGTGGTCGTTTTCGCACATCCGGCAGTGTTGCAAAGTGTGGCGCGCTCGGTAGGGTACTACCGGATGTTGGCGATGGTATCGCAAAAATCCATGAGCAACCTGCACCTGAACGTCCTCCGCCTGGAACAAGGGAGCGGCCTGCCGGATGAGCGGCACGCGTGGGCAATTGCAAAGCGGTTGAACCCCATCATCAGCGCTCTGCTCCGGGCGGATGAGACGCTGGATGCCCGGGAATTCGATGTATGGCGCGGTATGGCCGCGGGCGCACAGGCCGACGGCAGTTGGCGCAACTGGCGGGGCAAACAGGCGGAGTTGTCGGTCCAAACGGCTGTGTTGGAGCGGATAGGGGAGAAAGGACTGCTCCGAGAGGCTATGCCTCCCCGCTACGAACTGGCGGATGGGCGCACACTGGTGTTTGCCGATGAACCGCATATCGCCATCTACCATCGTGACACGCTCCAGGTCGCGGTGGAAATCAAAGGGGGCATTGATGCTGCCGGTATTCTGGAGCGCGTGGGAGCAGCCGTCAAAAGCCTCAGCCGCGCGGGGGAGGAAAATCCCGATGCCGTTACCCTGCTCCTCGTTCCGGAAATAGCGATGACGGAGCGGGCTGTCGAGGATTTGTCCATCAATCGGCAGGTCGTACACCATTGGTACACCATTGAAGCCTTTCTCGGCGACGAGGCTTGTCGGGAAGAAGTGTTTCGGCACATGGAGATTTGAGAAGGGGGGAGATGCACTTCGCGAAAAGGTTGTTGGAGAAAATCCGCCCGACCTGGACGAAAGAACGCGGATTGCGCAGATTTCACGCAGATACCCGCAGCGCAGGCAAACGAAGCGGCAAAAATCAGCGAGAATCAGCGTGCATCAGCGCCATCAGCGTTCTGCTGCCCGCCGACCTGCCTACTGGTATAATTTCCCCTGTCGGCTCGGAGTGGCAAGGCGCGCGGCATGTCCTCTATCGAAGAAATCAAAGAACGCATCGACATCGTAGATTTGGTCTCGGAGACGGTCAAATTGCGCCGGTCGGGGAAGAATTACACCGGTTTTTGCCCGTTTCACGATAACACGCGCACGCCCTCCTTCGTCGTCTTCCCCGAGACGGGAACCTGGCGCTGCTTCGGACAGTGCAACGAGGGGGGAGACGTCTTCAAATTCGTGATGAAAAAAGAGGGCTGGGATTTCAAGGAGGCCCTCCAATACCTGGCCGAGCGCGCCGGCGTCCAACTCAAGCCCCGCACGCCCGAAGACGAGCACCGCGACGAAGAGCACGCCCGCTTGCGGGAACTGCTGGAGAGCGCGGTGACCTTTTACCGCCATCACCTGCTCCACACCCAGGCCGGGGAGCGCACCCTGCGCTACTTGCAAGAGAAACGCAACCTGAGCGCCGAGACCATCGAGCGCTTCGGCCTGGGTTACGCCCCTCAGGGCTGGGAGACTGCCATCCGCTATTTCCGCGAGCAGGGGTACACCCCCGAAGAGATGGTCGCCTCCGGGATGGTCACCCGGCGGGACGATGGACGCATCTACGACCGCTTCCGCAACCGCATCACCATCCCCATCCGCGACGCCAAGGGGCGCATGGCGGGCTTTGGCGCGCGCATCCTCGACCCCGATGACGTGCCCAAGTTCCTCAACTCGCCCCAGACGGAACTCTTCGACAAAAGCCGCTTGCTCTACGGGCTGGATTTGGCCCGCAAGGCCATTCGCCGCCGGGAGGAAGCCGTCATCGTGGAAGGCTATCTGGATGTGATTGCCGTCCATCAGGCCGGGTTCGCCAATGTGGTCTCGCCGATGGGGACTGCTCTCACCGAGCACCACCTGCGGGCGCTCAAACGCCTGAGCCGGCGCATCGTCCTGGCCCTCGACCCCGACGCGGCGGGCGACAAGGCCACCCTGCGCGGCTTGCAGGTGGCGCGGCAAACCCTGGAGCGCAGCGACGACCCCGTTTTCGACGCCCGCGGCCTCCTGCGCCACGAGGGACGCTTGCAGGCCGACATCCGGGTTGCCACCCTGCCGGACGGCCTCGACCCCGACGAAATCGTGGCCCGCGACCCCCAGGAGTGGGCGCATCTCATCGAAGCGGCGCGCCCCATCGTGATTCACGTCATGGAAACCCTGGCCGCCGGGCGCGACCTGGATGACCCCAAAGTGAAGGTGGAAATCGCCGACCGGGTGCTGCCGCTGATTGAGGATGTTCCCAGCCCCGTCGAGCGGGAGACTTACCGCCAGCGATTGGCCCGCCTGCTCCGGGTGGATGAGCGCGCCCTGACGGGGGGGGGACGGCAGCCCCCTCGAAGGCGCAGACGTCCTTCCAGGCGGCAGCCCACCCCAAGGGAGTCCGCTCCCGCGGAAGCGCCTCCGGTGGTCTCTCTGGCATCTACCGCCCCGGCCCGGCAAGAGGCCCACATCCTGCGTACCCTCCTCCGCCGCCCCGATTTGCTCTTCCCGATGGACAGGGCCTTGCAGGAGGCCGGCCTGGGGCGTCTGGGGACGGATGACTTTTCGCTGGCGGTGCATCAGGCCATCTTCCGGGTGGTGGAGGAAGCCGTCAATCAGGACGATATCGAGGAGGAAATTTACCTCCTCGACCATCTTTCGGAAGATTTGCAGGAGGCGGTGGAAAGTTTGCTGGAGGAAGAAACCCTCCCAGAAGCGCGTTTTGCCCCGCCCCGCCAGGCCACCCCGGAACGCGTCCTGGAGGACGTTTTGCGTGCCGTGATAGACCTGCGCCGGCAGGATTTGATGCAGCGCATTGAGCATGTGCGTTTTTTGCTGGAAGAAGCGCAGCAGGCGGGCGATGCGGAGCAACTGGAAGAGCACACCCGCCGGGTGCTGGAATACAGCCGGGTGCTCCGCCGCCTGGATGCCGCCCTGCGTGACTTCACCGGAATAAAGCCCGCGGCATGAACTCCGGTTGATTGATAAATCATCTGGTGTGGCACACGGAGCCGCAGAGCGCACAGGGAAGCGCCGTTGCCGTAGGCCAATAAAACGGGCTCTACACAGATTTGTGAGGTAAGACTTCCGAGATTTCAACGAGAACCGCTCCGGAGGGGAATCTCCCCCGATAAATCTCGGAAGTCTCCGTCTCCGACCCACAAATCTACGTTGACCCAAAAAACGCTGTGTTCTCCGTGCCTTTGTGTGAACAGCAGCACGTTTTGTCAGGCCATCAAACCCATACGTGAGGTTGCAGTATGTCTTCCTCCCTTTCGGATGACGCCTTGCAGGATAAAGCCTGGGACAACGATTGGCCCCTCCCCGATGCTCCTGATGATTTGGAGAGCGGGGCTTTGAGCGCATTGGAAGCGTTGGATGGAGAGTTGCCAGACATGGATTTTTTCAACGCCCGCGAGGAACCCCAAACCACAGAGGAACTGACCAAAGCGCGGCTGGACGAGTTGTCCGACGACCCGGTGCGCCTGTACCTGAAGGAAATCGGTGACATCAACCTGCTGACCGTAGACCAGGAGTTCTGGCTGGCGACTCAGATGGAGGCAGACCGCCGGGTGCAGTCGGCCCAGGAGCGGCTGGGGCGGGACATCTCGCTGGAACGGGACGGGCGCAAGGTGTACCGCGCCTTGCTGGACGATTTGCGCGTTGCCTGGCAGCGCGTTTTGGAGGATACCGCCCGCATCGAGACTCAGCCTCCCGTGTTGCTCCACATGCTCGACGAAGCCCAGTCCTTGCAGGAATCCTGGTCGCCGATGGAGCAATCCTACCTGCGCACCTATCTGGATAACGGCTCCTGGGGCAAAGACCGCTACTGGGACGAGATTGCTCGCAACGCGTTCAACGCCTTCGTGGTGCTCTATTGCCTGCCCCGCGAGTCGGCGGAGAAACTGCACACCTATCTGGAGCGGCACGAGGCGCATCTGCCCACCTTGCGTACCATGGCGAAGTACCTGCCGGATGCCGAGAGACTTTCGCTGGAGTTGTACGCCATCAAGGAGCGCGCCATCGCCGCCCGCCGCGAGATTGTGCGCTCCAATCTGCGGCTGGTGGTCAGCGTCGCCAAGCGCTACATGGGGCGGGGAAGTTCCTTCCTCGACCTCATTCAGGAGGGTAACCTGGGATTGCTGCGGGCTGTCTCCAAATTCGACCCCACCCGCGGCTACAAGTTCAGCACCTACGCCACCTGGTGGATTCGGCAGTCCATCAGCCGCTCGATTGCCGACCAGGCCCGCACCATCCGCATCCCGGTACACATTTTCGATACGGTCAACCGTCTGCTGAAGGAACGCCGTAACCTGACCCAAAAACTGGGGCGGGAACCCACCGTGGAAGACCTGGCGCTGGAGGCCGGTTTCCTGCCTCAGGAGGACGTGGCGACCATCGCTACCTGTCAGAAGGAGGGCAAGCCCATCCCCCCGGACGTGGCCCGCCGCTGGCGGCGCGCCGCTAAGAAAATTACCGGCATCCTGCGGGTGGCGGAGGACCCCGTCTCGTTGGATATCCCCGTGGGGACGGAGGACAACAGCCAGTTGGGGGATTTCATCGAGGACGACGACGCTATCGCCCCGATGGACGCCGCGGCCCGCGAAATGCTCCGCGAACAGGTCAAGAACGCCCTGGCCGTGCTCACCGAACGCGAGCGGCAGGTGCTGGAACTGCGCTTCGGCCTGATTGACGGCAAAGACCACACCCTCGAAGAAGTGGGACAATACTTCAACGTGACCCGCGAACGCATCCGGCAGATTGAATCGAAGGCCCTGCGCAAACTGCGCCATCCCACCCGTAGCCGCCATCTGCGCGATTTCTTGCGGTAGCGCTTTGGCGTGCGGCGTCTCGATGCCGCTGTAGGCCATGCGCTTTGTGCTTGTTCCCTGTGGCAACCTGGTCTCAATACGTCCCTTCGGGACTACTCGACCAGCGTTTGCGTTTGGCATGCGGCGGCTCGACGCCGCTGTAGGCCATGCGCTTTGTGCTTGTCCCCGGCAACTGGCAAGCAGTTGTGCTACGTAGTAAGGAGGCTAACCATGAAACAACTTGTCGAATTCCCCCTCGCAGACGGCGGCAGCATCCTGGTGGAAGTGGATGCGCCCGAAGGCGGCAGGTTGGTTCCCGCCTCGCGCGGCGGCGAGACGGTCGCCAAAGCGCAGCAAACCTTCGAAGCCGCGCTGGACAAAGTCCGCCCGGCGGCCAGCGCCATCATCGCCAAACTGCGCGCCCTCCACGACCCGCCGGACGAAATCGAGGTCGAATTCGGGCTGAAGATGAGCGCCGAAGCGGGGGCTTTCATTGCCGCGGCGGGGGTGGAAGCCAATTACAAGGTGACGTTGACGTGGAAGCGGGGGGTATCCGAGGGGTGAGACGGGGCTTGCGGGGCGGGGGCGATGTCCGCGGTGCGGGGGCCTATGGTGCGGGGGCTCGCCCCGCTGGGGGTAGGAAGTCCGCTTTGCGGACTTGATGCGCATAGGGTGGGGGTTCCAGCCCCACCCGGTAGGGCTTGGGGCGCGTAAGGTAAGGAAGTTCGTCCCCCTTCCCGCAAATCTACACTTTTTCGGCATGAAGATTGACCCTTTTCTCCGTGAAGCCGCGCACAAGCGCGGCTTCTTACAGTACAATAGGGCGAATTTGGCCGCAAGAGAAGGTGTTCCGTCACAATGTCGGTTGGGATACTCTTCGCGGCAATGGTTTTACTGCATTCACAGCATGGATGACAGACTTCTCATCCACGCGCTTTGACACCTCGCCGTCTTCGTGATATTATGCACACATATTCGGACACACCCTGTCTCATTTGTGCGCCCATCTTGCTGTGAGGATTTGGTATGCCCACTGAGTACCTGTCTCTTGTCGTCATGTTCATCATTTCCACGGGGCTGGCTGCCCTGGTCGTCATCATCGGGCAGTCCTTCGGCCCCCGGCGCCCTTCCAAACGGAAGGCGATGCCCTACGAATCGGGGATGCGCCCCATCGGGCCGGGAACCCGCAAAATGCGGGTCGCCTTTTATCTGGTGGCGGTGGATTTCATCCTCTTCGACCTGGAAGTGGTCTTCTTTTTGCCGTGGGTAGTGCAGGCGCGTCAACTTGGCCTGTACGGGCTGGCAGTGATGGGGGTATTCACGTTTCTCCTCCTGGTGGGCTTCGTGTACGCCTGGAAGAAAGGAGCATTGGAATGGGATTAGAGCAAAAACTTGGCGATATGGGTATCGCCACGATGAAACTGGAAGAAGCGGTCAACTGGGCGCGTACCAACGCCATGTGGCCGATGCTTTTCGGGCTGGCCTGTTGCGCCATTGAAATGATGGCCGCGCAGGCCTCTCATTATGATTTGAGCCGCTTCGGGATGGAACTGATGCGCGCCAGCCCCCGCCAGAGCGACCTGATGATTGTCGCCGGCCGGGTGACGCGCAAGATGGCGCCCGTCCTGCGCCGCCTGTACGACCAGATGCCCGACCCCAAATGGGTCATTGCGATGGGCGATTGCGCCTCCACGGGCGGCGTGTTCAACAACTATGCCGTAGTGCAGGGCGTGGATGAGGTCGTACCGGTGGATGTGTACGTCGCCGGCTGTCCGCCGCGCCCCGAAGCCTTGATTCACGGCATCATCACCCTGCACGAGAAAGTCAAGGGTGAAAAACTCACCAAATGGGCCTGACGATGGACGAAAAATTGAAACCGATTGTTGACGCCCTCCAGCAGCGCTTTGGCGCGCAGGCAAGCACCTTCCGCGGGCAAACCCGCCTCCTGCTGGAGCGGGAGAACCTCGTCGCCGCGACCACCGCCCTGCGGGATGAATTCGGCTTTGAGATGCTCACCGACCTGACCGCGGTGGATTACTGGCCCCAGGAGTCTCCCCGCTTCCATGCGGTTTACTGGTTCACCTCCTGGCAAAAGGGCGGTTTGCAAATCTCCCTGCGCGTGCCCCTGGATGGAGAAGATGCCTCTCTGCCCACCCTGGAAGGGGTTTACCCCAACGCCAACTGGTATGAGCGGGAACTGTGGGATATGTTCGGCATCCACATCGAGGGACATTCCGATTTGCGCCGCATTCTCATGCCGCATGACTGGGTGGGGCATCCCCTGCGCAAGGATTATCCGCTGGGGTACGAAGAAGTACAGTTCTCCTTCAATCAGGAGGAGATAATGGTTCGCAAGGCGCACCCGCAGGAGTAGCCGCGCTTCAGGAGGAAGGCATGTCTGATGTGACTCTGACCCCGGTTTCGATGGATGAAGTCAAGCATCTCGTCTCCGAGCGCGCCATGCAGGGCGAGACGGTGCTGCTCAACATGGGACCGCAGCATCCCAGCACCCACGGCGTCTTGCGTCTCCTGCTGGAACTGGATGGCGAGACGGTGGTCAACTGCATTCCCGACATCGGTTTTTTGCACACCGGCATCGAGAAAAACATGGAGGCCAAGCGCTACGAGCAGGCCGAAGTGATGACCGACCGCCTCGATTACCTCAATACCATGGGGAACAACCTGGCCTACTGCATGGCGGTGGAAAAACTGGTGGACCTGGACGTCCCCCCGCGGGCGCAGGCCATCCGGGTGGTGATGGTCGAATTGCAGCGCATCGCCTCCCATTTGGTCTGGCTGGGAACCCACGCCCTGGACCTGGGGGCCATGACGGTCTTCCTGTACTGCTTCCGGGAACGCGAAATGATTCTCGACATCATGGAGATGATTTCCGGGCAGCGCATGATGACCACTTACTTCCGCCCCGGCGGCCTGTGGCGCGATGTGCCCGTAGGCTTCGAGGAGGCCGTGCGCCAGTTCTTGCGGATTTTCCCGGCCCGCATCCAGCAGTACGAAGACCTCTTGACGAAGAACCCCATTTTCATAGACCGCACCCGCGGGATTGGCGTGGTGAGCAAGGAAGACGCCCTGCGCTGGGGCTTGACCGGCCCGCCTTTGCGCGGCTCCGGGGTTCCCTATGATATTCGCAAAGTGCGCCCTTATTCGGGGTACGAGCAGTATGATTTCGAAGTCCCCACGCGGGAAGAGGGTGATGTGTACGCCCGCTACCTGGTGCGTATCGAAGAAATGCGCCAGTCCCTGCGCATCATCCGGCAGGCGCTGGACAAGATGCCTTACGGCCCGGTACGCAGCAACAACCGCAAATTCGTGCCGCCGCCCCGCTCCGAAATCGGGCACAGCATGGAGGCCCTCATCCACCACTTCAAATTGTGGACGGACGGCTTCCCGGCCCCGAAGGAATCGGTCTTTGTGTCGGTGGAATCGCCGCGCGGCGAACTGGGCGTTTATCTGGAAGGCGACGGAGGCAACAAACCCTACCGCGTGCATTGGCGCACCCCCTCCTTTGCCAACTTGCAGACCCTGCCGATGCTTGCCAAAGGGCATCTGGTGGCCGATTTGGTCGGCATCATCGGCAGTGTTGACATCGTATTGGGAGACGTGGACCGGTGAACAGACTGTTAGCACAGTACCCTCAGAAAGTAAAAGACATTCTGGCGAAGTACCCGCCGGAACACAAACGCTCGGCGGTCATGCCCCTCCTGTATCTGGCGCAGGGCGACAAAATGCACATCACCCGGCAAGACCTGGTGGATGTGGGCGAGATTTGCGGCATGACGGAAACCGAAGTGGAATCCATCGTCGGGTTCTATACCCTGTATTACGAGGAACCGGGCGGCAAATTCCGCATTCAGGTGTGCACCGATTTGCCTTGCGCCCTGCGCGGGGCGGACGAGTTCTATGCCGGTTTGTGTGAACGCCTGGGCGTGGAAGACGGCGGCACCACCGATGACGGCCTGATTACCGTAGAACAGGTCAAGTGCCTGGCGGCCTGCCACCGGGCGCCCATGCTGCAGGTCCAGAGCGGACACGGCCTGGATTACCACGAGAATTTGACTGTTGACCTGGCGATGGAAATCATCGAGGGGCTGCGCCAGGCCGCGCAAGCGGAAGAGAAGGAGGCGCAGGCATGAGTTACGTCCTGTTGCGTCACCGGGATATTCCCAATCTCAAGCAATTGGATGTCTACGTCGAGAACGGCGGCTTCCAGGCCTTTCGCAAGGCTGTCACCGAGATGCAGCCGGATGAAGTTACCGGGCAGGTCAAAATCTCCGGCCTGCGGGGGCGCGGCGGAGCGGGCTTCCCTACCGGTCTGAAGTGGTCCTTCATCGACAACAATAACTGGCCGCATTACGTGGTCGCCAACGCCGACGAATCGGAGCCGGGCACCTTCAAAGACCGTGAACTGATGGAGGAAAATCCCTATCAGTTTCTCGAAGGACTGGCGATTGCCTCTTACGCCGTCAAGGCACACACCGCTTACGTTTACCTGCGCGGCGAGTTCTGGCAGGTGGCGCATTTTCTGGATGCCTGCATCGCCGAGATGGAAAAGGCCGGTTACCTGGGAGACAATCTCTTTGGGACGGACTACTCCCTGCGGATTTACACCCATCTGGGGGCGGGGGCTTATATCTGCGGTGAGGAAACCGCCCTGCTGGAATCGCTGGAAGGCAACCGCGGCCAGCCTCGTCTGCGCCCGCCTTTCCCGCCCAGTTACGGGCTGTACGGCAAGCCGACCATCGTCAACAACGTGGAAACCCTCACCAATGTGCCGCTCATCATCGAGCACGGCGGAGAGTGGTACCGCACTTTCGGCACCGAGAAAAGTCCGGGGGTCAAACTCTTCTCTCTTTCCGGCAACGTGGCAAAACCCGGAAACTACGAACTGCCCCTGGGCACCACCTTCCGGGAACTGATTTTTACCCACGGGGGCGGCATCCCCAACGGGCGGAGCATCAAGGCCATCATGCCTGCGGGAGCCTCCTCCTCCGTGCTGCCCGCCACCGACGAAGTGCTGGATACCCCCATGGATTACGAGAGCGTCCGCACGGTTGGCTCCGACCTCGGTTCGGCCTCCGTCATCGTGATTGACGACTCTTTCGGCATGGATTGGGTCATCAACAAGACGCTGCACTTCTTCAAGCACGAATCCTGCGGCAAGTGTACTCCCTGCCGGGAAGGAACCTACTGGATGATGAACATCTCCGACCGCCTCACGCAGGGCAGAGCAACCCAGGCCGATATAGACCTGCTGGAAAGCGTCGCCCGCCAGATTCGCGGCAAGAGTTTGTGCGCTTTGGGCGAATTTTCCACCATGGCGGTTGTCACCAGCATCGAACGTTTCCGGGACGATTTCGAGGCCAAAACGCGTACCGAAGAGGCGGAAGGCTAAGGAGTTCGTATGGCGAAGATGGTTTCTCTGACGATTGACGGCCAGCAGGTGGAAGTGCCCGCTGGAACTTTAGTGGTAGATGCAGCCAAGAAAATCGGGGTGGATATTCCCGTATTTTGCTACCATCCCAAGATGGAGCCGGTGGGGATGTGCCGTATGTGCCTGGTGGAGATTGGCCGCCCGATGATTGACCGGGCTACCCGCCAGCCGGTGCTCAACGAAGATGGCACGCCCAAAATTCAGTTTGGCCCCCGCCTGGAGACATCCTGCACCACCCCCGTTTCCGAGGGGATGGTGGTGCGGTTTGCCAGCGACAAGGCCCGCGAAGGGCGCAAGGACATCCTCGAATTTTTGCTCACCTCGCACCCTCTGGACTGCCCCATCTGCGACAAGGGCGGCGAATGCGCTCTTCAAGACCTGACCATGGAGCACGGCCTGGCCGAGAGCCGCTTCTTGCTGGATGAGAAGATGCACCGCGAGAAGCACGTCCCCCTGGGCGAGTTGATTTTCCTGGACCGCGAGCGCTGCATCCAGTGCGCCCGCTGCATCCGCTTCCAGCGCGATATTGCCGGCGACCCGGTCATCCAGTTCCACGAGCGGGGACGCCGCACCGAGATTGTGACCGTCTCCGAGCCGGGCTTCAATTCCTACTGGTCGGGCAATACCACCGATATTTGCCCCGTCGGCGCGCTTACTACAGCGGATTTCCGCTTTGGAGCGCGCCCCTGGGAACTCAAGCCGACCGCTTCCATTTGCTCCCAGTGCGCCGTGGGCTGCAACCTGACCTTCAACGTGCGCCGCGAAGCCAAATCGGGCGGCAAATTCGTCATCAAGCGCGTCATGCCCCGCCAGAACGAGGAAGTCAACGAAATCTGGATTTGCGACAA
>JANTFR010000072.1 GCA_024763355.1 Anaerolineales bacterium
TGCCCGCAAAACACCCCCAGATACACAACCTTCCACGCAAAGTATCAAAGAACCTTTATTTTTCAAAGGAGAGATTTGCTATGCCAAAAAAGAAAAACGTCAAAAAAGTCGTCCTGGCCTATTCCGGCGGCCTGGACACCTCCATCATCGTGGCCTGGCTGCGCGAGAACTACGGCTGCGAGGTCGTCTGCTTCACCGCCGACGTCGGGCAGGGCGAGGAACTGGACGGCCTGGAAGAAAAGGCCATCGCCAGCGGCGCCAGTCAACTCGTCATTCACGATATGAAGGAAGAATTTGCCCGCGAATACATCTTCCCCCTGGTGCGCTCCGGTGCGGTTTACGAGCGCAAATACCTGCTCGGAACGTCCATCGCCCGCCCGCTGATTGCCAAGCACCTGGTGGAGGTAGCCCACGAAGTCGGCGCTGACGCCATCGCCCACGGCGCAACCGGCAAGGGAAACGACCAGGTGCGCTTCGAACTGACCGTCATGGCGCTTGACCCGCGCCTGAAAGTAGTCGCTCCGTGGCGCGAGTGGGAAATCCGCTCCCGCGAAGACGCCCTGGAATACGCCGCGGCGCGCGGCATCCCCGTCCCGAACACGCTCAAGTCCATCTACAGCCGCGACCGCAACCTGTGGCACATCTCGCACGAGGGCGGCCCGCTGGAGGAAACCTGGGTCGAGCCGGAAGAAGACATGTTCCAGTTGACCGCCGCGCCGGAAGACGCCCCTGACGAAGCGCAGTATGTAGAAATTGCGTTTGAGTCCGGGTATCCGGTCGCCGTGGACGGCGAAAAACTCTTGCCCGCCGAACTGGTTGCCCGGCTGAACGTCATCGGCGGGGTACACGGCATCGGCCGCGCCGACCTGGTCGAAAGCCGCCTGGTAGGGATGAAATCCCACGGCGTCTATGAGACCCCCGGCGGCACGATTTTGATGGCCGCCCACAAGGAACTCGAATCCCTGGTGCTTGACCGCCAGACCATCCAATTCAAGGACTTCGCCGCCCTGAAATACGCCGAACTGGTCTACGACGGCATGTGGTTCACCCCGCTCAAAGAGGCCCTGGACGCCTTCGTGAACGCCACGCAAGGCCCGGTCACCGGCACGGTGCGCCTGAAACTCTACAAGGGCAACATCATTCCGGTCGGGCGCAAATCGCCCTTCAGTTTGTACCGCGAGGACTTCGCCACCTTCGGTCAGGAAGACGTTTACGACCAGTCCGACGCCGAGGGCTTCATCCATCTCTTCGGCCTGCCGCTCAAGGTGCGCGCCCTGAACAACCTGCCCGTCGCCGGCCTGGATATGCCCAAGCCGGATTACCGCCGCTTCAAACGCGACTGAAATTCCCTCACCCCTTCCCCCGCCCTGTCGGCCACCCCCTCCCCCTCTCCCAATGGGAGAGGGGGAGGGGGCAGGGGGGTAGAGGTGAGGGAAAAGGAGACCACCATGACCACCCTCTGGCACGGACGTTTCGACCACAACCCCGATGACGCCATGTGGGCGCTGAATGCCTCCATCGGTTTCGATATCCGCTTGGCGGAACAGGATGTGCGCGGCTCGCTGGCCTGGGCTGCCGCCTTGAAAGATGCCGGCGTGCTGACCCCTGAGGAGCACACCCGGATTTCCGAGGGCTTGCAGGCCATTTTAGCGGAATGCCGCGCCGGAGATTTCGCATCCCAGCCCGGGGACGAGGACATCCACACCGCCGTGGAACGCCGCCTGGGTGAATTCATCGGCCCCCTGGCGGGAAAACTGCACACCGGACGCAGCCGCAACGACCAGGTCGCCACCGACTTCCGCCTGTGGCTTCTGGACGCGCTGCCCAAACTGCAATCGGCAATCCGCGATTTGCAAGCCGCGTTGGTGGAGAAGGCAGAGACACATCTCCCTCCCCCCAGTGGGGGGAGGGCTGGGGAGGGGGTCGGGGGTGAGGTCATGCCCGGCTACACCCACCTCCAGCGCGCCCAGCCCATCTTGCTCTCCCACTGGTTCCTGAGCCACTTCTGGCCCTTGCAGCGCGACCGCGAACGTCTGGCCGACCTGCGCCCGCGGCTGGCGACCCTGCCCCTCGGCTGCGGAGCGCTCTCCGGGACACCCTATCCCGTTGACCGCACCGCGCTGACCAACGCGCTGGGCTTCGATGCCCCCGCGCCCAACTCGCTGGACGCGGTCTCCGACCGCGATTTCGCCGCCGAGTTTCTCTTCGCCGCCGCGTTGACCGGCGTTCACCTGAGCAAACTGGCCGAGCAGGTCATCCTCTACTCCAGCGCCGAGTTCGGCTTCTTCACCCTGGACGACGCCTTCAGCACCGGCTCCTCCCTGATGCCGCAGAAGAAGAACCCCGACCCCTTCGAACTGGCGCGCGGCAAATCCGGTCGGCTGGTGGGGTACCTGACCGGCCTGCTGACCACCATCAAAGGGCTGCCCTCGGCCTACGACAAAGACTTGCAAGAGGACAAGGAGCCGGTCTTCGCGGCCTACGATACGCTCACGGCGCTGCTGCCCGTCCTGGCAGGCGCTATCCGCACGCTGACGGTAAACGCCGAGCGCATGGAATCCGCCCTGGATGACTTCATGCTGGCAACCGATTTAGCGGATTATCTTGTGGGGCGCGGCATCCCCTTTCGGGAAGCGCACGCCCTCGTCGGGCAGGCAGTACGCCGCGCTCTGGAAACGGGAATCCCTTTGGGGGCGCTGCCCCTCGAGGAGTACCGCGCCGTCCATCCAATCTTCGATGAATCCGTCTATGCGGTCTTCGACCCCCGCCAAAGCGTCGCCCGCCGCAAAGCCATCGGCGGCACCGCGCCGGAAGCGGTGAAAGCCCAGATTCGTCTGGCAAAATCCAAAATCGCACATCAAAAATCATAAATTTCAAAGGAGTTTCTCATGTCTCAACCTGTTGTTACTTGCCCCGAATGTGCCGCCGAAATTGAATTGGCCCCCGATACCGAACAAAATGAAATCATCATCTGCCCCGATTGCGGCGTAGACCTGGAAGTGGTCTCGCTCGACCCGCCGGCGGTGGAACTGGCCCCGATGGAAGACGAGGACTGGGGCGAATGAAAATCGGCGTGCTCTACTCCCGCTTGCGGGTGGAGGAGAAATGGATTTTTGCGGCTTTGCAGCAGCGCGGCGTGGATTTCGACCGCCTGGACGACCGCAAAATCCACTTCGACCTGGAAGACCCCGCGCCCTGGCAGGAATACGACGCCGTGCTGGAGCGCAGCATCAGTTACGCCCGCGGGCTGTACGCCCTGAAGACGCTCAACGCCTGGGGCATCCCGACCGTCAACACCGCGGCGGTGGCCGAGGCCTGCGGCGACAAAATCGCTACTGCCAACGCGCTTTCCGCCGCGGGGGTTCCCCAACCGGCCACGCGGGTGGCTTTCACGCCGGAAGCCGCTCTGGAAGCCATCGAAGCGATGGGCTATCCGGTGGTGCTCAAACCGGTGGTCGGCTCGTGGGGGCGCCTGCTGGCGAAAATCAACGACCGCGACGCCGCCGAAGCCGTACTGGAACACAAAGCCGTGCTCGGCTCGTACCAGCACTCGATTTTCTACGTGCAGGAATACATCGAAAAACCGGGACGCGACATCCGCGCCCTGGTGATTGGCGATAAAGTCATCGCGGCTATCTACCGCCATTCGCCGCACTGGATTACCAACACGGCGCGCGGCGGCGCGGGCGAAGTCTGCCCTGTGACGCCGGAACTGGAATCCCTGTGCCTGAACGCGACGCAAGCGGTCGGCGGCGGCGTGCTGGCAGTGGACGTCATCGAACACCCCGAAAAGGGGCTGCTGGTCAACGAAATCAATCACACCCTGGAGTTCCACACCGCCCAGCCCACCAGCGGCGTGGACATTGCCGGCGAGATTGTGGATTACGTCATTTCAATTGCGGAATTGAGAATGCAGAATTGAGAGTGCAGAATTCATCACCCGTCATTTCGCATTCCCCATTTTGCATTCATCATTCTGCATTTCTCCTTCTGCATTTGGAGCCCCCTATGCTCAAAACAACCATCATCGGCGGGTCGGGCTACACCGGCGGGGAGTTGCTCCGCCTGCTGCTCTTTCACCCTGAAATCGAAATCGTGCAGGTCACTTCGCGGCGCAAACTGGGGGAATACGTCTATCAAACGCACCCCAACCTGCGCGGTCTGACGAAATTGAAATTCACCGCGCCGGATGATTTGCATCCCGTGGACATCCTGTTTCTGGCGCTGCCGCATGGCGCGGCGCAGAAGCGCATCGCCGAATACGCCGCGGCGGCGAAAATCATCGTGGACCTTTCGGCGGATTTCCGTCTGAAGGACGCCGCGGCTTACGAAAAGTGGTACGGCAAACCGCACGCCGCCCCGGACTGGCTGGGGAAGTTCACCTACGGACTGGCCGAGTTGCACCGTGCGGAATTGCAGTCGGCGCAGTACATCAGCGGGGTGGGTTGCAACGCGACCGCGGTCAATCTGGCGCTGCTACCCCTTTTGCAGGCCGACCTGCTGGATACCGCTCGCCCGGTCATCGCCGAGGTCAAGGTCGGCTCATCGGAGGGCGGAGCGGAACCGAACCCCGGCGCGCACCACGCCGAGCGCAGTCACATTGCCCGCACCTACGCCGCTTACGGTCACCGCCACACCGCCGAGGTGATTCAGGAAAGCGGTCTGGCGGACGTCACCCTGACGATGACCTCGGTGGACATGGTGCGCGGCGCGCTGGCGACCGTCCACGGATGGGTCAGGCCCGGCGTCGCCCTCAAGGATTTGTGGAAGGCCTACCGCGCCGCCGCGGCGGCGAACCCCTTCCTGCGCGTGGTCAAGGAACGCCGCGGGGTGTACCGCGTCCCGGAGCCGAAAATCCTGGCCGGGAGCAACTACGCCGACCTGGGCTTCGACCTCGACCCGGAGAGCGGGCATGTGGTCAGCATCTGCGCGATTGACAATTTGATGAAAGGCGCGGCGGGGTCGGCGGTGCAGGCGCTCAACCTGGCGCTGGGATTCGAGGAGACGCTGGGGCTGGAATTTCCGGGGCTGCATCCGATTTAGAATGCGGAATGCAAAATGCGGAATTCAGAATTCATCCTTCTGCATTCGTAAAGGAGTTTTATGCCTGAAACAAATACCATTGTTGTAAAGTTGGGCGGTACGGAGGGGGTAGATTTCTCCGCCATCTGCCAGGATGCGGCAACCCTGTTGAGCCAGGGGGCGCGGCTGGTGCTCGTCCACGGCGGCTCGGCGGAGGCCAACGCGCTGGGCGAGGCCGTCGGTTATCCGCCGCGCTTTGTCACCTCGCCGTCGGGCTACACCAGCCGCTACACTGACCGCCGCACGTTGGAAATCTTCGCTATGGCGGTCAACGGCAAGGTCAACACCCTGCTGGTGGAACAGTTGCAGATGCTGGGCGTGAACGCCTTCGGCCTGAGCGGGCTGGACGGCGGCGTGTTGCGAGCCAAACGCAAGGCGGCTATCCGCATCGTCGAGAACGGCAAACGGAAGATTTTGCGCGATGATTACACCGGCAAAATCGAACAGGTCAATGCCGCCCTGCTGAAGACCTTGCTGGCAGCCGGCCTCGTTCCTGTGGTTGCGCCGCTGGCGGTCAGTGAGAAGGGCGAGGCCCTCAACGTGGATGCCGACCGCGCCGCCGCCGAAATCGCCGCCGCCCTGAAAGCCGAAACCCTGCTGCTGCTGACCGCCGTTCCGGGGCTAATGCGGAACTTCCCCGATGAAAGTTCGCTCATTCCCCGGCTCGCCGCCGCCGAACTGGAAAGCGCGCTGGACTACGCCCAGGGGCGCATGAAGAAGAAAATCCTCGGCGCGGGCGAGGCCCTGAAGGGCGGCGTCGGGCGGGTGGTCATCGCCGACGGGCGGGGAGAGAAGCCCATCAGCGAGGCGCTCCAAGGCCGCGGCACGGTGATAGAATAAATGCGGAAGGCAAAATACTAAATGCTAAATGCAGAAGGCAAAATGCAGAATTCTCCGCATTCCTCATTCTGCATTCCTCATTCCGCATTCTCGGAGCGCCGATGGGCAAGTATTCCACAACCGACCTGCGCGAACGTACCAAGAAGTACGCCTTGCGCATCATCCATCTGTACCGTTCGTTGCCCAAAAGCGGTGAGGGGCGTGTGATTAGCAATCAGATTTTGCGCAGCGGGACATCCGTGGGGGCGCAATATCGGGAGGCCTGCCGCGCAAAGTCTAATCGGGATTTCATCAGCAAGATGGAGGGCAGTTTGCAGGAACTGGACGAAACCGCCTACTGGCTGGAACTGCTGGAAGAATCTGACATCCTGTCCGCAGAATACTTGACCGCCCTGAAACAGGAAACCGGCGAACTGATTGCCATCTTCGTCGCCTCCATCAAAACCGCCAAACGCAAAAGATAACCCCCTTCCTCATTCTGCATTCCTCATTCTGCATTCCTCATGCCCTCCATCGTCCGCTGGTACGTCAAAACCGCATTGCTCTATCTGGCCCTCGCCCTAGGAATGGGTGTGTGGCAGCAAACCACCGCCTGGAGCGGGGCGTTGATGCCCGCTTACTGGCATCTCTTCCTGGTCGGCTGGCTGACGCAACTCATCTTTGGCATCGCCCTGTGGATGCTGCCCTCCTACACGCGTCAGCAGCCGCGGCACAACGAGACGCTCAACTGGGCGGTGTACGGCACGCTGAACGTTGGGCTGTTGCTGCGCGCCGTCGCCGAACCACTGCGCGCCGTCCAAAAGGGGAACGCGGCTATGTGGGGCTGGGTGCCGGTCGTCTCGGCTATCCTACAATGGCTGGCCGCGCTGGGATTCGTGGTCAACGCCTGGCCGCGGGTGCGCGGCCCGCGCCGCCCGACGAGAGGGGGAGGCTGATGCCGCGCCTGAGCATCTGGACAATCCGCATGTCTTTGCTCTATCTCCTGGCAGGCGCGACCATCGGCGTATTTGTGCTGGCCGACAAAGGGATTGGCGCATACCCGGCATCCTGGCACTGGTTCGGCGCGCACCAGGAATTCCTGCTCTTCGGCTGGCTGGGACAATTTGCGATGGGCATCGGCTACTGGGCTTTCCCGCGCTACCGCGGCAATCACCGCGGTAACCCGACCCTGGCCGGGGCCGCCGTTGTCCTGCTCAACGCGGGCATCCTGCTGGTTTTCGCATCCACATTTTGGGGCTGGACGAGCATCCTGTGGGGCCGCGCCCTGGAATCCGCCGCGGCGCTTTCCTTTGCGTGCTATGCCTGGCCGCGCATCAAACCTACCGGAGCGTGACTCAATGAGAATCCCCTTCCTCCTCGTCGCAGGGCTGCTCCTGGCAGGATGCACATTTCCGGGGGCGATGCCTTCTTCCATAACGGGAGCCGCTCCAACCGCGGATTCCACACAACAGGATGCCGCACCACCATTGGCGGGCAAGGAAACACCCCAGGGGGTAGCAACACTCCGGGCGCTTTCCCCTGAATCATCTTCCGACTGGACGCGCACGGCGCGCATCGTCACCCCTTACGACTATCCGGATGTCATGGGGCGCGATGATTGGGAGTGGGAAGCCCTGGTTGACCGCGCTGCGGCTGACGGCGCGAACGTCATTTTGGATTGGACTTGCGCCAGCGACGGCTGGGAGTGTCTGAACGGGGAGGCCCTGGAAAAAGTGCTGAGGGAAATCCGCCGCCGCGCCGATTACGTCCATACCGCCCACCCCGGCGTGCATTACATCATGTACATCGGGCCGCTGGAGGCCGTCACCGAGGGGATTGACAACGACCTCGACAGGCAGGTGGACGCCGGGCAGGAAAGCCGCAGTCTGGCGACGCAGCATCCCGACTGGGCGCAGGTGGGGATTGACGGACGCCCGGCTGTCTTCGACGGCGTGCTGCCGGGGATGCCCTTTTGGGTCTGCGAGACCTGCGAGGACGTGTGGCTTTCGCCCGCCCACCCCGAATTCCGCCGCCTGACGATGGAGAAGGCCGCCAAACTGGCTCGCAGCGGGCTGGACGGCCTGTGGTTCGACGTGCCTTTCCTGACCTTCAATTTCGGGGAGGGCTGGCGGAGTCAATGGGCCGACCTCAGTCCCGCCGCCCGCGCCCTTTTTCACGAGCAGACCAGATTGAGCCTCCCCAACCCGCCTCTCGAACCGAATTGGAGCGACCCCGTCTGGCAGGAATACGTCGCCTGGCGCTACCGCCTGATTCGCGATTTCGTGGGGGAATACGCCCGAACCGTCCACACCGCGAACCCCGATTTTCGCCTCATCATGGAGACTTCGGTCGCGCTGGGACCGTTCTCCACCCAAAAAGGGGCCAGTCCGCTGGATTTGCCCCTCGTCTCCGACCTGACGGCGCACGAACTCGGCGGTTTGGAGCGTCCTTATCAGGATTACCGTTATCTGGATTTTCTCTCCGCCCTGCTGGGGTGGCGGCACGTGGATATGTCCTTCGGCCAGCCTTCCTGGCTGCTTTCCTACGTGGAAGCCGGGCACGAGGATACCCTCCCTCTGGCGCGTCTGCACGCCGCCGCGGTGCTGGGAAGTGGGTTCAACTACTACACGTCGGGCGATGAGGGCATGTCCCGTGTGGTAGACCCCGCCTTCCGCCGCCAACTTTTCGCCTGGATTGCCGCCCACGAAGAGATGCTTTACGACCCGACCCTGCGCCCTTACGCCAACCTCGCCGTCCTGTACTCGCAATCCACGGTGGATTACCGCGACCGCGGCGAGTGGGAGACCAGCGACCGCACCGATGCCTTCTACGGTGCGCTGGGAGTGCTGCTGGAAAGTCACATTCCCTTCGAAGTGCTCTCCGAGCGCCAACTCAACCGCCTGGACGAATTCGAGGCCCTCATCCTGCCGCAGGTGGAAGCGCTCAGCGATGTGCAGGCCGCCTCCCTGCGCGCCTGGGTGCAGGAGGGCGGGAAACTCATCGTCACCGGCGAGGAGGCCACACGATACGACGAACGCGGCAACCCGCGCCCGGATTACGCTCTGGCCGACCTGTTCGGCGTGCATTTCGGGGAGGCCGATTGGGAAATCTACACCCGGACGGTCGGCGCGGGGCGCGTGGTCTATGCGCCGATGAACCTTTTTCAGGAATACCGTTGGGCCTCCGCTCCCTGGGATGAGACCGGCGAAGATGCCGACCCCGCTTACGTTGCCGAGGAACGCCGCGCCTTTTTGGATGAAGTCTGGGCCGCAGTAGAGGTTTCCCCTGTCCTGGAGACAAACGCGCCTTCCTCGGTGGTCTTTCTCCCCTGGCAGGCGGAGAGCCACTTGCGCTTGAACGTCCTGAACTACACCGGAGTAGCCTACGGAAACGCCATCCCCGCCCCGCAGCGCGGCATCAGCCTGAGCCTTGCGCTCCCCGCCGGGAAACAGGTCGCCTCCGTGACCCAAACCGACTTCCTCGGCGAAACGCGCCCGATGGATTTCTCCCAAACTGGCAGCACCCTCACCCTGACCTTCGACCTCGACACCGCCGCCTTCTTCGACATCCACTTTACCCCCTGATTCTGCACTCTGCATTCCGCATTCCTCATTCTGCATTCCTCATTCTGCATTCCTCATTCTGCATTCCGCATTCCCCATTCTGCCTTCTGCATTCTGCCTTCTACATTCTCCATTCTCCATTCTGCATTCTACATTCCTCATTCTACCTTCCCCTGGAGTCCCCATGAACCCCATTGCCATCGAAAACGCACACACCTCCGGCGTATACGCCAAACGCAACCTGGTCATCGTCCGCGGAAAAGGCGCCCTCGTCTGGGACGAGCAGGGACGCGAATACGTGGATTGCGCCGCCGGGCACGGAGTCGCCAACCTGGGACACAGCCACCCGAAGGTGGTGGCGGCCCTGCGCGAACAAGCCGAAAAAATCATCACCTGCCCGGAGATGTTCTACAACCCGGCGCGCGCCGCCCTGCTGGAAAAACTGACCGCTTTCGCCCCGGATGGGATGGAACGCGTCTTCCTCTCCAACTCCGGCACGGAGGCCGTGGAAGCGGCCTTCAAGTTCGCCCGCTACAGCACCGGGCGGACGGAAATCATCGCTGCCATGCGCGGCTTCCACGGGCGCACGATGGGCGCGCTTTCGGCTACCTGGAACAAAAAATATCGCCAGCCCTTCCAGCCGCTCATTCCCGATGTCCACCATGTGCCCTACAACAAACTGGAACGCCTGGATGCCGCCGTGAGCGAGAAGACCGCCGCCGTCATTCTGGAGGTGGTGCAGGGCGAGGGCGGGGTCAACCCCGGTACAGCGGAATACCTGCGCGGCGCGCAAGAAATCTGCCGTCAACGCGGGGCGCTTTTCATTCTGGACGAGGTACAAACCGGATTCGGGCGCACGGGGCGCATGTTTGCCCTGGAGCACCACGATTTGCAGCCCGACATCCTGTGCGTGGCGAAATCACTGGGCGGCGGCGTGCCCATCGGGGCAACGCTGCTCGGCGAACGCGTGCGGGAACTGCACCCCGGCTTGCACGGCTCGACCTTCGGCGGGAATCCCCTCTCCGCTGCCGCGGGAGTCGCTGCGCTGGACGCGCTGGTGGAGGAAGACCTTCCCCGGCGCGCCGCCGAAATGGGCGCGTATCTGATGGGCGAATTGCACAGACTCGAGTCCCCGCTCATTCGCGAGGTGCGCGGCCTGGGCTTGATGATTGGGATTGAGTTGAAGCAAAAAGTCGCCCCCTATCTGGCCGCCTTGCAGGAGCACGGCGTGCTGGCGCTCAACGCCGGGATGAACGTCATCCGCCTGTTGCCGCCGCTGGTGATTACCCGCGAGCATGTTGACCGCGTGGTGCAGGCGCTGGAAGAGACTTTAAGAAATGCGGAATGATGAATGGCGAATGCAGAATGATGAATTTTGCCTTCCGCATTCTGCATTTCGCATTCCGCCTTCTACATTTCCCTCACCCACTCGATGGCAATGCGCCCCTCCAGCGCCTTGAACTCCGGGTCGCCGGTGAGCAGCGTGGCGCGCAACTCCTTGCACAACGCGGCAGCGAAGGCATCGGCGTAGGAGATGGGATAGTGCGCTTTAAGATACACCGCGGCCAAAACGCGTTTGCGAGTCGCTTCTGCAATCCATACGGGGAGACTGTCAACCAGGGCAAGAGTCTGACGCGCCCGATTCTCCCCTTGACGGCGCTCCGT
This sequence comes from Anaerolineales bacterium, assembly GCA_024763355.1. Classification (GTDB taxonomy): domain Bacteria; phylum Chloroflexota; class Anaerolineae; order Anaerolineales; family DRKV01; genus DRKV01. The sequence continues at coordinate 11,130 of JANTFR010000072.1, forward strand.
GATGTACAAAAACTCCCCCAGATTGATGAGGCTCATGCTGAGTTCCACTTCGCCCCGCGCCGCGGCTTCCATCAGACTCCGCACCCGTGCCGCGCCAGGCTCATCCCGAAAGTACGCCATCAGCGCAAAAGTGTCGAGTACAAAACGCTCCATCCCGCTATTCTCCGAAGTGCCGGATTTTCGCTTCTTCGCGCTCGTACTCCTGACGACGCTCCTTCAGGAGTTCTTCGGTCAACGACGTGGTGTCCTCCTCTTGCGGAAAGTCTCGCAAAAAGCCCCGCGCCGCCTCAATCGGGTCGTCCGGCAGCGGCACCAACGAGATTCCGCCGCCGTAATCCACAATCGCGACCTTCGTGCCGGGGTGTATCCCGTAGCGCTCGCGAATTTCCTTCGGGATGACAATCCAGCCTTTTTGAGATACGGTCATCGTCTTCATAAAACAATTTCCTCCGCTGTAGAGCAACTGCTCGCAGTTGCTCTACTTCATCCACTATCGTTATACATTTTCAGAAAAAGTATACCATGAAACAAGATTTTACTACCCTCACGGAACTCGTCAAACGCTACAGCCCCTCCGGGGAGGAACACGCCGCGGTGGAATACATCCTGGGGCGGATGGCAGAACTTGGCTATACGCAAGTCCGCCGCGATGAGGCCGGCAATGCGGTCGGCGTGATGGGCAAGGGGCCGCGGCAAATCGTCCTGCTGGGGCACATCGACACCGTACCGGGGGAGATTCCGGTGACCCTCACCCCCTCCCCCCGCCCTTCGACAGGCTCAGGGCACCCCCCTC
>JANTFR010000073.1 GCA_024763355.1 Anaerolineales bacterium
AAGACCAGCGCAGAGCGCACCGCCGCCCTCAACGAACTGCTCCCCTACCAGCGCAAGGACTTCGAGGGGCTCTTCGAGGCAATGGACGGCTATCCGGTCATCATTCGCCTGATTGACCCGCCGCTGCACGAATTCCTGCCCTCGGAAGAGGAACTGCTGGAAGAAGTCATCACCATGCGCGTCAAGGGCGAGACCGAGGGCCTGGCCGAGAAGGAAGACCTGCTCAACAAGGTGCGCGCCCTGCACGAAAGCAACCCGATGATGGGTTTGCGCGGCGTGCGTCTGAGCATCGTGATGCCCGAAATCGTCGAGATGCAGGTCCGCGCCATCTTCGAGGGCGCCTGCGACGCGGCCCTGAAGGGTGTGGACGTGAAGCCTGAGGTGATGATTCCCCTCACCGGGCACATCAACGAGTTGAAGGCCATCCAGCCCCGCCTGGAGGAGATTGCCAAGCAGGTCATGGAAGAGAAAGGCGTCTCCTTCTCCTACAAGTTCGGAACGATGATTGAAATCCCGCGGGCGGCGGTAACGGCTGCCGAAATCGCCAGTGTTGCCGAGTTCTTCTCCTTCGGCACCAACGACCTGACGCAGATGACCTTCGGCTACTCCCGCGACGACGCCGAACGCTCCTTCCTGCTGACCTACGTGGAGAAGGGCATCCTGCCCAAGAACCCCTTCCAGACGATTGACCGCGATGGTGTGGGCAACCTGATGAAGTGGGCTATCTCCGAAGGGCGCAAGACGCGTCCCGAACTGGAAGTCGGCATCTGCGGCGAGCACGGCGGCGACCCCGATTCCATCGAGTGGTGCCACCTGATTGGCAACAACTACGTCTCCTGCTCCCCCTTCCGCGTGCCGATTGCCCGCCTGGCGGCGGCGCAGGCCGCGTTGAAGCATCGCCAGTAGGACAATGGTATGCGTAAATCCTTGACCAGAGCAGCCTCCCGCAGGGGAGGCTGCTTTGGCGTTTGGGAAACGCTCTGACGCAACATTTCTACCGGTCAGACCTCCACCCCTATCCCCTCCCCCAATGGGGGAGGGGCATGCACAAAACTATGGACGCTATCGAAGCCATCTTTACCCGTAAATCCATCCCCAAACTCAAGCCCGACCCCGTGCCGCGGGAGGTCATCGAGCGCCTGCTGGAAGCCGCCGTCCAGGCCCCCAATCACTACAAGGTGCGTCCCTGGCGCTTCATCGTCCTGACAGGGGCAGCGCGAGAACGCCTGGGAGAAATCTTTGCCGATATTTTGCGCGAGAAATTTCCCGATTTGCCGGAGAGCGCCTACGAGAAGGAACGCCGAAAACCGTTGCGCGCCCCCGTCTTGATTGTCGCTGCTGCCGCCTTACCCGGCAGCCCCAAAGAAATCCTGACCGAAAACATCTGCGCCACGGCCGCGGCGGTGCAAAATTTACTTCTGGCGGCCCACGCCCTGGGATTAGCGGCCAAATGGCGCACGGGAACTCCCGCCAGCGAGCCGCGCGTCAAGGAATTTTTAGGGCTGTCTCCCGAACAACCCTTGATTTCCTTCATTTACCTGGGGTATCCGGCTTTTGAACCCGCTCCTCCCAACCGGCCTTCTCACCACGACCGCGTGACCTGGATGACTTGATTCGGAAATCCGTCTCTTCGGTTATGACGCCGGTTTGCGACGCACATACAACGTCTTTCGGACGCGGGCAACCACTTTTCCTCCCTCATCGACAACATCTACTGAAAACTCAGGAAAGTGAGGCTGCCCGTCCGCGCAATCCGTCCTCAGGGTCTCTATCCGGGCCTCATCCAGGCGGAAATGCGCCCGCACCGTGCCGCGTCCGGGGCGCACAAATTCGATACAGGCAGATTTATCCCAGACGACATACTCCGAACCGAGGTTTTGTATCAGCATCAGCATGTAAAAAGGGTCGGTCATGGCGCTGAGGCTGCCGCCAAAATGCGTGCCCACGTAATTGCGGTTGTACCAGCGCAAAGGCATCTCAACGATGACTTCCCGGTAATCGGGGCTGATTTTGCGCACCCGGATACCAGCGCCCCGGTAGGGAGGCCATACATTCATCAAGAATCGCAACATACCGGCTTTCATATCCACATCCTTTTCATGGTACAGGCCAGGGGATTTCTACCCAATCGGTGTAGCCGTGTTTTTCCACCGCGGCCAATTTGCCACCTGAAGGGGCCGGGCAGCCAGCCTCATCGGTGACGGTGTAATGGGTAGTATACTGGTTTTTGAAAGAAACCGGCCACCAGATGTACGCGCCCTTCTGACAAACGTAGATATCCAGCATGTAGCCGCGGTCGTCGTCCTTCGTCATGGGAACGCGCCCCCACGAAACCGTCACCTGGTTTCCCTCACGCACGGCGCGCACGTTGTCCGGCGGCGGATAGAGCACTGAGACCGGCAGGCGCGGTTCCTGGGTCACCAGCGTGCCGACATCTCCCTGCACATCCACCACGGAGGGGGCTACCCAGCAGGCATACTTCAACTTGTCGAAACGCACGTACAGCCACGTGCTGCGCGCCGAGCGTCCCCACACCTGCCCGGTATCGCCCTCGTACAGGTCTGCGGCATGGAGATAGGCCGTGGCCGGCCCGTAACGGCAGTGCGCCATCGCCACGCTCACCCGCGCCTGCGGGAAAGCAAAGGTAGGCGTAGGCGTTACCGTGGGAGTATCGCCGGGGAGCGGGGAAGGCGTATCCGTAGGGGTGGAGGTAATCGTTGGAGAGGGGGGAAGCGGCGTTGCCGTCGGGGAGGGGAGAATCGCAGGGGTGGGGGAGGAAACGGACTCGCTTAGCGGTGGGCGCGTTACCCCAGGGGAGGGCAGCCCGCCCAAAGGAGGTTCCGTTACCGCGTTCCCTTCGGGGATATCTACCCCCCCGGAAAGTTGATTGCATCCCCCCAAGAGAAGCGCGATGATAATCATCCACAGCCAGGCTTTTTTCATGGCATCATTGTACCCAGAATTGAATGTGGAGACAACACTCCACCCCATACTTGTCCCTCCTGCCCAATACGTCGCTTTGCAAGATGTTGCCAAAGAGACACGTCTCTGGCATACATTTGTTTTGTTCTCATCTATCCAACTCGTGCTTACTTAAGGTAAAATCTATCTGTCAGGTCGGTTCATGCTTTGTGTCCCTGCCCCCCATCACGGGACAATCGAGGCACAGCCGCACAAAAGAGGGGATGCGCCCGATAAGGCCTGCCGTTTTTTGGGGTTTCAGGCTATATCATGGAAATCAACGAATTGTCTTATCTCGCCTTTTTGGTATTGGCCCCTACGCTCACAGTCATCCTGTTGATGATTGTCTACGCAGCATGGCCGCACCGCCATGTGAAAGGGCACATGCCATTGATAGCGGCTACCTTTCTCATTATCGGCTGGCTGCAAGCCAACTGGTTCGAGGTACTCGCGCCAGCCGAAGAGGGAACACTTTTCTGGGCAAAAGTTACCTATGTTTTCATCGCGCTGCTTCCCCCCACGTTGGTGATTTTCGCTCATGCCTACACGTTGCAGAGCAATCCCCGCTGGGAGCGTTTTCGCTGGGCGCTGTACGGTATTCCTCTTGTCACCATCGTACTGACCACGGCAGCCCCTCAAGTGCCGCTGGTGTGGAGAACAGTGCATTTCAAACGCCATGCTTTTTTCCTCAGCATCCATCCTCAATACGGTTCCTGGTTTTATTTCCACCTCCTGTATTCCCACCTGTTAGACCTTATCGCTTTTTTCTTGCTCCTGCGAGCCTACATTCAAGAACGACATACCCCCCGGAGATACTCCCGCTTACTGATTGCGGGGGTGGGAGTTGCCTTGCTTGCCAATCTGGGCCACGTCTTTCGTATCACCCATCTCGAAAAGGATTACACGCCCATTATCCTGGCGATTGCCACCATTTTAATTGTGCTGGGCACCTTACGTCAGCGTATCTTCGATATGCGTCCGTTGGCCGCTCTGACAGTGGTGGACAACCTGCCAGACGCCATTCTCCTGTTGGATACAACCGGGAAAATAGTGGACATTAACCCGGCGACAGAAACCTTTCTGCACAAGAAGAGACCCGAAATCATCGGACAGATAGGATGTCAATTGGTGTGTGGTTCCAGCCCTTCGCCCGATTGCCTGGGAAGCAAAACAGACTTTCAGGCGGATTTCAGCATCCATGTCGACGGGCAATATCTCCATGCAGAACGTCAATGTCTGCCGCTGCTGAACTCCCATGAAGGGGCACTGATTGGGCGGGTACTCTCGTTGCGCGACATTACTCAACGAAAACGAAATGAAGCACTGCTCAACCGGCAGACCCGGCACATTCGATTACTGTACAGCAGCGCGCAGATGTTGTTCAAAACGACGAGGGTCTCTGCCTTGAGAGAGAAAATCTTGCAGCAGGGACATGAATTGATTGCCGACCAATGCAGTTTTGTCGAGGGGTATTTCGTCGAAATCCCCGACGTTTCGCCGTCTGTTCATCTTCACTATCCTCCTGACAAAGCAGGAGAGATGTTCCTGACCGATATACGCGTCGAACAGATGCGAAAAGAAACCTTCTCTAGCAAAACCATCCTGCAAAACGACCATGCGGTACACGTTATTCCCCTTCACGGTGAGAGACAATGGTTCGGGACAATGGCTTTCCATCTTTTATCAGGAATCTCTCTGCAAAACGACGAGGTGACCATTCTGGAGAATTTTGCCCTGACAGCGGCATCTGCATTGCACAACGCGGTCTTGCTGCGCCTCACCAGTCAACATGCTATCACCGACTCGCTGACCCGCATCTACAATCGCCGCGGTTTCTTCGAGAAAGCCGCCAATATCCCGGAACAACAGCGAAGTTCTTACACCATCATTATGCTGGATATGGACAATTTGAAAGAAATCAACGACACCTACGGCCATCAGGCCGGCGACCTGGCGCTGCAAAAACTGAGCGAGATACTGCGCCGCCAGATTCGCCGCCAGGACATTTTGAGTCGCTACGGGGGCGACGAGTTCATCATCCTGCTGCCCCGCACCACCATCGAAGACGCCCGCGCCCTGGCAGGCCGGCTTTTCGATGCCATTCAAACGACACGGCTGTTTTACCAGGATGTTCCTGTGCCTCTATCTGCAAGCATGGGGGTAGCCGTTTCAGCACCCCGCGAGAATCTGGAAGGCTGCATCCAGCGAGCGGATGCAGCCTTGTACCGCGCCAAAGCAAGCGGGAAGAACCGTATCGAGATGGCCTGAGAGCTGGACGGCACTCCAAGACTTCCGAGATTTCCGGGGGACGGTGTTCGCCCGGAGCGGCTCTCGTCAAAATCTCGGAAGTCTTAGCCGCATTTCTTTGAGGGTATCCGCCAGGCGAGCGACGCCCTGCTCGATTTGCTCCGGGCGGGCGTTGGAGAAATTGATGCGCATGGTGTTCTCCCCCCCGCCGACGGGATGGAAAGGCGCGCCGGGGACAAAGGCCACTTTGCGCCGCACGGCGACCTTGAAAACTTCGGAGGCATCCAGTTCTTCGGGCAAAGTAACCCACAGGAACAGCCCGCCGCGGGGACGCGTCCAGCGCACACCGGGAGGGAAGAGTTCGTCCATCAGGCCGAGCATCAGGTCGCGGCGCGCTCCGTACACTTTGCGGATTTCGCGCACGTGCCGGTCAATGAAACCGCCCTTGCCGACCTCGTAGGCTACCATCTGGTTGAAAGTGGAGGTGTGCAGGTCGGCGCCCTGTTTGGCCTGCACCAGTTTGCCGATGACGCCGGGAGGGGCCACCACCCAGGCCAGCCGTAAACCGGGGGCGAGGGTTTTCGAGAAGGTGCTCAGGTAAATCACGTTGCCGGAGTAAGTGGCGTGGTTGTTGCCGCGGTATTCGCTATCCAGCGCCACCACGGAGGGGATGTGTTCGCCCTCGTAGCGCAACTGCCCGTAGGGGTCGTCCTCGATGATGGGGACGCCGTACTGGTCGGCCAGGGCAATCAACTGCTTGCGGCGCTCCAGCGCCAGAGTCGCGCCGGTGGGGTTCTGGAAATTGGGCAGAACGTAGATGAACTTGGGGCCGGCGCGCAGGGCAGCCTCCAGTTCATCGGTTTTCATGCCGTATTCGTCGCAGGGCACGGTGACGTATTCCGCGCCGTAGGCGTTCCAGGCCTGGATAGCGCCCAGGTAGGTGGGGTTCTCTACCAGGATGCGGTCGCCGGGGTTGATGAAGATTTTGCCCAGCAAGTCGAGGGCCTGCTGGGAACCGGAGGTAATCAGGACGTTTTCGGGGGTTACGTAGAGACCGTAGCGGCTGGTATGGCGGCAAATCATCTCCCGCAGGGGGAGGAAGCCCTCGGTGGTGCTGTACTGGAGGGCCTGCGCGCCGTGCTTTTCGAGCACGATTTGGGAGGCGCGCTCCACTTCGGCTACGGGGAACAACTCCGGGGCGGGCAAGCCGCCGGCAAAGGAGATGATGTCGGGCTGCTGGGTGAGTTTGAGCAGTTCCCGGATGGCGGAACTCTTCATGCGGTGGGTGCGCTGGGCGTAACGGTAATCCCACAAGGTATCAGAGTACATGGTATCGGCTCCTGTAGGGGTTGGGGCGAGACTTCCGAAGTCTTGCAAGACTTCGGAAGTCTCGCCAACGTCTCTCCAACAAAAAGCCTCCCCCGGAGAGGAGGCTGAGGTGTTTACAGTTTGGGGAAGCGGGGTAAGACCACCGCCTCGGAGGGGAGCACCGTGCGGTCGCCGGCGGTAAGGTCGGCGGGAGATTTGAGGGCCTTCTTCGGCGCGCCCTGGAAGATGAACAACTTCGTGCCCTCGGCGGCGTATTTGAGGGGCACGTAGGCCTGGCCGGTGAGCAGGCCGTCCATATCCACGGCGCAACTGGTGACCACGCCAATCACTTTGCCGCGCTTGTCGAGCACGGGGTCGCCGTGGTGCGCCATGCGGGTTCCTTTCTCCGGGAAGCGGAAACGCACCACCACGGCAGAGCGCTCCTTTTCGCGGCGGAGGAAGGCCTGCCGCCCGATGAACCAGGGCTTGTAAATTTTGACGTAGTTGCCGAAACCGGCCTCGCCGACGCCCAGGTTGAGGTCGCCGCCCATCTCATGCCCGTAGAGGGGCAGCCCGGCCTCGGTACGCAGCGAATCGCGCGCCCCCAGGCCGCAGGGTTTGAGACCGTAGGGTTCGCCGACTTCCAGAAGCGCCTTGAAGAGTTCCGCCGCCCGGTCGGGGTGGACGAACAACTCGAAGGCCATCTTCTCGCCGGTGTAGCCGGTGCGGGAGACGACCAAATCGAAGCCGCCCACTTCGGCCTCGCACAGTTCGGTGCGCTTGAGTTTCATAATCCGCTTGCGCGTCTCGGCATCGCAGCCCAACGCCAGGAGGATATCGCGGGCCAGGCGTCCCTGGAGGGCAATGTCTACCCGCATATCGTCGCCTTCTTTGGGATCGCGCAGGTTACGGAGGGTGAGGTTGTAGCCGTAAGCCCGCGCCCAGGGGCGCTCGTTATCCACGCGCACCACGCCCTCTCGCACCGCGTTCAGCCAGGCCCAATCCTTGTCATCGTTGGAGGCGTTGACCACCAGCATGTACTTTTCCTGGTCGCGGCGGTACACCAAGAGGTCGTCAATCACGTTGGCATCGGGGTCGAGGAAATGGGTGTAGAGCGACTCCCCCACTTTCAACTTGCCGATGTGATTGCCGCAGACGCTATCCAGGAAGGCGCAGGCATCCGGCCCTTCGGCCTGATAGACGCCCATGTGGGCGACATCGAAGAGGCCGGCGGCCTGCCGCACGGCGAGATGCTCCTCCACGACGGAGGAGTACCAGACGGGCATCTCCCAACCGGCGAAAGGCACCATCTTGGCGCCCAGTTCCTTGTGGAGGTCGTAAACGGGAGTGCGTTTGAGATTGGATTCATCTTCGGGGGGTTCGCGCCACGCAAAGGGAGGCAGGGGGTCCCCCGCGCCCTTAGCGGGGATACCGATAAACCAGGGTTTGCGCGTCCCGAGGGGGTCACCGGTCACCCGCGGTTCAGGGCGGGCAGTGGAATCGGCAACCACAACCGGGCCGGGAATCTTGCGCTGCAAGTCATCATCAAAGGCGATGTAGCCCTCGCTCAAATCCCGCAGAAAAGCAGCGGCCAGGGGAAGGTCTTTGGAGGGCAGGTTGAGGCGGAAGGCGGTGGGCGAGAGGCAGGTAAGGTAGCCATCCACGGCACGCTGGGGGAGGTAAAGACGGGTCGGCTGGCTCTCGCCGGGCTGCAAGGCTTCGATATCGCTGCTGAGGGCAAAGTTGAGGAAGGCGCGCACCTGCTCGCCGTAGATGTCGAGGGCGTCCCACTCCTCGCCCGCCGAGGTGTCGTCGTCCAGGTAGTAGAAGTGGGGGTAGCCGTGGCGGGTGGGCATGAAATCGATGCCCGCTTTCTCGGCCAGTTGGCGGACCCGGATTTTGGCGTCCTCGAGGAAGAGGAAGTCCACTTTGGCACGCAGGAGGGGGCGGCGGCGTCCCGGCAGGGTGTAGGGGGTGGCGGCCTGGAGGAGGTCGGCGATGATATCGGCCAGTTCCTCCATTTCCGGTTCTTTGAAGCCGCGCTGGGTGACCCACGGAGAGGCCATGCGGATACCCGTCGGGCGCAGGGCGGAGGTGTCACCGGGGATGGTGTTGCGGTTGACGACGATACCGGCCACATCCAGAATGCGGGCGGCCATGTCGCCGGAGAGGGGGGTTCCATCCGGCCCGGTGACCGATTTGCAATCCAGGTTCATCAGGTGGGTGTCGGTTCCGCCATAGGGAATGCGGAAGCCGCGTTCCTGCAAGCGGGCGGTGAAGGCGGCGGCGTTCTTGACAATCTGGTGTTGCATGGCCTTGAATTGCTCGGTGCCGGCCAGTTTCATGGCGACGGCGATGGCGGCGAAGACGTTGACGTGCGGGCCGCCCTGTTCGCCGGGGAAGACGGCGCGGTCGAGTTTGCGCGCCAGGGTGCGGTGGGGAGTGATGATGCAAGCGCCGCGCGGCCCGGCGAGGGTCTTGTGGGTGGTGAAGGTAATCACGTCGGCGTAGCCCACCGGCGAGGGGTAGGCCCCCGCCACGACCATCCCGGCCACGTGGGCGATGTCGGCCATGAGGATGGCGCCCACCGAATCGGCGATGGCGCGCCACTTCTCCCAATCCACGCTCCAGGGGTAGGAGGAGTAGCCAACGACGATGATTTTGGGTTTGTGCTCCTCCACGAGGGAAGCGATGGCGCTGTAGTTGAGGCGCTCGGTCTCGGGGTCAACGCTGTAATGGACGGCGTGGTAGAGTTTGCCGGAGCGATTGGCCTTCGAGCCGTGGGAGAGGTGTCCGCCGTGGAAGAGGTCCATGCCCATGAGGGTGTCGCCGGGCTGGAGGAGGGCGTGGTAGACGGCGTTGTTGGCCGGCGCGCCGGAGAGAGGCTGGACGTTGACGTAGAGGTCGTCGGCGGTGAGACCGTTGGCGGCGAAACGCTCGGCGACGCGGCGGCGGGCGAGGGCTTCGGCGAGGTCGGCGTATTCCACGCCTTTGTAGAAGCGCGGGTCGGAGAAGCGGCGGTACTCGCTGAGGCGCTCGGCGTAGTTCAGGATTTCCCCTTCGCGCATCCAGCGGGTCTCTTCGGGGGGGTATCCCTCGGCGTAGATGTTCTGAAAAACAGACCCCAGCGCTTCGCGTACGGCGGGGGCCGCGGTGCTTTCGCTGGGGATGAGGATGAGCCGCCGGTACTGACGCTCGGCTTCCAGGTCAATCAGTTCGGCAACTTCGGGGTCCAGGGCGGCAAGGTCGCCGCGGAAAAGGTAGTCGGTCATGGAATTCTCCTAGGGAGGTGTCAGGTGTCAGGTGCCAGGTATCAAGTGTCACGTATCAAGTGCCAGGTGTCAAGTGTCAGGTATCAAGTGTCAGGTGTCAAGTGTCAGGTGTCAAGTGTCAGGTGTCAAGTGGCACAGGGTGGGTGACGGGCGGCACGCGCAGGGGGTGGTAACGGTTCCACCTGCTCTTGCATTGTAGTCAGTGGGGGGAGAGGCGTCAAGTGACAGGTGTCAGGTTGGTGCATCGATTGCATTGGTTCATTGGTGCATTGGTTCATCGGTGCATTGGTTCGGTGGTTGGTGGGGTTTTGGCTATGCGCAAGCGCAAGGGGGCTGGCAGAGTATTCGGCAGTTGAAACTGCACCGACATCCGCGAAGTCGCCCCTTCGACCTTGCTCAGGCCAAGCCTTCGGCGACTGCGAAACAACTCAGACGGGTAGATTTTGCAGGTTATCGCCGTGACTTTCGCTCCATACCCCGCGAGGGGGCCAGGCGGCAGCCAAAGGGGGCGGGCCCGATAGCCTGACGAAACGCGCAAATGCCTGATTTGTTCACACGGAGACACAGCGAGCACAGACTTTTCTTGGTGTTGTGCGATGATTTCCTGTATTCTTCACGACTCCGGGTGCCATAACAGGAGATTTGTCAGTCAACCAGGATGGCGGGCTTTACTTGTCCCTGTTGAGGGCTGCCAAGTTCTGGCGAGGAGCAAGACGCTCTGGCTATGCGCAAAACCGGCGGGCGAGCAAGGTGCAGTGCCTTCCCCAGGGGGAGATCACATATCCAGGGGGCTTTTGACGGCCAATCCGCCGCGCTGGAGGACGTGGGTGTAAATCATGGTGGTGCGGACATCTTTGTGGCCGAGAAGTTCCTGAACGGTACGGATGTCATATCCAGATTCGAGGAGATGGGTGGCGAAGGAGTGGCGGAGGGTGTGGGCGGTGACGCGCTTCTCGATACCGGCTTTGGGGGCGGCTCTGCGGATAGCGCGCTGCAAGCCGGAGGGGTCAACGTGATGGCGGCGGGTGGGCGGGCCTTCCTGGGCCGGCAAACGGGGGTCATAAGAGCGCCTGGAGGCGGGGAAGAGGTACTGCCAGATGAACTCTTTGGCGGCGTTGGGATATTTTTCCGCCAGGGCGTTAGGAAGGAAGACCGCTCCGGCTCCCTCGGCCAGGTCTTCTTCGTGCAGGAGGCGGACGCGTTCTACCTGGCGGCGCAAGACGGGGATGACGGTATCGGGGAGGGGCACGACGCGGTCCTTGGCGCCCTTGCCATCGCGGACGATGATGGTGTGATATTCGAAATCAATGTCCTTGACGCGCAAGCGGACACACTCCATGAGGCGCAGGCCAGAGCCGTAGAGAAGTTGCGCCATGAGTTTGTGGGTGCCGTTGAGTTGCTCCAAAAGGCGGTGAACTTCATCCCGCGTGAGGACAGTGGGAAGGCGCTCCGGGCGTTTGGCGCGAGAGAGCATAATCGGCTCAATCTCTTTGTTGAGGACTTCCCGATAGAGGAAAAGGATGGCGCTGAGGGCCTGGTTCTGCGTGGAGGCAGCCACATGACGCTCGTTGACGAGATGAAGGAGAAAAGCCCGGATTTCGGGAGCCCCCATGTCTTTCGGGTGGCGTTTGTTATGGAAGAGGATGAAGCGCCGCGCCCAATCCACGTAGGCTTCTTCGGTGCGGTAGGAGTAGTGCTTGAGGCGGATGGCGTCCCGAAGTTGGTCGAGAAGTTTTTTCTTGGAAGGGGGAGTCATGGAGGTGGGAGGGGAGAGGGGAGAGGGAAAGTCGCCCCTTCAGCCTTGTGCAGGACAGGTCTGGGGTGACTGCTTTTTGTCAGCAATTCCAAATTTGCCGCGTGGTATCCGCAGATTACACAGATTGAACGGATTTTTTCTTTTCGTGCTTGACTTTTGAGGTTCTTTGTTGTATTTTATAGCCATCGGGATGGCGCGGAGACCCTGTTTTCTGCGGCTTAGGTGGACGCATACTCATTTTAGCATTATTTAGGAAAATAGCAATAGATAAGCGATTATGAAGATGGTGTCCGCTAAGCCTTAACGTTGGCTGGCTATTGTTTGAAAACGCCAA